>DCXR01000026.1:0-41342 GCA_002329075.1 Candidatus Neomicrothrix sp. UBA2131
CACGACGGGTGTGGCGAGTTCGACTACGACCTCCACCACGACCTTGCCTCTACCAAGAGGACGAATTCCGACGGTTGACGATCCGCTTAGCATCCTGGTGCTCGGCGACAGCGCCACTTATGAGATCGAGCCCGGATTGACGGCCGCACTGGAGCACACGGGGCTCATCGACTCGACCGACCGGACGCAGATGGGCCTGGGGCTCAGTCGCTGGCCGGAGTTACCTTGGTGGGAGGCCTGGGCTGGGTATGTGGCCGAGATCCGCCCGGATGCTGTGGTGCTTCAGGTGGGCATCTGGGACATTGAGGAGGACGTCTTCACGGGAGCCACCCGGCGCCCAGCGCCGACCGATTCTGACTGGGAGCAGCAGTTCGCTTTCCTGATGGACGTTGCTGTCGAGGTCCTCACCGTTGACGGAGCCGACCTCTATTGGCTCACGATGCTGCCGGAACCTCCCGATGCGGCATCACCCGAGCGGCTCAACCGCCTTGTCGTCGAACTCGCCAATCGGGATGAGCGGGTGTCCGTCGTGGACCTCACACCCGCGTTCAGCCGAGATGGTGAGTATGTGCGCGTGGTCGAGCGAAATGGCGTGGTCTGGCCCATACGCAAGGTTGACGGTGTCCACTTGTGTCGGGAGGGTGCGGGGTTGGCCGGCAGAGTCGTGGCCGAGGCGATTGCTGCGGACCATGGAGTCATAGTGGATGTCGGCTGGGAGGACGGGGCTTGGCGCTCGAATCCGAAGTTCGACGTCGATCCCTGCTCGGACCCTCTGCCTCCCGTCGACGCCTCCTGACCTTGGCTCGCGTTCTGGGCAAGGCGCAGTAGGTTCCGACCCATGTCGCCGTCGATGGTCCACCGCCACAGGGACGTGCAGGGAGGCACGGCCCGAGCCGCCGTGTTCGGGATCAGCGACGGCCTCGTCTCGAACGTGGCGCTGATCCTCGGCATCGCCGGAGCGAGCACCGACCCCACCCTCATCCGCCTGGCCGGCATCACCGGCCTGTTGGCCGGCGCGATCTCGATGGGATCGGGGGAATACGTGTCCCTGAAGGCACAGGCCGAGCTCGTCGAGCGCGAGCTCGAGATCGAGCGCATCTCCATCCGCGAGAACCCCGAGATGGAGACACAGGAACTGGCCTCGATCTACCGTGACCGCGGGCTCGACCATGAACAGGCGGTCCGGGTCGCAGAGGAGTTCATGGTCGATCCTGAGGTGGCACTCGACGTGCACGCCCGCGAGGAACTGGGTGTCGATCCGACCCAGTTGGGAGACCCCCTCAGAGGGGCACTCGCCGGCTTCACGTTCTTTGCACTGGGGGCGTTCATACCGCTGGTGCCCTGGCTGGGGAGCGGGGGCACGGGGGCTGTCTGGGCCTCGGTCGGGCTCGGCGTCGGTGCTGCCGCGATGGTCGGTGCCGTCCTGGCCCGACTGACCGAGCGACCTGCATGGCGCATGGTGCTACGTCAGACGTTGGTTGCGGTCGGTGCCTGTGGAGCGACCTACGTGATCGGCAACCTGCTGGGGACCTCGGTCTCCTGAGGCACGGTCCATACGGCTCCGTCTGGATGCCGAAACAGTCGAACTGGTAGGCAGGCCGCCGAGGGTAGGTAGATCGGGGGTACGGCACATGCAGTCAACGGACGTTTCAGCGATGGTCTCACTTGCGGGCTCCACAGCGGTGGTGACCGGAGGCGGGGGTGGAATCGGTGGCGCCACGTCCCGCCTGTTCGCCGCGGCAGGCGCCACCGTGGTGGTCAACGACATCGATGTCGATCTGGCGCAGGCCACGGTCGCCGACATCGAGGCGGACGGAGGAACGGCCGTCGCCGTTGTGGGCGACATTCGGGAGGCGGTGACCATCGAAGAACTCCACTCCACCTCCACCGAGGTAGCAGGCGGTGCCGTGGACGTGCTCATCAACAACGTGGGCGACTACCGGCCCAACGGGCTGTTCACCGAGACCGACGAGGACCAGTGGGCTGCGCAGTACGAGATACAACTCCACCACGTGTTCCGATGCACCCGCACCTTCCTGCCTGCAATGCGCGAACGGGGCCGTGGTGCGATCATCAACGTCTCGACTGTCGAGGCGTTCCGGGGCATCCCATACAACAGCACCTACTCGGCGTTCAACGCCGGCGTATCGGCGTTCACCAGGTCGCTGGCCGTCGAGGTGGGGAGGGACGGCATCCGCGTCAACTGCATCGCACCGGACATGGCCGACACGCTCCAGACGCCCGGGGACCGGATGCTGCGCGGTAGGGACCCGCAGTTGATCCGATCCTGGATCCCGCTCGGCCGTTGGGGGCAGCCGATCGACTACGCCAAGGTGATGTTGTTCCTCGCCAGCGAACTGTCGTCGTTCATGACGGGAAACACCCTCATGGTCGACGGGGGCACGATGGCGGCAGGTGGCTGGTACGGGCGTGCGGACGGCAGGGGCTGGACGAACCTGCCCAACCGGGCCTGACCGGGGTCAGCTGACGGGCGGCTCCTCGAGCGCCGCTTCCACGTACATGGGGCGCGCCGTCGGCACCACGGCCCGAACGCGCTCCTCGATGTCGTCGATGGCGGCAGCCACTCCGGCGTTGTCGAGCGTCGCATCGAACAGGACCTTTACGGCGACCAGGATCTCGTCGGGACCGAGGTGCTGGGTGCGGAGGTGGATGATGCGCCGCACCGCGGGCACCGACTCGATCGCACCGACGATCGCCCGCCGGTCCTCGGGGTCGGCGGCCTCGCCGATGAGCAGGCTCTTCATCTCCCGGGCCAGGACCAGCGCGATCACCCCGAGGAGTAGGCCGATGAGGAAGGTGCCCGCCCCATCCCATCGGGGCTCCCCCGTGACCTCGGCAAGGGTGACCGCCACCAGGGCGATCACGAGTCCGACCAGCGCACCCAGGTCCTCGAGGAGCACGACCGGCAGTTCAGGGTGCTTGGTGTGGCGGACGAAGTGCCCCCAGGTCGAATCGCCCCGGAACCTGTTCGACTCGACGACAGCGGTTCGAAACGACCAGCCCTCGAGGACGATGCCGAGCACGAGGATTCCGATCGCCCAGCCCAGCCCCGTCATCTCGTGGGGGTGGCGGAACTTGTCGACGCCCTCGTACAGGGCGAATGCCGAACCGACCGTGAACAGGACCAGGGCCACCACGAACGACCAGAAGTAGCGCTCCCGGGCGAAGCCGAAAGGGTGCTCCGTGGTGGCGGGACGGCGGGAGCGGCGTCCGCCGAACAGCAGGAGCGCCTGGTTGGTCGAATCGGCGACGGAATGCACGCTTTCCGCCAGCATCGTCGACGAACGAGTGATCAGGAACCCGACGAACTTGGCCGTGGCGATGCCGAGGTTGGCCAGCAGTGCCGCCACCACGGCACGGGTGCCTCCTGTTGCGGCCATGGGTCGGTCAGCGCCTGTCGATCGGGGGAATCGGGTCGGGATGCAGCGTAGTGTCGCCGTGTGCCTCCGATCCGGAGGCGACATATCGACGAGGAGGAACTGCCATGCCGACGGTGTTCACCAGTCCCGACGAACTCCCGGGCGCCGCCGGTAGCCATCTGGGACACAGCGAGTGGCTCGAGATCGACCAGGCCAGGATCGACCTGTTCGCTGACGCCACAGGCGACCACCAGTGGATCCACGTCGATCCCGAGATGGCTGCAGTCGGACCGTTCGGTTCGACGATCGCCCATGGCTACCTGACGCTTGCGCTCACCAACTTCCTCCTTCCCCAGGTGGTGCAGGTGGAGGGCATCTCGATGGGCATCAACTACGGGACCGACAGGGTGCGGTTTCCTGCGCCGGTTCCCGTGGGCTCCCGGGTCCGCGTTTCCGCGGAACTCACCTCGGTCGACGAGGTCCCGGGTGGATTCCAGACCGTGATCCGGGCGACCGTCGAGATAGAGGGCAGCGACCGTCCCGCCTGCGTGGTCGACGCGGTCAGTCGCTTCCTCCGCTGATTTCGGCAGTCGGCCGCCGGTAGCCTCGCCGGATGGCGAAGCGCAAGCGGCGGAACATCACCGAAGCGCCGGTCTCCGAGCCCCCGGTGCGACCCGGCCTGCTCAGCCCGACGCGTACGGTCCCGTCGGCGATCGGTCGGCCCCCCTACGCCGCCGGCGGTGATCCGGGACCTGCACGGTCGTCGTCGGTGCGCACGGCCGACGAGGTCGAGCGGATGCGTCGGGCAGGGACGGCTGCAGCAGAGATCCTCGTCGAGGCCGGACGTGCGGTGCGGCCCGGCGTCACCACCGACCGGATCGACGCCGTCGTCCACGAGGCCACCGTCGCCCGGGGTGGGTACCCGAGCCCGCTCAACTACCGCGGCTATCTCAAGTCGGTGTGTACGTCCGTCAACGAGGTCGTCTGCCACGGCGTCCCCGACAGCAGGCCCCTGGCCGACGGAGACATCGTCAACATCGACGTCACGATCTTCCTGGACGGCGTCCACGGAGACACCTCGGTGACGTTTCTCGTCGGCGACGTCGACGACCACTCCCGGCGCCTCGTCACCGAGACCCGGATCGCCATGGATCGCGGCATCGACGCCGTGAGGCCCGCCCAACCGGTCCACGCCATCGGCCGGGCCATCGAGCGACACGCCCACAGGCACGGCCTCGGGGTCGTCCGGGAGTTCATCGGCCACGGCATCGGAACCGAGTTCCACAGCGGGTTGCAGGTCAAGCACTACTTCGACCCTTCTGACGACACCATGCTGGTCGCTGGGATGACGTTCACGATCGAGCCCATGCTCACCCTCGGCAATCCCTCCTGTGCCCTCTGGGACGACGACTGGACGGCCGTGACCCTCGATGGTCGGCGCACCGCCCAGTTCGAGCACACGGTGCTGGTCACCGGGGATGGGGTCGAACGGCTCACCGTCCTCCCGGACGGCACGCTCCCAGCCGACCTGTTTGCCTGACGGCAGGTGGCACGTCGGCTCTCCTGTCAGCGCCAGACAACGCTCTCGGGCCGGTCGGAATCGGCGAGCGCCACCCAGGTGCTTCCGGGTGAGAGCAGGAGGAGTTCGCCGTCGACGGCGATCGTGGCGGGGCGTGCGGGGTCGGGACGGTTCCACTCGGCCACGATCAGGTGGCCGGCCGTGAACACCCACGCCGTGCCGGAACCCACCGTCCGGGCCTCCGGTGAGCGGTTGTCCGCCGAACTCCTGCCGTAGGGCGTGAACTGGACGACCACGTTGGCAGGCGCCACACGGACGCCGTCCATGTCGTAGTGGGCCTCACCGTTCGTCGATCGCTGCCAACCGGAGCCATCCCACGAGTAGTCGGCGACCAACCGGCCGAAGTCGACCGTGACACCCGATGCGGCGACCGCCGAGTCGGGCAGCGGTTGTCCCAGCCAGCCGAACTCGAACGGTGCCGGTGATATGTCGGTGCGGTCGGGACTGGTCGCCCAGAGCCTGTCGGTGGAGGCGTACAGGTTGTGTGGTGCGCGCCGCGACGAGGATCGCCAGTAGGCCGACGTTGCGTCGTCGTAGCCGATTGTGACGAGCGGGGAGGCGTCGATGATCTGGTTCGTGCCCCGGTTGGCGCCGGAGTAGGCGAACAACGGCCGGTCGAAGCCCTCGAGGAGGATCGGGTCCGAGGTCCGCCCCGACCGGACGGGGCCGACCGTGCCGGGACTGGTGGTCTGGAAGATGGCTATGAAGCGTGTGAGGCCTGCCTCCACGATCTCCTCGTAGACGACGTCCGCCTCGTTGATGCCCGTCTGGGGGCGTGCTGCTGATGCGTTGTCGATCTTCACGGCCAGGGCCGGACGGCCGGTGTCGAGCCCCTGGAGTCCCGTCCACGCCTTCGAGACATTGAGTGACTCGAGGCGGGCCATCTCTGTTCGCGCTGCGGCGATCGTCCCCTGGATGTCCTCGACAGCGGCCTGTGCCGTAGCGATCTCAGCGTGCGCTGCGGCGATCTCCTCCTCGGATGAGGCGATGCGGCCCTCCAGCGCGGGAATGGCTGCAATGCCCGCATCACGGTCACCCACGGCTTTCCGGCGCCGTTCCTCGGACGACGCCACGAGGTCGTAGAGCGACAGAGCCCGGTCACCGTCGAGGCGCAGGTGGGCGTACACCTTGTCCAGGTCGTCGGTCGCGGCGTCGATCACGGCCTCGTAGAGCATCTGGGTGCGGAGGCCCTCGAGGGCCTCGCCGGTGATCTCAGAGGACTGGGTGAGGACGGCGTTCATTCGCTCGTCGTTCTTCACGTATGAATCGATCGCCATGACATGTCGGACCGTTGTCGGCTCGGCCAGTTCAAGGTAGTGATCGATGACGAGGTCGGCCAGCAGTTCGATCCGGACCGGGAGGACCTCGAGTTCGTGGTCCTCGGCAGCCACGCGGGCCCCGGCCTCGGCTATGTCGGCCTCGAGGTTCATGATCGCCTGGTCGCCCTCGGCGATGAGTGCCAGGAGGTCGGAGACCCGCTGCTCGGCGGTCCCGACCTGCTGGGCCAGTACGGCGATTTCGGCTTCCTCGGCCGCTATCTCATCGTGCAGCGCAGCGATCTCTCCGTCGTTCGGGCCAGCGTCGGCGGCGTTGACGGCCGCAAGCGCACCCAGTGCCACCCCGAGGGATGCCACGGCGAGTCGACGGAGGGGCCGGGAATGCACGGCGCCGAGCGTAGATGGCGGCCCCTGTCCGAGGGGGGCACCCTTGCCATCTCCTGCCGAGGTCAGCGGGCCTGACAGGTCGGGCACCAGGTGCTGGTCCGCTGGTCGAGCGCCCTGCTGGTGAGCGTCGAGCCGCATCGACCACACGGCAGGCCGGAGCGGCCGTAGCAGTCCAGTCGGCGCTGGTTCGATCCCGTGTCGCCATAGACCGTCCGGAAGTCGCGCAGGGTCGTGCCGTTGTGCGCCAGGGCCTCGGTGAGCACGGAGCGGAGTGCGTCGAGGAGGCGGCTCGAGCGTTCAAGGCCGACCCGACGGGCACCGGGGTGGATGCAGGCCCGCCAGAGCGCCTCGTCGGCGTAGATGTTGCCCACCCCGGCGATCGGCCGCTGGGAGAGCAGGTGGGTCTTGATGCGACGGTTGCTCCGGGCGAGGCGGGCATGGAACCCGGCAGCGTCGAGGCCCGGATCGAAGGGCTCGGGTCCGAGCTTGTGGAGGGTTGGAAGGGAGCGGTGGTCGCCGTGCGCAACGACCGCAACGCGACCGAATCTTCGTATGTCACGGAACACCAGGTGGCTGCCGTCGTCAAGGCCCCAGCGGGCCCGGCGGTGGGGGTCGGTGTCGGGCGAGGACACGATGTGGAGACCGCCGGTCATGCCCAGGTGGACGATGAGTTCACGCCGGCTGCCCCGGTCGGGGAGCAGATCGGCCAGGAGGTACTTGCCACGCCGCCGTACCGCCTCGATGGAGTGACCCACGGCATCCGGGGCCTGGTTGAACTTCGTCGAGGGATGGGAGTCGCTGTCGATGATGCGGGTTCCGACGAGGAGCGGTTCGAGTTGCACACGCACGGTCTCGACCTCGGGGAGTTCGGGCATCCCGTCACCGTATCGATTGGTGGGGCATGGGTCTTCTGCCATCGGTCGGGTTCGGTTAGGTTGCTCCCATGCCGGTGGTCGCGGTCGTGAACCAGAAGGGTGGCGTCGGGAAGACGACAGTGGTCCTCGGCCTGACCTCGGCTGCGGCGGCCCGGGGGATCGAGACGCTCGTCGTCGACCTCGACCCACAGGGGAACGCCTCTACGGGCCTCGGCGTCTTCGAGCCCACGCGGGGCATCGACCTGGTCCTCGAGCAGGAGCGACCCGGCGGCCTTCAGGCGGCGGTCGAGTCAACAGGATGGCCCCATGAGTGTGGACGCAGCCCGCTCTTGGCGGCTGCGTCCCAGGAGCTCTCGGTCCGCGAGGCCCAGCTCGCCACCGACCCGCTGGGTGGCCAGGACCGGCTCCAGATGGCGATGAACGGCTCTTCATGGCCGCTGGTGCTGGTCGACTGCCCACCATCTCTGGGTCTTCTGACCATCAACGCACTGTTCGCCGCCGACAGCGTCCTGCTGGTGACCGAGCCGGGTGCCTGGGCGGCGGACGGGGTGGCCAGGATGCTCCAGACCATCGAACGGATCCGCCTTCGACGCATCGACGGCAGTCCCCGCCTGGTGGGGATCGCCATCAACCGGCTGGGCCGCACCCGGGATGCCCGGTACTGGCATGAGCAGCTGTCCGAGATGTATCCGGAGACCTGCCTGCCGCCCGTCCATCTCCGGGCCGCCGTGGCGGAGGCGGCAGCCCAGTCTCTGCCGATCCACGGGCTGGGCAGTCGTCCAGGTGCCTCCGAGGCGGCAGCGGAATTCGATGTCCTGATGGACCGAGTGCTTGGAGACGAGACCACATGAACGCCTATGACCCCCAGGCCCGTCGGGCCCGTAGCCGACCCACCGCCGTGAGTCCGGTCGACGGCCTCCTCGGGGATGACGGACCGCTTGACGCATCCGACCCGGAGGTACCGCCGGTCGTGGACGAGGTCGTGCTCGACGCGTCCGATCCGCCGGTCGGGAGGGACGTCGAGAATGGGATAGGCGTCGGCAGGCCGGACGGAGAGGTGCGACCGTTCGAGGCGCCCCCCATCGAGTTGACCGATGAGCACGCAGACCGGCTGCACCGTTTCGCGGTCCTGGCCGCCGTTGTCGCAGTGCTGCTGGTGCTGCTGGCCCGACGGAAGCGCAGGCGGTCGAGCTGACCCTGTTGCCGAAGCGTCAGGCGGCGGAGATGCCGAGCACCTGACGGGCGGGCGCATCGGCGCTGAGCCGTCCCGCCTCTGCCCGGCGCAGGACCTCACTGCGACCCTTGTCGCAGGTTGCGACGTAGGCGCACCAGCCGCAGAGGGGCCCGGTGCTCGGCTCGAAAGTGTCATCGGCGCAATCGGCGCCCAGTGCCTCCCAGGTTGCGGTCAGGTTCCCCGTGGTGGTGGCCAGCAGCGTGTCGTCGACGCGGGTCTCGACGATTTCGCGGTTGCCGCCGAGGAACAGGAGTCGGGCCCGGACGGGTCGTTCGCCCGTGTCGGCCTCGACTGCGGCGGCGTACAGGATCACCTGGGCCAGCGCTTCGTCGCGGCGATCCCGGCGCGGTGGTCTTCCGGACTTGTAGTCGGTGACGACCAGCCCGTCGTCGGCATCGTCGAGCCTGTCGACCACCCCGCGGAACGGCACCTGGTCGAGCGTCGTGGAGATCTGCTGTTCGGTCGAGCGCACTGTCACCTGAGCGGGGTCCTCGAGTTGCCAGAGGGCATCGATGGCCGTCCATGCCTTCCAGCGGAATTCGCGTTCGGCTGCGGCGTCGAGCCCGAGGGCAGCGAAGTCCTGTCGGGTGGATATCCAACGCCAGGCCTCTCCGGCAAGTTCCCTTGCGCGGTCCGGGGTCCTGTCGTCGGCAGGATCGTCGCAGAGGTGCTCGAGGACGCGGTGGGCGAAGGTGCCTACGAGGGCCGACTCTCCGGGAGGGTCGGGCAACTTGTCGATGTACCGGTACTTCCAGCGGAGAGGGCACTGTCGGTAGGTTCCGGCAGCGGTCGGCGAGAAGAAGCGGGGGGGTTGTGCCATCGGGGGTCCTGGTAGCTGAAGGCTGTGACTTTTCAGATGTCGAGGGTGCCGGGGTCGAGCAGCGCACTGTTCTTGATGAGGTATTCGCGTCGTTGGGCGACGTCGCTTCCCATCAGGACGTCGAACAACCGGGCCGCATCCTTGGCCTGCCTGGCGTCCTCCATGGTGAGGCGCCGCAGGACGCGGCTGTCCCGGTCGAGGGCGCATTCGGCCAGTTCGTCGACGTTCATCTCGCCGAGCCCCTTGAAGCGGTTCCAGGTGAGGTTCGTTGCCTTGCGGCGCCCCTTGGTCAGTTCGGCGGTGATGGCATCGCGTTCCTCCTCCGTGAAGGCCCGGTGGAGGGTGTCGCCCACCCGGCAACTGTAGAGGGGTGGCTGGGCGGCATAGACCCGGCCGGCCTCGAGCAGCGGCTGCATGTACTCGTGGATGAGCGTGAGGAGGAGGCAGCGGATGTGGCTGCCGTCGACGTCGGCGTCGCAGAGGATGATGATCCGGCCGTAGCGGGCACTGTCGAGGTCGAAGTCCTTGCCCTGGCCTGCGCCGATCGCCGTGAACAGGGACTGGGCCTCTGCGTTGTCGAGCACCTGCTTGAGCGTGGCTTTACCGGCGTTCACCACCTTGCCCCGTAGGGGCAGGATCGCCGTGTTCTCCGAGTTGCGGCCCATCTTGGCGGGGCCGGCCGCCGAGTCACCCTCGACGATGACGAGCTCGGCGTCGGGGCCGTGGACCCGACAGTCGGCGAGCTTGTCGGGCATGCCGGTCGAGCCCATGCTGGCTGCCTTGCGGCGGTTCTCGAGCACCTGCTTGGAGGCGACGCGGTTGACGATCGCCGTGGCGATCTTCTCGCGTACTGCGTTGATGTGTGTCTTGGGACCCGAGCCACCGAACCAGTCGGCGAGCCCCGACTTGACGATGTCGTAGACGATCTTTTCGACTGCGGGGGTTCCGAGTTCCTGCTTGGTCTGGCCGCGGAACTGGGGCTCGGGGAACTCGATCTTGATGGCTGCGACCAGCCCCTCCTGGATGTCGTCCTTCGTGGCGCGGTGCTTGTTGGCCTTGGCCAACTTCGCAAGCTTGCGGGCGTCCTTGAGCAGGACGTCGTTGACCGCACGGGTGAGGGCCCGTTCGAAGCCGGTCACGTGCGTGCCGCCCTGATCGGTGGGGATGGTGTTGACGAAGGAGTGGAACGAGGAGTCGAAGCCCTTGACCCAGCGCATCGCCACCTGGACGGTGCATTCGCGTTCGACGTCGCGCATCTTCCCGTCGACGGGGACCCGTTCGGTGAAGGTCTCTATGCCGGAGAGCGAGATGACCTCGGATGCCCGGTCGCCTTCGGAGTGGCTGTCGACGAGGTCGGCCAGCCCACCACGCGACACGAACTCGAACGGCTCCTTGCGGCCACCGGTGCGCTTGTCGTGGACGCGAACCTTCAGGCCCGGGACGAGGTGGCAGGAACGGGTGACGCGGTCGCAGATCTCGTCGAAGTCGATGCCGGCGTCTGCGTCGAAGAGTTCGCGGTCGGGGAGAAAGCGGACACGGGTGCCGGTCTTGGTCTTGGCGATCTTCTTGACCTTGTGGAGTTCGTGGCCCGCTCTGAACTTGCGTGTCTTGGCGTCCACGTGGCCGGCGACGCGGTTGCGGAACGCCAACTCCCAGGTGTGGCCGTCGCGGTCCACCTGGGCGATCAGGCGCGAGGAGAGGGCGTTGACCACCGAGGCGCCGACGCCGTGGAGGCCGCCAGATGCCCCGTAGGCACCGCCGCCGAACTTGCCACCGGCGTGTAGCTCGGTGAAGACGACCTCGAGCGCCGAGACCTTGCGCTTGGCGTGTTCGTCGATCGGGATGCCACGGCCGTTGTCGGCGACCTCGACCGTCTGGTCGCGGTGGAGGGTGACGTCGATCCGGGTGGCGTGGCCGGCGGCCGCCTCGTCGACGGCGTTGTCGATCAACTCCCAGACCAGGTGCATCAGGCCCTGGCTGCCGGTGCCACCGATGTACATGCCCGGTCGCTTCCGGACCGCTTCGAGGCCCTCGAGGGTCTGGATCGCATCGGCGTCGTAGCCGTTGCCGGAGGCCTTGGCCGAGGCGGGCTTCTTGGCGGGCTTCTTGGCCGAGGCGGGCTTCTTGGCGGGTTTCTTGGCGGGTTTCTTCGTCGGTGCCTTGGTGGCCACGGTCACCACCTCGCCGGGCCGAGGTCGAGGACCTGGCGCTCGGTGGAGGTGCCCGAGAGGTCGCGACGGCTGGGTTCGAGCAGGAAAGGCACTGGGGACGGGTCGGCCTTCTTCGGGTTGTCGTCGGCGGCCATGAGGGCGAGGAGCCCGAGCGGCTGTCCGATGCGGGCCAGGAGGAGCGCCGATCCGTCGGCAGGCTTCCCGACGCGGACACCGATGCCGCCGCGGCCCTTGCTGTCGAAGTCCGAGATCGGCGTCGCCTTGGCACTGCAGTCGTCGCCGACCGTGAAGAGCAGATCGTCGCCGAGCACCGGTCCGGCGCCGATGACCGTGGATCCGGGCCGCAACTTCATGCCGACCACGCCGGCTGCACCACGTCCCTGGATGCTGATGCCGTCGACCGGCGTCCTCAGCACCTGTCCGTCGCTGGCAACGATCATCACGTCGACCCCGGCGGGAGAGCAGAAGGCTGCGGCCACGCGGTCACCCGGCTTTAGGGACAACAGGGTCTTGCCGGGCCTGGTCTCGCGGACCTCGTCGAGGGTGAGGCGCTTGGCGACCCCTTCGGCGGTGACCAGCATCAGGTGCTCGTCGCCGCCTGCGACGACCGTGTGTATGGCCTCGCCCCGGTTGGTGCCGAATACCTGGGCGACCCCACCGCCCCGCGTGCGACCGGTCGCGTCGCCGAGTTCGACGGCCAGCACCTGCAGGGCACGACCGTCTGAGGTGACCGCCGTGATCCGTTCGGTGGTGCGGGTGACGATCGAGGCCACCAGCACGTCGTGTCGGCCGGGGGTGGCCCGCTTGGCACCGTCGGTGTGGAGTCGGCCGATCTGGCCGGACGTCGAAAGGGTGACCACGCAGGCCTCGTCGACTACGTCGTCGGCGACCTCGGTGGTCTCGTAGACCGGGAGGTCGTCGGGGTGGACGACCTCGCTGCGCCGGGGCCGTCCGAAGAGCTCGACCGCCTCGCCGAACTCCCTGAGCACGGTGGTGCGCTGTCGGTCCTTGGACTTGAGCAACTTCTGCAGGTCGGCGATGGTGGTGGAAAGCTCGTCGCGTTCCTCCTCGAACCGAATCTGTTCGAGTGCCGTGAGGCGCTTCAGCGGCATGTCGAGGATGTGGTCCGTCTGCACCTGGCTCAGCTTGAAGCGCTTCATGAGGGCCTTGCGGGCGGCAGCAGTGTCCTTTGAGCTGCGGATGATGGCAACGACCTCGTCGATGGCATCGAGGGCGATCAGCAGGCCCTCGACGATGTGGAGCCGGTCCTCGGCGCGCCCCCGTCGGTGCCGGGTGCGGCGGACGAGGACCTCGAGGCGGTGGTCGACGTAGTGCTTGCAGAGGTCGCCGAAGCCGAGGGTGTGCGGCACGCCGTCGACGAGCACCACGTTGTTGATGCCGAACGTCTCCTCGAGCGGGGTGAGCCGGTAGAGCTCGCCGAGGACCGCCTGGGGGTTGTGGCCCTTGCGTACGAGGATCTGGATCCGGAGCCCGCCCGAGCGGTCGGTGAGGTTCTTGAAGTCGTCGACGCCTTCGAGGCGACCGGCCTCGTTGAGTTCCTTGAGCTTGGCGATGATGCGTTCGGGGCCGACGAGGTAGGGGAGTTCGGTTACGACGATCGCCTGCCTGCCGCGGCCGACGGATTCGATCTCGGCCCTGGCCCGGATGCGGATGCTGCCCCGGCCGGTCTCGTAGGCCTCGCGGATGCCGTCGTCGACGACGATTCCGCCGCTCGGGAAGTCGGGTCCCGGGCAGAGGGCCAGGAGTTCGTCGGTCGTGGGCCTGGGTCGGCGCTTGGTCATCACGAGCTTGATGGCTTCGTAGAGTTCCTCGAGGTTGTGGGTAGGCATGTTGGTCGCCATGCCGACGGCGATGCCCGTGGTGCCGTTGAGCAGCAGGCCGGGAAGCAGGGCGGGGAGGACGACGGGTTCCTCCGATTCGCCGTCGTAGGTGGGTCGGAAGTCAACGGTGTCCTCGTCCAGTTCCCGGACCATGGCCATGGCGGCTTCGCTCAACCGGCACTCGGTGTAGCGCGGGGCGGCAGGCGGGTCGTCGAGGGAGCCGAAGTTCCCCTGTGGGTCGACGAACGGGATCCCCCGCGAGAAGTCCTGGCCCATCCGGACCAGTGCGTCGTATATGGCAGAGTCGCCATGGGGGTGGTAGCGACCCATCGTGTCGCCCACGACGCGGGCGCTCTTGCGGTGAGGCGTGTCGGGACGGATGCCCATGCGCAGCATCGAGTAGAGGATGCGGCGTTGCACGGGCTTGAGGCCGTCGCGGACATCGGGGATCGCCCGTGAGGTGATGACCGAGAGCGAGTAGGCGAGGAACGACTCGCGCATCTCCTCGGCGACCGGGACATCGACCACCTCCCGGGCGAACGGGGCTTCGTCGTCTAGCAGTTTCTGCTGCTGGGCCATCGTGCTGGGATCCTCGGATTCGGTGGTGATCGGGGAGTGGGTGCGTGGTCGTCCAACTGGTCACGACAGCATGCCGAGGCCCTGTGACAGGCCCCGCCTGCCGTCAGGTCGACGGTAGTCGGGGGCGCCGGGGCACCGGGGTATGCCCGTGGGGATCGGGCGAGGCCCTCAGGGGCGGACGGGAGCCGGGCAGCAGTCGGCGGGGCAGGCGTCGGGCCGGAGCCCGAGGCCTCCGAGTGAGCGGCGATCCGTGGACGGGTCGAGGCGCTCCTCGAACAACTCGACGACCATGGAGGCGAATCGGGCGTCGTCGTCCACAGCACGTGCACGGACGAAGGAGACCCCGGCGTCCTCGGCACGTCGTGCCGCTTCGAAGTCGAGGTCCCATGCGATCTCGAAGTTCTCGACCGGCAGACCGAGGGGGGACACGGCGACAGCCTGTACGCCCTCGGCTGCAAGCGAAGTGATGCGGTCGCCTACATCGGGCTCCAGCCAGGGGAGGAGGGGGGATCCGCTGCGGGACTGCCACACAACCTCCCACGGGTGCCGTCCGTCGGGGTCGACGCGTGCCGCGATCAGGCCGGCGGCGTCTTCGAGTTGTGCAACGTAGCCACACGTCGCCGCCAGCGAGGTCGGGATGCTGTGGGCGGAGAACAGCAGGTGGGCGTCCTCCCGACGGTCGTCCGGGAGTTCGACAAGGGCCTCGGACAGTCGAGCGGCAGCGGGTTCGATCAGGCCCGGGTGGTCGTGATGGGGGCGGATTCGGTCGATGCGGGGTGCGCCGGGGCCGACCGACCGGCAGGCGGCATCGAGGTCCTCGCCGTATCGGCGACAGGTCGAGTACGAACTGTAGGGAGAGGCCACCCAGGCGAGGGCGCGCTCTACGCCGGCGTCACGCATCGTTGCCACGACATCGGCGAGCAGGGGAGGGGCGTTCCGGTTGCCCCAGAAGACCGACAGGTCGTGCCGGCTCGTCGCCAGTTCATCGGAGACGGCGGCGGCCAGGGAGCGCATGCGACCGTTGAGTGGTGACACGCCGTCGAACCTGTCGTAGCGGGCCGCCACCTCGGAGAGGCGTTCAGACGGGATATCCCGCCCGGCAGTGACGCGGTCGAGGAAGGGGCCGACCTGGTCGGGACCCTCGGGGCCACCGAAGGCGACCAGCAACAGGGCGTCGTAGGGATTCTCCGGGCCCATCGGCGGGTGGGCGTCGACGTCAGCCGTTTGCGACGGCGAAGTGGGAGAGGTCTTCGGCGAGACCGACCCGGATCGCCTCTGCGATGGCGCCACGAGCGGTGGTCCTGGTGCGCAGGAGGCCACCGCGGCTGATGCCGGTCAGTTCCTGTGCCCGGTCGACCGCTATGGCGACGGGGTCGCCGTCCACCACCTCGTCGAGGAAGCCGGCGTCGACGGCACCGTCGGGGTCGTACATGGTGCCCAGGGCGGTAACGCGGGCATAGTGGCGCTTCGAGATGCGGTCGCGGGCCAACTCGGTGGCGAAGAAGGGCAGCGGCATGCCGATGGTCACCTCGGGCAGTCCGATCTTGAACTCGCCTCGGGTGCCGACCCGCAGGTCGCATGACATCAGGATGATCGCCCCGGCGGCGATGGCATGCCCGGTGCAGGCGGCCACGACCGGGCGGGGGTACAGGTAGAGGCGCAGGAACAGGTCGACGCCCCGTGCGAGCATCGCCTGGGCCGCCTCGGGCCCCGATCCCATGACCTTCAGGTCGAAGCCCGCCGAGAAGCGTCCGGGGCGGCCGGCCAGCACGACGGCGTCGGCGTCGCCGTCGACCTCGTCGAGGGCCGCCAGCAGGGCATCGATGGTGTCGTTGCCGAGTGCGTTGGCCTTGCCGTCGTCGAACTCGAGGACCACCACGTCGTCCACTCGGCGGATGGTCACTATCTCGGATGGCGTGTCGGTCACCCCGGCAATCTAGTGGCTCGCTGCGGGCCGCTCCGAAGCGAGCCCGGTTGCTACAGGTAGGGTCATGGCGTGAGCGACACCGACACGTACCCCGAAGAGCAGGTCGACCAGGTGGTGACCGTCACCGAAGCGGCGTTCGCCAAGGTCGTAGAGGTCCGCAACGAAGAGGAAGACCCTGCCGGGCTGGCACTCCGCATCTCGATCACCGGCTCGCGGGGCGTCGACTATGTCTACGACCTGGCGTTCCTCGAGGTCGCCGCCGCGCCGGGCGACGACATCTGCTGGAAGGTCGGCGACCTTTCCCTCATGGTCCCGGCCGAGGACCGCGACAAGTTGGCCGGTGCCACCCTTGACCTTCCGAGCAACCCCACCCAGGGGGGTCTTGTGATCCGCAACCCCAACCGGCCCAACCCCCTCGGTGACGTCGGCACCCTCGAACTCACCGGTGAGATCCCCGATCGGGTCGGACAGCTGATCGCCGAGCGCATCAACCCCGCCCTGGCGTCCCATGGGGGCTATGCCACGCTCGTAGGTGTCGAGGGAACCACCGCCTACGTCACCATGGGAGGTGGCTGTCAGGGTTGCTCCATGAGCGCCGCAACGCTGACCGAGGGCATCCGGTCCGCCATCCTCGAGGCGATCCCCGAGATCTTCGAGGTGGTCGACGCCACCGACCACTCGGCCGGCGAAGACCCGTTCTACAACTAGGTAGTCGTGCGCTGAGGCATCCGATCGTTCTACAGTCGAGCCGGCGGTTCGCCTAGATCGACCGGCGCACCCGTTCGGCCACGCCTTCGGCGTCGAGTCCGAAGGACGACAGCAGATCATCCGGCTTCCCGTGGTCATGGTGCGCGATCGGAACCCCCATGGCTTCCACCCGGATAGCGGGTGAGGTGTCCGCGAGCGTCGAGCGCACGGCTGTGCCGAACCCGCCTTCACAGAACCCGTCCTCGACGGTTACCACCAGCGGATGTCGTGCGGCGTCGGCGAGCATCGCAGGGTCGAGGGGACAGATGACCCGTGGGTCCCAGACCGTTGTCGAGATGCCGTCGGGGGCCAGCAACTCGGCGGCTCCGGAAGCGGCGGCGAGCATCTTGCCGGCCCCGAGCAGGCAGACGTCGGTACCCCTGCGGACCTGTCGACCCATGAGGCCGGAGCCCGTTTCGTCCCAGCCCACGTGGGGAGCGGTGGTCTTGGGCCAGCGGATGGCGGCGGGTCCGTCGCAGAGTTCGAGGGCATCCTCCAGCATCTGGTGGACCTCCTGATATGACGACGGGGCGAAGATCGTCATCCCGGGGACCTTCGAGAGCAGCACCAGGTCGAGCAGTCCGTGGTGGGACGGGCCGTCGTCGCCGGTGATGCCTGCCCGGTCGAGGCAGAAGACGACCGGTTGTCCGTGGAGTGCGACGTCGAGGTTGACCTGGTCGATCGCCCGGGTGAGGAAGGTCGAGTAGACGACCAGTACCGGCCGCAGTCCCCCCATGGCCATGCCCGCCGCCGAGGTGACCGCATGCTGTTCGGCGATGCCGACGTCGAAGCAGCGGTCGGGGAACCGCTCTCGGAAGGGGAGCAGGCCTGTCGAGTCAGGCATGGCTGCAGTTATCGCAACGAGGTCGGGGCGCGACTCGGCGACCTTCACGAGTGCCTCGGTGAAGGCCTCGGTGTAGCTTCCGGGCTTGATGCCGGAGGTGTCGTGCATGTGCTTGATCGGGTCGAGTTCGGCCGGTTCGTAGCCGCGTCCCTTCTGTGTGAGGACGTGGACGACGACCGGGCCGTCGAACGCCTTGGCGTTCTCGAGGGCCTCTTCGATCTCGAGGATGTCGTGGCCGTCGAACGGGCCCAGGTAGTGGACGCCGAGGGTCTCGAAGAACGCCGTCGGTTCGAGCATCTCGCGGATGGCGGCCTTGGTGGCGCTGATGCCCCGCTCGACGAGTTCACCGACCCAGGGAAGGTTCTCGGCCAACTCTTCGAGGCGGCGCTGCCGGCGCATGTAGGTGGGGTTGGCCCGGATGCGGATGAGGCTCTCCGAGAGGCGTCCGACGGTCGGTGCGTAGGAGCGGCCGTTGTCGTTGAGGAGGATCGTGACGCCGAGGCCGCTGTGCCCGAGGTTGTTGAGGCCCTCGAAGGCCATGCCTCCCGTCATGGCACCGTCACCGATGACGGCGACGACGCGGCGGCCGCTGTCGCTGGCGGCCTGGGCGGTGGCCAGCCCGTGCGCATAGGAGAGCACTGTCGAGGCGTGCGAGTTCTCTATCCAGTCGTGCGGCGACTCGGAACGGGAGGGATACCCCGACATGCCTCCGGGTTGGCGCAGCGTGTCGAAGTCGGCGAGGCGGCCGGTCAGCATCTTGTGGACGTAGGCCTGGTGGCCGGTGTCCCAGAGGATGATGTCGTGGGGGCTGTCGAAGGTTCGGTGGAGGGCGATCGTCAACTCGACGGCGCCGAGGTTGGAGCCCAGGTGGCCGCCGGACCGGTCGACCGCCTCGACGAGGCGGGTGCGGATCTCAGCGGAAAGGGCGAGCAGTTCCGCGGGGCCGAGGCCACGCAGGTCTGCAGGTGTCCGGATCGAATCAAGGTGCAAGGGGAGTGTCTCCGCAGCCGGGGGAGTGCACAACGGTAGCCGCCCCCACCCGGGATATGGCCTCCGGGGGGCGGAGGGCGGGTGCCTCAGGCGCTTCGGGAACGCCAGCGGTGCCAGGAGTCGGCCAGAGTCCGGCCGAGCAGCACGCCTGCACCGACTACAACGACCGCGCCGAGGGCGTCGGCCCAGTAGTGGTTGCCGGTGACGATCACTGCGAACAGGGTCGCGGCCGGGTATGCGACGATCAGCCCCCTGGTGAACGGGCTCCGAAGCACTGGACGCAGGGCCAGCGTGCACCACATGGCCCAGGCGAAGTGGAGGCTCGGCATGGCGGCGAACTGGTTGGATACCTTCTGCATGGTCCCGGAGTCGAACGACCACAGGCCACCGGCTTCAGAGACGGTGTCCACGAAGGGATAGGTGTCGAGGCATCCACCGAACTCGCCGCAGTCGGTCAGCAGGCGGGGGGGCATCAGCGGGAACAGGCTGAAGCCGACGAGCGCCAGTCCCGTCGTACAGAGAAACGCCGATCGCCATCGCGGGTAGAGCGCCGGGAAGCGGCGGTACAGCCACACCAGTGCGAATATGGTCACCAGGAAGTGGAAGGTGCCGTAGAAGAGGTTCCAGAACTGGAGGAACGGCGTCCAGTCGAGGAACAGTTCCTGGATCCGGAGTTCCAGGAACAGGCCGAGGGCCTTTTCGAAGTCGATGATCAACTCGGCGTTGTCGAGGGCTTTGGTCGGATGCGTTGTTGCTGAGCCGAACTGGTTCCGGCTCCACGAGTAGACGACGTAGAAGGTGAGGACGAGCAGCGCCTCGGCCCACCAGTGGAGGCCCGTGCCGACCCCCTCCTCTGAGAGGCGGCGGAGGCGGCTGTCGATTCGGCTGCCGTGCCGCTCCGAGCGGGCTGGGGCGTCGGCGGTGTAGGTGTTCAAGACACCCGTTCCAAGAAGCGCGACGTGTCGACGACGACGCGGGTGATCGTGGCCGAGGCCACAGGTGAGGTGCCGTCTGTCGCCTCGGCGCTGAAGGTGAGTCGTCGGCCTTCCACGGCTTCGAGCGTGGCCGTGGCCCGTACATCGATGCCTACCCCCGTCGGCGCCAGGTGGTCGATCTGGACCCGCATGCCGACGGTGGTCTGGCCGTCGTCTAGGTGGCCGGTGAGGGCATGCACGGTGGCCTCCTCCAGCAGTGCGACCAGGCGCGGGGTGGCGAGCACCGGCACATCGCCGGAGTGGAAGGCTATGGAGGTGTCGGCGTCGCCGACCGTCATGTGGCTCTGCCCCTGCAGTCCTACGGTTACTGGCACCCCGGTACCATACGCACCCGCCGGGAGCGTTGGAATGACCGGATTCGCAGGCGAAGGCAACAGGCGTCGCCGTCCACCGGCGCACCACGAGGGGAGCGGCAGGCATGACGAGCAGCGATGACGGGCCGGGAAGGTTGCTGGAACCGTCACTCCTGCGCGACACGCTCCATTCCGCACTGCGTACCGGTGGTGAATTCGCCGAGGTGTTCGTCGAGGATCGTCGGTCGATGTCGGCCCTGTTCGACGACGGCCGGGTCGAGGAGTTGACGGGCGGGCGGAGCCGTGGCGTGGGCATCCGGGTCGTGTTCGGTGAGACCACCGGGTTTGCGCACACTGCCGACCTCTCGCCCGAGGGCCTCCGGTCTGCGGCCGAGGCGGCGTCCGCCGCTGCCAGCGAAGGCGGCAGCGGCCTGACCGTTGCGTTGGATCCCGTCCAGGAGGTGCATCCGGGTGTGGTGGCCGTGCTGCCGGCCGATGTTGCGAAGGCCCGCAAGGTGGCGCTGCTCGAGGAGGCCGACCGGGTCGCCCGTGGCGAGGGCGATGCCATCCGGCAGGTCACCGTCCGCTATGCCGACAGCCGCCGCCGCATCCAGGTCGCCAACTCCGACGGTCTCCTGACCGGAGACGACCAGGTCCGAACCAGCTTTTCGGTGTCGTGCGTCGCCGTCGGCGACGGCGGCATGCAGACCGGTCGCGAGTCGGTCGGCCACACCGTCGGCTTCGAACTCTTCGACCGTGTCGACGTGGCTGACCTGGCCCGTCGGGCGGCCCGCCGTGCCATCACCAAGCTCGACGCCGTACCCGCCCCCAGCGGTGAGATGCCGGTCGTGGTGGGCCCGGGAGGCGGTGGTGTCCTGTTCCACGAGGCCTGCGGCCACGGGCTCGAGGCCGACCTGGTCGCCAAGTCGGCGTCGGTGTTCGCCGGCCGGCGGGGCGAGGTCGTGGCTGCGCCGTTCGTGACGCTCGTCGACGACGGCACGATGGCGGGTGAGTGGGGCTGTTACGCCATCGACGACGAGGGCCGTCCCGCAGGGCGAAACGTCCTCATCGAGGACGGCATCCTCACGGACTACATGTGGGACCGCCTCAGGGCCCGTAGGGAGGGCTGCGACTCGTCGGGCAACGGACGGCGCCAGAGCTACCGGCACCTCCCGATGGTTCGGATGACCAACACATTCCTGCTCGGTGGCGAAGCCGACCCGGACGACATCGTGGCCGACACCGAGCGGGGCGTGTATGTGGCCCAGTTGGGCGGTGGGCAGGTCAACACCGCCACCGGCGACTTCGTCTTCGGCATGAGCGAGGCCTACCTGATCGAAAACGGTCGCATCACGGCGCCGATCCGCGAGGGCAACCTCATCGGCAACGGTCCCGACGTGCTTCAGGACATCGACGCCATAGCCGGTGACTTCGCCATGGGTTCACCGGGAACCTGCGGCAAGGACGGCCAGGGTGTTCCCGTCGGCGACGGCACGCCGACCCTGCGGGTGACCCGCCTGACTGTCGGCGGCACGGCGGCCTGAGGTGGCAGAGCTCATCGACATCGCCGACAGGGTCATCGGCTGGGCGTCCGCCGACGAACAGGTCGAGGTCCTTGTGGTCCACGAGCGTGAGACCGAGGTGCGCGCCTACGAGCAACAGGTCGAGTCGCTCACGGTCGCCGAGTCCCAGGGCGTGGGAATCCGGGTCGTGCGGGATGGCAGGCAGGGGTTCGCCCACGCCGGCACCCTCGACCTCGACGTCCTGGCCGAGACCCTTGTCGAGGCCCGCGACAACGTCGCCTTTGCCACAACGGACGAGTGGTGTGCGGTTGCCGAACCGGACGGCGTCCCGCCCGCCGAACTCGACCTCCATCGGGCTGCCCTGACCGACCATCCGACCGGGGCCAAGGTCGCCGCGGCCCTCGAGCTCGAGCGCCTGGTGGGTGAGGCCGACCCCCGCATCGTCGGCGTCGAGTCCTCCGAGTACGTCGACTCGATCGCCGAGTCGGCAGTCGTGACGACGACTGGCATCCGCTCGACCAGTCGGGAGACCGGGTGCTACCTGTCGGCCTCCGTGCTGGCGGGCGGGGACGGCGAGACCCAGACCGGCTTCGGGTTCTCGATCGGCCGTCAACCCGGCGACCTCGACGCGGAGCAGGCGGCCGCCGACGCCGTTGAGCGGGCGACGCGGCTGCTGGGGGCGGTCAAGCCCGATTCGGCCCGCCTGACCGTGGTACTGGATCCCTGGGTGAGCGCACAGTTCCTCGGAATCGTGGGATCCACGCTCAACGGGGAGAGCGTGCTCAAGGGCCGTTCCCTGTTCGCCGACCGGCTCGGTGAGGAGGTTGCCGCCCCGTCGCTGACGCTCGTCGACGATCCGACCGATGTCGCTGCCTTCACGGCCACCGCTGCCGACGGCGAGGGCCTGGCGACCCGTCGCAACGTGTTGCTCGAGGACGGTCGTCTGTTGTGCTTCGTGCACAACAGCTACACGGGGCGGCGCTCTGGTGGCGCTTCGACGGGTTCGGCGGTCCGCAGCTATGCGTCGACGCCCGGTGTCGGCGTCCAGGCCCTGGCGCTGGTTCCGGGTTCCCGGACCCAGGCCGAGCTGGTGGCGGATGTCGAAGACGGGCTGCTCGTCCAGGGCGTGAGCGGGCTGCACTCCGGCGTCAACCCCGTGAGTGGCGATTTTTCCACCGGTGCCGAGGGTCTCCGCATCCGGCGGGGGGCGTTGGCGGAGCCTGTCCGCGAGTTCACGATCGCCTCCACAATCCAGAAGATGCTCCAGGACGTCAGCGAGGTCGGCGGCGACCTCGAATGGCTGCCGATGCGTGCCGCCGGCGTGTCGCTGGTCATCGGCGACGTGACCGTCTCCGGGGCCTGACCGGCAACGACGAACGGACGACGATGTCTCTGCTCCACGCCCTGATCCTCGGAATCGTCCAGGGGTTCACCGAGTTCCTGCCGGTCTCGTCGAGCGGCCATCTGGCGCTCGTACCGTGGCTCTTCGGGTGGGACGACTTCGGAGGCGACCAGTCCCTCGAGAATGCCTTCGACGTGGCCCTGCACCTGGGAACCCTCGTGGGGGTCATCGCCTACCTTCGTGACGACATCCGGCGCTATGGCGTGGCGCTCCTGTCGTCGGCTGCCGGTCGTCCACACGATATGTCCGAGGCCCGGGTCGGGGGGCTGCTGCTTGTGACGGCCGTGCCGACCGGGCTCATCGGCGTGCTGGTGCTCTCCTCGACGGCGGACCTCGGCGACCGGACGTGGCTGGTTGCCGTGTGCCTGATCGGCTTCGGCCTCCTGCTGGGGGCTGCCGACCGGCGACCCGGCGACCGGGATACCGATTCTCTACGGGTCCGGGATGCACTCGTGCTCGGGTTGGCACAGGGCCTGGCGTTCCAGCCGGGCGTTTCGCGGTCAGGAGCGGCGCTCACGGCGGCGCGTGTGCTCGGGCTCGAACGGGTGTCGGCGGCCCGGTTGGTGTTCCTGATGAGCGTCCCTGTGATCGCCGGGGCGGGCCTGCTGTCGGCATTCGACGTCCGGGTACCGTCCGACTGGTTGCCGGCGTTCGCCGTGGGCACCCTGACTGCGGCCGTGGGCGGATGGTTCGCCGTCCACGGGATGCTGCGGTTGCTGTCGTACCGGGGCGTGGGCGTTTTCGTCGTCTACCGGGTGCTGGTCGGGCTTGCCGTCCTGTCTGTGCTCGCCGTCCGCTGAACCCGGCGGTTCAGTCGGAGGGCACCAGTGCGAGTGCCACGTCGCCCCACCGTCGGGCGGCGGCTACGTGCGCCACGTCCCTACGGGGCACGGCGACGGTGACGCTTCCGTCGTCGAGGTCGAGCACGCGGGCGGCGCTCACGAGCAGTCGGCCGGATGACGTGAGGTCGTCGACGGCGTAGAGGTCGACCCTGTCGCCTGACTCGAGGGAGAGACGGTTGGCGTCCCTGTCGAGGGCGACGGCACGTTCTCCCGATCGCAGGGCCGGCCGGTCGGTTCCGGCTGTGGCCGTCGGACAGTCGGGGACCGATGCTGCTGCGTCGACGGCGAGGCCGGTGACGAGGGCAAGGGTGCCTGCGGCCAGCCACCAGGCCAGTCGGTGATGCGCGGCCCACATGCGTATGCGGGCGAGGAGGTACGCCATGGCGCCTCCCGGTGTGGGCGGATGGCGGGGAAGCCGGGTCGGCCGGGGTGGGGTCCGGCCTGTGGATCAGTCGGAGGAACCGCTGTTCGAGGTCGAACTCGCGGCCGGTGCCTTCTCGGTGGCGCCACCCGAGGGGTCGGAGGTGCCGTTGGACGATTCGGAGGAGCTTTTCGACGAACTCGAGTCCGGGGAATCCGTTGACGTGTGCCGGGTCCCGGACGACGATCCGTGGTCGTTCTTGTAGAAGCCGTCGCCCTTGAACGAGATGCCTACCCCTCGGAAGATCTTGCTCACAGATCCGCTGCAGGATGTGTCGATGCAGTCGGTCAGTGGGTCGTCGGCAAAGGACTGACGGGCCTCGAACTCGGTGGTGCACTGCTTGCAGCGGTACTGGTACGTGGGCATTTGCCTGATCGCTCGTTCGGTCCGGGTAGGGAGAAAGGGGTCGGCGGGTCTCGAGGACGACACCCGCCGGCAGTGTGGTGAGTCTAGCGGCGGCCCCCCTGGTGCCCGTATCCGCCGCAGTGCACCATTTTGCGGTGATCATTGGGGTATGACGGATCAGGTTCCGCTGGCTCTGTTGTTCGTAGTAGGCGCCTACCTCCTCGGCACCTTCCCCTCGGCCCACCTGTTCGCCGGCCGCCGCGGCATCGACCCGACGCGATCCGGCTCGGGAAACCCGGGCGCCACCAACGTCTACAGGACGGCCGGTCGCCGGGCCGGCCTGTACGTGTTCGCTGCCGATGCCGGCAAGGGTGCGATCGCCGCCGGTCTCGGATGGGTCGTCCTCTCACGGCAGGTGGCGCTGCTCTGCTGGGCGGCCGCTGTGCTGGGCCACGTCCTACCCGTCACCCGCAGGCTCCGCGGCGGCAAGGGTGTGGCGACGGCGGGTGGTGGCACCTTCGTGCTGTTCCCCCTGGTGGCGGTCATCGACATGGCACTCTTCGCCGTTGCCGCCCGCGTCAGTCGCACGACCTCCCTGGGGTCGATCGTGATGGCGGTGGCAACCCCGATCCTGATTCGGGCATTCAGGGGCACGGACCGGGAGTTGGTCATCGCCCTGGTCATCTCGTTGCTGGTCCTGGTCAGACACGAAGGCAACATCCGGCGGCTTGCCACGGGCAATGAGACGACATGGCGGGGACCGGATCCGGGCGGCGAGCCGGACGGGTCGTCTGGGTAGCCTCGTCCTGACCGCCGTACTGTAAGCAACCTTTCCCGGAGCAATGCGATGATCCCGCTCGATGAGGCACAGGCCTACGTTCGTGGTTGCTGCCCGGCTCCGGTGGCCACCGCGGTGGCGCTCCGGGAGGCGCTCGGCCTGGTGCTGGCCGAGCCGGTGCTCGCCACGGAGGCGGTGCCGCCTTTTGCCAACACGGCGATGGACGGGTTCGCCGTACGTGCCGTGGACACGGTCGGTGCACCGGTCCGAATGGCGGTCGTCGGGACGCTTGCCGCAGGAGATGCGCCCGACCGGCCTGTCGGTCCGGGTGAGGCCATCCGCATCATGACCGGCGCCCCGATGCCACCCGGCGCCGATGCCGTGGTGATGGTCGAGCTCACGAGCGTGTCCGGTTCCGCCGCCGACGAGCAGGTGGACGTGGAGGTGGAGGTGCCGGTGGGCAACCACGTCCGAGAGGCCGGTGAGGACCTCGAGCCCGGGCAGGTGGTGTTCCCCGCAGGTACGGCGATCGGTCCCGGACAGGTCAGTGTGCTGGCGAGCATCAACCTGGGGGTCGTGCCCGCCTTCCGGCGACCCAGGGTCGGCGTGATCTCGACCGGCGACGAACTCGTGGCGGACGGAAGCGCACTCGGCATCGGGCAGGTCCGCGATTCGAACCGGCCGGGCCTGTTGGCCCTGGTCGAGGAGTCGGGGTTTGACGGGGTCGACCTCGGCCTCGTGCGGGACGAGGAGGATGCCATCGAGCAGGTCCTCCTGGCAGGCGTGGAGTCCTGTGATGCCCTGCTCACGACGGGCGGGGTGAGCATGGGCGACTTCGACTACGTGAAGGTTGTGCTCGACCGGATCGGTGACATGCGCTGGATGCAGGTGGCGATCCGGCCCGCCAAGCCGTTGGCGTTCGGGACCGTTGCCGGGGTACCGGTGTTCGGCCTGCCGGGCAATCCGGTGGCGTCGATGGTGTCGTTCGAGTTGTTCGCCCGCCCGGCCCTGCGTGCGATGGGGGGGCATGCCGAGACGGAACGGCCCCGGGTGCGGGCCGTCGCCGATGGCGGGATGCCGCGTGGCCCCGACGGCAAGGTCCACTTCGCCAGGGTCGTGGTCGACTACCGGGACGGTGGCTACCGGGTGTCCTCGGCCGGCGGTCAGGGGTCTCACCAGTTGGCTGCGATGGCAGGCGCCGACGGGCTGGCCGTGCTCCCCGATGGCGACGGGGTTGCCGATGGCGATGTGGTGGAGGTCCTGCTGCTGTACTGATGCCGGTGGCCCTCCGGCCCCGGTGTGCCTCTACGCTGTGCAGCGTGAAGCACTCCCTCGTCGACGGTTTCGGTCGGGTCCACCGCGACCTGCGTATCTCGGTCACCGACCGGTGCAACTTCCGGTGCAGCTACTGCATGCCGGCCGAGGGGCTCGAGTGGGTGTCCCGCGACGACCTGCTCACATTCGAGGAGATCGAGCGGGTGGCCCGGCTGCTTGTCGAACGCCACGGCGTGGAGAGCATCCGGCTCACGGGTGGCGAGCCGACCGTGCGGGCGAACCTCCCGGAACTTGTCGGAATGCTGTCGGCGCTGCCGGTGGACCTGGCGCTCACGACCAACGGTTCCACACTCCGGCTCCTGGCGGAGCGCCTGGCGGACGCCGGGTTGCGGCGCGTCAACGTCTCGCTCGACTCCCTGAGGCCCGGCCGCTTTGCCGAACTGACGCTGCGCGATGAGTTGCCTAAGGTGCTCGGTGGCATCGACGCGGCGATCGAGGTCGGCTTCGATCCTGTCAAGGTCAACGTCGTCGTGATGCGCGGCGTCAACGACGACGAGATCGTCGACTTCGCCCGCTTCGGCCGGGAGCGGGGCGTCGTCGTCCGCTTCATCGAGTTCATGCCCCTCGACGCCGACGGGGCATGGAGTGCGGGTGCGGTGGTCAGCCAGGAGGAGATTGTGGCGACGATCGGTGCCGTGTTCCCGTTGGGTGCTGTCGAGCGGACGTCGGCACCTGCCACACGCTTCCGCTACACGGACGGTGGCGGCGAGGTCGGCGTCGTCGCCAGCGTGACCCGCAAGTTCTGCGACTCGTGTGACCGGATCCGGCTCACCGCGGACGGCCAGTTCCGCAACTGCCTCTTTGCCGTCGAGGAGGTCGACCTCAAGGCGCTGCTGCGCTCGGGTGCCGATGATGACGATCTGTCGGCTGTGTTCGAGGGGACGGTCGTCGCCAAGTGGGCCGGCCACGGCATCGGACACGTTGACTTCATCCGGCCGGACCGGTCCATGTCGCAGATCGGCGGCTGAAGGTCGACATGGCCGATCCGGAGGATGTCGGTCCCGGGGGTTCGACGTTCACGCACCTCGACGAGGCCGGGAGCGCCCGTATGGTCGACGTCGGCGCGAAGGAGCCGACGCGGCGTAGAGCGGTGGCTCGCGCCCGGATCGAGATTTCGCCCGAGACGGCGGCGGCACTGGTCGGGGGGTCCGTCCCCAAGGGTGACGTGTTGGCCGTGGCACGTGTGGCGGGCATTCAGGCGGCGAAGCGCACCTCCGAGTTGGTGCCGCTCTGCCATCCGCTGATGCTGAGCTCCGTGTCGGTCGACCTCGAGGTGGAGGAGTCCCACGTCGCCGTGGAGGCCACGGTGGAGACGGTCGAGCGGACGGGCGTCGAGATGGAGGCGCTCACGGCGTGTTCGGTTGCGGCGCTCACCGTCTACGACATGTGCAAGGCGCTCGACCGGGCCATGGTGATCACCGACGTGGCCCTCTGGGAGAAGGACGGGGGTCGGTCGGGTTCCTGGCGCCGCGCCACCTGATTCAGCGGCATCCCGGCTGCTACGCGCTCAACGCGCGTGGGTTCGCGCAGTCAGCGCGTGGAAATCCACCGTTTCACGATGGTGGAACGCTACGTTGTGCGCTCGATGGACGATCGGTGGCTTCGAGAGGACGACTGCCCGTGTTGATCCTGCTGGGACTCGGTGTCCTGTGGACGGCCCTGTTGCTGCCACCGGTCATCCGACGCACGAGACGACGGGTGTCGCCGCGGCCGATCGCCGCCCTGTCGGCCTCCACCCGCCTCGATGCGCATGGCCTTCGGGTCATCCAGCGAGCGGCCACGTCCGTGCCGGGCGACCCGGGTTCCGCCCGTCGGCGGCGCCGTGACGTTCTCTTCACGCTCGCCGGGGTGGCCGGCTTCACCTTCTTCGGAGGTATCGCCGTCGGCGGGGTGGTCTGGATCATCCACTTCCTCGTCGACCTGTCCCTGGTGGGCTACGCGTTCCTCGTCACCAACCGCCACCAACAGGCATTGGAGCGCAGCGAGGTCGTGGTGCCTTTCCGCCCGTCGACCTCGATGCCGGTCAACGCCGGTGGGGCAATGCAGGACGAGGCAGTCCTGAGGCGCCAGGCGAACTGAGTCCCGGCTGGGCTTCCGGTCCACCGTCCAGCGCTCCCTCTCCACCGCTACGATCCACCCCGCCCGCGGGGGTGTAGCTCAGTCGGCTAGAGCGCTACGTTCGCAACGTAGAAGTCGTGGGTTCGATTCCCATCACCTCCACCGTCAGCCCGACCGGGCCTTCTCAGCCGGCCCGGTCCGCCTCTACGGCCTTCGCCAACCGTTCTGGAAGGTCGGGGACCTCCGCCCGGACCTGCGACCAACTTGGGCTGCGTGAGTCGGCGTTGGGGTCGGCCAGGAAGTGCTCACCGGCTTCTATCACCGCCCGTGCGAACATCTCGACGGTGGCCTCCTCCAGATGGCGGTCGTGGGTGAGTCCGTTGATTGCTGCGTCGTCCCCGTACCTGGCGACCAGGTCGAGGGCCGCCTGAGTGTACGTGGCATCGAGACTCTGGAACCCCTCGTGGGTCAGCACCGTGCCCGATGCGGCGAGCCGTGCGAACAGGGAACGGGCGGTGTCGATGCTCATCTTGTGCAGGCCGCTTCCGGCGTCGTCGGGTGACAGGTCCTGGTGCTTGTGGTCGTACTGGTCGGCGATGTCGACCTGGCAGACCTGCGCAGTCGTGTAGCGGCGGTACACGTCGGCGAGCAGGCCGATCTCGAGGCCCCAGTCTGCAGGGATCCGCAGCGTGCGGACCAGGTCGGCGTGCATGGCGTACTCGCCGCCGAGCGGGTAGCGGAAGCTGTCGAGGTAGTCCAGGAAGTCGCTACGACCGAATGCCAGGCCGAGCGCACGGACGAGCGGCGTGACGAACAGGCGGCTCACCCGACCGTAGAGGCGTTCGCCATCCCGTCCATCGGGGTCGTCGGAGGCGGCCGACGTCCGGTAGTAGTAGCCCTTGCTGAAGGCGTATTCGAACGATGGGTGCGCAACCGGGTACAGCAGGCGGGCGACCATGCGGCGGTCGTAGGTGCGCACGTCGGCATCGTGGAGGGCCACCGTCTGTGCGCGATCCGATGCCAGGAAATACCCGAGGCAGTACCAGACGTTCGAGCCCTTGCCGGGTTGCGTGGGAGCCAGCCCGTGGGAGGCCAGTTCTCCGTGGAGGGCGGACAGGCGCGGTCCGTCGTGCCAGAGGATGCGATGGTGCTGGGGCAGGCGGTCGAAAAGTCGACGCGCCCGGTCGAAATCGGCTTCGTCCGCCTGGTTGAGGCCGATCACCACCTCGTCGAGGTACGGAATGCGGGCGATCTCTTCGACCATCGGCCCGAGGGCGGGCCCGTCCATCTCGGAGGCCAGACAGGGGATGACGAGCGCCATGGGACGCTCGGCCGCCCAGGAGGAGAGCTCGGCCTCGAGGTCGGCGGTCGGGCGGTCGCCGAGGTCGTGGAGGGTGGCGATGACGCCGTTCTGGAAGAAATCGGCCATGGAAACAGGCTAGGTGTGCCGCCGCTATGCCCGGTGGGTTAGGAGACGGTTAGGACCGGTGGTCCGATGTACGGATATTCGGAGCCGGTCCCTACGCTTGGTCCAGTGCCCGCCACCCGAATCCGAACGATGATCGTGCACGCCCTTGTGGCGTTGGCCTTGTTGGCGGGCTGCTCGGGCGGTGGCACGGACTCCACCACGCGCTCGATCGTGGTACTCAGTGCTGACGACAACGTCGAGATCGTCGTGCCGGACGACGCCTTCACGAAGGAGGTCGTGACCACCACCACGGTGGCGCCCACAACCACCGGGGCGTCCACCACCACGGTTGCGCCCACAGCCACCGGGGCGTCCACCGCCACGGTGGTGCCCACAACCGGGGCCACTCCCTCGGAGACCACCGAAGGTTCGGCAGGGGACGTAGGGGCTGGCGAGCCCGCGACTGCAACGACGATCGCTTCGACCACCACATCGACCACGACCACCCAGCCCCCCAAGGAGACCATTCCGTTGGCGGAGGAGGACATCAACCCGGGTCTCAAGCTCATGGACGCCCTCGAGAACTTCAACTCCTGTCTCGACAGCGAGGGGTTTGAGTTCATGGGCCTTCCCAACGAGGAGGCCGGACCGGGCGCTGTGGTAAACAGCCCCGACTACCTTGAAGCCCTCAGCCTCTGCAACAGCCGTACCGGTATCGCCACCGCCTTCCAGGATTTTCAGACTGCACGGACCAACCTCGCGCCCGATCAGATCCGCGAGGACAACGAGGAGTTCATCGCCCTGACTGAGTGTCTGCGCCAGAAGGGTTGGACGATCGGCGAACTGCTGCCGGACGAGAACGGTCTGCTGGGCCCCGGTGGGTCATTCCAGAATTCGGACGGCGAAATCAACACGGACGAAATCCGGGACTGCGTCAGTGAACTGAGCCTGGCCGCAGATGACTCCTAGGAACAGCCGATGGGACGTGGGAATCCAGCCATGAAGAGGTATCTGACGAGTTTCGTCGTACTGGCGCTGGTGGGCGTGGCCCTTGCCGTGTGGCAACCGTGGGCGGACGACACCGTGGTGATCGACCTCGAGACAGATCGGGCCATCGCCGAGGTGGTCAGCGTCCGGACCCTCACCGATGAGATCACCGTGCGTGGCGAGCTCCGACGCGACGAACTCCAGGTCATCAACTCTGCTGTGGACGGCAAGATCAGCGACGTCCTCGTCGAAGACGGCGACACCGTTCAGCCGGGTGACGTGCTGTTCGCCCTCGACGGCCGTCGAGCGGTTGCCGTCAACGGCGACTTCGCCTTCTACCGACGGCTCGACGTCGGTTCGGAGGGGCCGGACGTCCTCCAACTCGAGACGATCCTGTCCGACTCGGGCTACGACGTCGGCAAGGTCGACGAGTTCTACACCGAGGAGACCCGCTTGGGCCTGTCCGCGTGGCAGGTCGACCACGACTACGGCGGGGCCACGATGGAGGTCGATGAGGTCGTCACCGTGTCGCTCGGAGGCAACGGAGCGGGCTATTCGGTGGGCGCACAGAATACGGCGACTCTCGAGATCCGAGCGGTCGCACCCGACGAGGAGGAGTTATCGGCGGAGCCTGGAGCGAGCACGACGACGATCGCCCCGGCGATGCCTTCGACGACACTCGCCCCACTGGACGAGGAGGTGGTTCTGCTCGCCGACTTCACCTGGAACGAACGGGGTGAACGGGTCGAGACCCTCCAACAAGTGCTCGGGCTGACACAGGACGGGACCTACGGACCGGCCACCCGGGCTGCACATCTCGACGCCAACCGGTCCAGGGGCCTCTCCCTGGAGTCGATCCCGTGGGCATTTGGGGTCTCTGCGACGTCGTTGGTGGTGACGGAGGGCGGGCTGGCCGCCACCTTCACGGTCGCACTCGGGGTTGCACCGGAGTCGGATGTCGTCCTCGCCGTCAGGAGTGCCGACACCAGTGAGTTCACGGTGGCGCCGGAGGGCCTTGTGTTCACATCGGCCGACTGGTCCACCGAGCAGACCGTCACCGTCACCGGTGCCGACGACCGACTCCTCGACGGAGACCGGTCCTCCTCGGTGGTGCTCTCCATGCTCGACGCCTACTCGGACGACAACTTCGACGGAACTGGTGATGTCGTCGTGGCGGTGACGACCACAGACGACGACACCGCTGGCTTCGTGGTCTCACAGGCAGGTGCAGCCGTCACCGAAGCGGGTTCGACGACGACGTTCACAGTCGTCCTCGAGGTTCAACCGCCGTCGGACGTAGTCTTCTCGGTGTCGAGTCCCGACACGGCTGAGGCGACGGTGTCGGCCCCGAACCTCACATTCACAGCCGACAACTGGTCGACGGCCCAACCCGTGACCGTCACCGGCGTCGACGACACGCTGGTCGACGGAAGCCAGACATCTGTGATCGTGGTCGCCGTCGACGCCTCCTCCTCCGCTGATGCGTTCGACCTGCTCACCGACCATTCCGTCCGGGTGACAACGATCGACGATGACTCCCCCGGATTCACGCTATGGACAACGGCGGTCACCGTTGGTGAGGACGGGACGAGCGATTCGTTCACCGTGGTGCTCAACCAGGCCCCGACGAGTGACGTGGAACTCGCCATCTCGAGTGCCGATACCGGTGAGGCGACCGTGTCACCCGCCACCGTCACGTTCACGGTCGACAACTGGTCGACGGCCCAACCCGTGACCGTCACCGGCGTCGATGACACCGTCGTGGATGGCGGGCAGAACACCGCTCTCACCGTGTCCGTGGTGGACGCCACCTCGGACGACGCCTTCGATCTCGTGGCCGACCAGACGGTTACCGCCGCCACGATGGACGATGACATCGCACCGTCGGAAGCGGACCCGGGTTCGGAAACCCCGTCGACCGTGCCGTCGATCACCGTCGAGGCCTCCACCACGGAGATCATGGAGGGGGAACAGGTCACGTTCACCTTCACCGCACAGCCGGTTCCCGAGGAGGACCTGATCGTCGACATCAGCGTGGGGGGCGAGGTCACTGCAGAGGACGACTTCGACGAGGTCGACGACACCGTCCTGTTTCCGGCGGGCATAGGGGTCGCCGAACTCGTCATCACGACCCTCATCGACGACGACCTCGAGCCGGACGAGGACCTCGATGTCGGGATCTCTTCGCTGTTCGTGAACAACCCCCGCTACAACGTGGGCGGCCGGTCTGAGTCGACGGTCACGGTCATGGACCCGAACGTCCCGGACCTGCCGGTGCTCGTCCTGCGTGCTGACGCCGACTCCACCGGGGAGAGCGGTTCGGCGGGCTTCACCGTCGAAACGCCCGTCGAGGTCGTCGAGGACATCGACATCTATTTCGTCGTGGGCGGCACCGTCGTCGAGGGTGAGGACTATGGCGAGCCCGACGAGTTCGTGACGCTCACGACGGGGAGCGACTCGGTGGACATCAGCGTCACGTTGCGTTCCGACGACCTCGTCGAGGTGGACGAGGTGCTGACGGTGACCCTGGTGCCTGACCCCAACCACCTCCCCGGCTTCGTGGATCAGGCGTACGAGTTGAGTTGGGTCGTCTCCGCCTCGATGCTGGTCGAGTCCGACGACCTTCCCGAACTCACCCTGCACGGTGCCGAAATCGTCGTTGAGGGGGAGACGGGTTCGGTGACGATCGTTGCGGACCAGGCTCCCGAAGTGGACACGTCGGTCAACTACAACGTGTCGGGTAGTGCCCAACAGGGCGTCGACTTCGAGGTGCTGACCGGAACCGTGCTCATGCGTGCCGGACAGACGGAACTCGAGATCCCGATCCGCACCATCGACGACGACGTCCTATTCGAAGCGGCCGACATGATCGTTGCCGACTGGCCGGCCCGGATCGGCACGGTCACCGTGGATGAGGGGCAGTTCGTCTTGCAGGGCAACAACGTCCTCAGCCTCACGGAGCCCGAGTTCACGATCAAGATCTTCGCCACACCGTCCGAGCGGGCCAAGCTCAGCGTCGGTCAGGTGGTCACCGTCAACCTCGATGCCGGCGACCAGGAGTCCGAGGGCGTCATCACCGAACTCGAGGACTCGGCGAGTACCGGCGGTGGCAGCGAGACCTACGAGGGTGTGGTCGAGGCGGTCGATGAACTGGTCGGCGTGGATGGCGCCGTGGTGATGATCGACGTCGTGGTCGAGGAAGCCGTGGACGCCGTCGTGGTGCCGATCGCAGCGGTCCTTGCCGAGGGTGGCATCAACCAGACACGGGTCGTGACCCCGGACGGGATCATCGAGCGCCGGGAGATCGAGACGGGAATGCTCGACGGTGCATACGTCGAGATCGTTTCCGGGGTCTCGCCCGGTGAATACGTGATCCTGGAGATCGACAGGGGTTGACCGGCATGAGCTCGAGCCCGATGGGTGAGCCCCTGTTGTCGCTCGAGGGTGTGTCGCGGGTCTACGGCGAGGAGGTCCTCGTCCACGCCCTCAGGGACGTGTCCCTTGACATCCGTGCCGGCGAATACCTCTCGATCGTCGGTCCGTCCGGTTCGGGAAAGTCGACGATGCTGGGACTGCTCGGCGTGCTCGACCTCCCCTCTTCGGGGACGATCAGGATCCAGGACGTCGAGGTGAACACCCTGCCCGACGCCGAGCGGTCTCGTCTGCGTGGCCAGGCCATCGGATTCGTCTTCCAGCAGTTCCATCTCGTGCCCCACCTGACGGCCCTAGGCAACGTCGAGACGGCGTTGCTCTACCGGAACCTGAGCCGGAAGGAGCGCCGGCGGCGGTCGTTGGAAGCACTCGAACTCGTCGACCTCGGGAACCGACATGACCACCGCCCGGTCCAGATGTCGGGTGGCGAGCAGCAGCGGGTGGCCATTGCCCGGGCGATCGTGGCCGAGCCACTGGTGGTGTTGGCCGATGAGCCGACAGGTGCACTCGACACACGGAACGCCGCGAACGTGATGGAGATCTTTGCCGGCCTCCGGTCGGACGAGAGGGCGATCTGCCTCGTGAGCCACGACCTCGACGTCGCCGGGGCCACGGACCGGCGCATCTCCATGCGGGATGGCGAGATCGTCGGGGACGAGTGGCAGGGGTCGGTGTCGTGAGGCGCTTCCGGGAACTCGTCGGCGTGGCCTTGGCCGGACTGACGGCTCGCAAGATCCGTACCTTCCTGATCATGCTCGGCCCGATCCTCGGAGTTGCGGCCATCGTGTCGGCTATCGGCATCAACGAGAGTTCCAAGGGAGACCTGAAGGCGAAGTTGCGCGAGCTTGGCACCGACCTGATCGTTGCCAATGCCCAGGACCAGATCGGTGGCTTCGGCTCCAATCCGCGCATCCCCGAGGAGGCGACGGCGAGGGTGGCGAGGCTTCCCGATGTGGTGTCGGTGTCGGCAACCCTGCAGCTCTCCAACATCGTGACGCTCCCGTTCGCCGAGGCTTCCGACTACTACCGGGCCTTCCCCGTGCCCGTCATCGCGACGACGTTGGAACTGCCGGCGACGCTCGAGGTGCCACTCGTGAGTGGCCGGTTCCTCAACGACTACGACGAGTCCAGCGGTGCCAGGGTCGCTGTGATCGGCAAGGACCTGGCCAACGAGTACGGCTACATGGCCAACGAGCCGAGGAGCATCGAGCTGAACGGCATCTCTTACGGCGTGGTCGGGGTACTCGACTACGTGCTGCTCGAACCGTCGATGGACTCGGCGGTCTTCATCACCTTCGCCAATGCCGTCGAGGACTGGGACATCGAGGAACCCGACCCCTCCCGCCTCTACATCAGGGCGCCGACCAACACCAAGTACGTGGCGGAAGAGATACCCACGGTCGTGAGCCTCGGTGGTCCGGACGGTGCGAACACGAGCGTGCCCACGGACCTGCTCGACGCCCAGTCCCAGGTCGACGAGAACCTCAACAACCTGACCAAGATGATGGGCGGCCTTGCACTGGTCGTGGGTGGGGTGGGTATCGCCAACGTGATGTCCATCTCGGTCATCCAGCGTTCCTCCGAGATCGGCATCCGGCGGGCACTCGGACACAGCCGCGGCACGATCGCCCTCCAGTTCCTGTTCGAGGCACTCGTGGTCGGGGTACTGGGAGGGATCCTGGGTGCCGGTACGGGCGCCGGCGTCGTGTGGCTCGTGTCGGAGATGCGTGGCTACACGATGATCCTCTCGGTCTCCGGGCTCTTCCGGTGGGCGCTGGTGTCCGTCGCCGTCGCCGTGGTGGCCGGCCTCTATCCATCCAACAAGGCTGCCCGCCTCGAGCCACTCGAGACGCTCCGTCTGGGCTGACGCCCGGGTGCCCGGCGCCTGCGCCCTAGCATCGGCGGAGATGGCGATCGACCTGGACGACTACGGCTGGCCCGGCGGAGAGATTCCTCCTTCGGGAACCCTTGGTCGCATCGTGCGGGTCGACCGGGGCGAGTGCGATGTGGCGACAGCGGCGGGCTTCGTCCGGGCACTGTCCGACTCGCAGCGTGCCCAGTCCGAGATCGCCCCCGCTACCGGCGACTGGGTGCTGGTTGACGAGGACCCGGAACTCGGTCCGTTGATCTCGCAGGTGCTGCCACGGGCGAACTCGCTGTCGCGCCGCGATACGTCGGAGGCGGGCCTCGAGCAGGTGCTCGTCACCAACGTCGACGCCGTGCTGATCATCCATGGCCTGGACCGGCCGTTTCCCGCCGGTCGGCTCGAACGCCTCCTGGTCATCGCCTGGGACAGTGGCGCCGACGTGGCAGTGGTGCTCACGAAGGCCGACACCCGGGCAGGGAAGGCCGCCGATGACGTGTCGGCGACCATCCGGGCGGTGGCGCCGGAGACGCCGGTGCTCATCGTGGGCGGCGAAGAGGGCCTCGACGAGGTCGTGGCATGGACCGGACCAGGCCGGACTGTCGCCCTGCTGGGCGAATCGGGTGCGGGCAAGTCGACCCTCGTGAACGGGCTCCTCGGCGAAGAACTACTTGCAATCGGCGAGGTGCGCGGCGGGGATGCGAAGGGTCGACACACGACGGTCAGCCGGAAACTCGTGCACCTGCCGGGGGGTGGCCTCGTAATCGACACGCCGGGGATTCGGGCGGTGGGGCTGCTTGACACGGAGGAGGCCCTGGACCGGGTCTTCGGCGACCTCCAGGACCTGTCGGCCGAGTGTCGGTACGCCGACTGCGCCCACGACACGGAGCCGGACTGTGCCGTGACCGGGGCGGTGGGCGACGGATCCGTCGATGCCCGTCGGGTGGCGCGCTACCGGGCACTTCGCTCCGAGTTGGCCGAGCAGCGGGTCCGGGACGAGGAGCGTGGGCGTCGGTCCCGGCGGGGCCGTCGCTGAGCAGCCGTCAGTCGCGGCACTCGTCGGCGGCAAGCCGACGCCGGTCGACCTTGTCGCCGCTGTTGAGGGGTAGTTCGGGCACGATGCGGAGCGCCTCGGGGAGCTTGTAGGAGGCGAGGTGGGCCTCACCGTGTGACCGCAGGTCGTCGAGCGAAGGGGGCTCGGCCGGGTCGGTCGGCACGACCACGGCGACGCCGACTTCTCCCATCACGTCGTCGGCCCGTGGCACCACGGCGACCTGGGCGACGGCCGGGTGGGTGCCGAGGGCGGCCTCGACCTCCTGGGGGTGGACGTTGTAGCCGCCCCGGATGAACATCTCGCCGGTGCGTCCGGTCAGGTGGAAGCAACCCCTGTCGTCGACGTGGGCGAGGTCGCCGGTCCGCAGCCAGCCGTCGACGAGCGCATCGGCCGTCCGTTCCGGGTCGCGCCAGTAGCCCGACATCGCCGTCGGGGTGTGGAGCCAGAGTTCGCCGACGTCGCCAGCGGGGAGCGCCCGTCCCTCGGGGTCGCGTACTTCGGCGGCGATGCCGGGCCGGGGCCGACCCACCGTGTGGAGGGCCTCGTCGTCGTCGGCGTCGAGTGCCGTGGCGAGCCCGGTGCCTCCCGACTCTGTCGACGAGTAGCGATTCGAGTACGGGGCGCCGAAGCGTTCGCGTGCCTCCCGGACGAGGTCGGGTGGTGAGGTCCCGGCGCCGACGACGATCGCCTGGACGCACGAGAAGTCGTGGTCGTCGAAGTCGGGGTGGTGCAGCATGAGGGCGATCTGGGCGGCGACCCCGTTCACGGCCGGCATGCGGTGGGTGTCGATCAGGTGGAGGGCCTCACCGGCCGACCAGCGGTCCATGACGTGGATCGTGGTACCGGCGGCCAACTGCCAGGGGATCTTGGTCATGAAGCCGACGTGGGCCATGGCCGTGCCGGCGATCAGGTGCCCTCCACCCCAGGCGCCTCCGGTGTCGAGGTCGGCGGCGGCCCGGAGTTGGCGTCCTCCGAACCAGGCTGCCTTGGGTCGGCCGGTCGTACCCGAGGTGAAGCACAGGCAGACGGGCTCGTCCGGGATGAGGGCGACCGGGGGAGGCGTCTCGCCGGACGACCGGAGTTCGGCGAGCGGAGGGCCGGAGCCGGGGTCCACCGACTCGATGCGCAGGTGGTTCGGGAGGCCGTCGGTGAGTCCGGGAGCGGCGAGGACCAGGTCCGGTGCGGCCCCCGACGCCAGGTCGCAGCGTTCGGCGGCGCTCAGGCGGGGGTTGATGCCTCCGGTGGCTGCGCCCAGCTTGGCGGCGGCGACGTAGGCGACGATGTAGTCCAGGCCGGACGGAAGGGACAGGAGCACGAGCGATCCGCGGGTGACCCCGAGTGCTGCCAGGCCGACGGCCGCCTCGTCGGAGACCCGGTCCAGGTCGGTGTAGGTGAGCTCGTCACCCTCCGAGGTCCGGGCGGCGATGCGGTCGCCGTAGCGGGCGCCCGCCTCGGCGACGGTCGTGGCCAGCACCGGCTCAGTCCGGACCGTCTGCTGCGAGGTGGTCGGGTGCGTCAAAGGGCGGGTGGGGGAGTTGTTCGACGCCGTGCTCGGCGAGCAGCGACCGGAAGCCGTCATCGTCGGCGGGGACCGGGAGGGGGTCGTCGAGCCAGGTCTCGAACATGACGCAACCCTCGTCCCCGTCGGCGACCAGCGGTCCGAAGGCGGCGCCCTCCTCGAGCACGATGAGCGTGCCGGACGGGCAGTGTCGGCCACCGATGTCGACGGAGCCCTCGAGTACGTAGACGAGGTGGTCGCTGCGGTGGCCGTGGCGTTCGACGATCATGCCCGGGTCGTAGTGGCCGAGGACGACCATCCGGTCGCCGGACCATTCGAGGAACTTCTCGTGGACCGAGACACGACGGTCTCCGTGCTGTTGGGCGCGGACCTCCTGCCAGGGGACTTCCGTCTCATGGACGATGGAGAAGCGTGGCGACGGTCGGGTCGGGCGTCCGGTGTCGACGACCTGGACGGGATCCTCGGCGTTGGGTGGGACCGCGTTGGCCATGGTCAGTCGAGGAGTTCGAGGACCAGTTCGAAGGGTCGGGCGATGACGGCCCGGCCTCCGAGGACTGCAACGGGGCGTTGCATCAGCCTCGGGTGGGCGAGGAGCAGGTCGACGACACCGTCGGCGTCGAGCATGCCGGGATCCGGGCACAGTTCCTTGTCGGCCCGGATGAGGTCGGCGGGCTCACCGGGCAGCATGGCGAGAAACCCATCCAACGTTTCCCGGTCGAGGGGTTCCTTGAGGTACTCGATGACGTCGAACTCGACGCCGCGCTCCTCGAGGATGCCGAGGGCGCCACGGGACTTGCCTCAACCCGGGTTGTGGTAGAGCAGCAGTCGATCCGTCATGGCGACGATCCTAGGAACAAGCCCTCGGTCAGGTCGAAGTGGCCCCCGACGGCAGCAGGTCGATCCCAAGCAGGGTTACCCGACGAAAGCCGGGCCCCGGTTCGTCTCCCGGACCGATCGGTGCGTTGTCGGCTCGTCTAGCGTTGTGGCGACCGGCATTCGGAGGCCCCACCCTTGTACGACCTCAAGATCAGCGGCGGTACCGTCGTCGACGGCACCGGAGCGGACCGTTTCGTCGGCGACGTCGCCGTCAAAGACGGCGTGATCGTCCACGTCGGACCGTCGACGCCGGGTGACGCCGCCCGAACCATCGACGCCACCGGGCTCGTCGTCACACCCGGCTTCGTCGACTGCCACACCCACTACGACGGCCAGGTCACCTGGGACGACGAATTGAACCCGTCTGCCGGACACGGCGTCACGACGGTCGTGATGGGCAACTGCGGAGTCGGGTTCGCCCCCGTGCACCCGGGAAGCGAAGAGTGGCTGATCCAACTCATGGAAGGCGTCGAGGACATCCCCGGGGCAGCACTCTCGGAAGGCATCACCTGGGGGTGGGAGACGTTCCCCGAATACCTCGACGTCCTCGACCAACGTCGTCTCGGCATCGACGTCGGCACCCAGGTGCCCCACGGGGCGGTGCGCGCCTACGTGATGGGCGAACGTGGCGCACGCAACGAGCCCGCCACCCCCGAAGACATCGACGCCATGGGTCGCATCGTCGAAGAGGCGATCGAGGCCGGCGCCCTCGGCGTCTCCACCTCGAGGGTTCTGGGCCACCGCGCCATGGACGGCGAACAGGTACCCGGCACGTTCGCCGCCGAAGACGAACTCTTCGGCATCGGACGGGCGCTGCAACACCAGGGGAGGGGAGTCTTCGAACTGGCGCCGGCCGGCGCCGACGGCCAGGACCTCGTCAACGCCCGCCGGGAAGTCGACTGGATGCGTCGCCTGTCCGCCGAAGTCGGCGCACCGGTCACGTTCGCGATGCTCCAGGTGGACGCCGAACCGAACCTGTGGCGCGAGATCATGGCCGAGTCACTCGCCGCCATCGACGAAGGCGCCCAACTGCACCCCCAGGTGGCAGCCCGCCCGTTCGGCCTCCTCGTCGGCTTCCAGACCCACCACCCGTTCGGACTAAGGCCGTCCTATCGCGAACTCGCCGACCTGGCTATCGACGAACGGATCGAGTTCCTCCGCCGCCCCGCCGTTCGGACACGAATCCTCGCCGAAGACGACGTCGAACCCGACGGCAAGTTGTTCTCCGGTATGCCGGCCCTGCTCCGCATGGCGCTCCACAAGATCTACGTCCTCGGCAACCCACCCGACTACGAACCCGAACCCGAACGCTCGGTGGCACACCTGGCCCAAAGCGCCGACACCGACCCGCTCGAAGCCGTCTACGACGCACTCTGCGAACAGGACGGCAAGGCACTGCTCATGCTGCCGCTGTTCAACTACACCGACGGCGACCACGAGGCCATCCGGGAACAACTCACCCATCCGACGTCGGTGTCGGGCCTCTCCGACGGCGGCGCCCACTGCGGCATGATCTGCGACGCCTCGATCCCCACCTACCTCCTCACCCACTGGACACG
>DCXR01000026.1:41762-42699 GCA_002329075.1 Candidatus Neomicrothrix sp. UBA2131
GGAGAACTCACCGTCGGCAAGAAGGCCGACCTGAACGTCATCGACCTCGAGAACCTGACCCTGCACTCACCACACCTGGTCCACGACCTGCCCGCCGGGGGCCGCCGACTCCTCCAGGAGGCCGTCGGCTACCGGCACACCATCGTGTCCGGACACGAGACCCGACGCGACGGCGTCGACACAGGCGCCAGGCCGGGCCGCCTGGTCCGTGGCACCTGAACATGGCCTCCTCGGACGCCACCGAACGCTTCGCCGCGTCCGCCTCGGAACTGGGCATCGAGGTGGCAGTACGCAGCTACCCGGAGGGCACGCGTACGGCGATCGACGCAGCAGCCGCCGTCGGCTGTGACGTCGACCAGATCGTCAAGTCGCTCGTCCTCATGGCCGACGACCAGCCGGTCCTGGTGCTGTGCTCCGGCGCCAACCGCGTCGACCTCGCCAAGGTCGGTGCCGAGTTCGGTGGAGAGGTACGCATGGCGAACGCAGACGAGGTGCGGGCCGCCACCGGCTTCGCCATCGGCGGGGCCCCGCCGTTCGGGCATCCGGCACCGCTGCCGACCCTGGTCGACCCGCACCTGCTCACATTCGACGAGGTCTGGGCCGCTGCGGGGAGGCCCGACAGCGTGTTCCCGTTGACCCCGGGGGACCTCATGGCGGGCTCGGGTGCCCGCCCAGCCGACATCGCCACCTGACGGAGAAGACCATGAGCCTTCCGAAAGCCTTCGTCGAGCATCCCGCCACCGCGGGCGAGACCTACGGGCAGCATTGCCGTCGTGCACTCCGGGTGGCGGCAACGCTCGCCGGTGCGTCGATGGCGGCCCTGGTCCATGCCCTGATTCCCGCACTGTTCACCACGCGGGCCAGTGACACGATCTTCGAACTCCACGACGATCTGAAACGTGTGCGGGCGTCGCAGAAACCCGCCTGATACCGGACC
>DCXR01000026.1:43107-47291 GCA_002329075.1 Candidatus Neomicrothrix sp. UBA2131
CATGCGAGGCGACCAGGTCGAGAGCCGCCACGAGGTCGACGCGGTCGTCGCCACCGCCGACGGCACCGTGCTCGAGTCGTGGGGCGACCCAGACCACCCGGTACTGCCGCGCTCGTCCGTGAAGCCCGTCCAGGCACTGCCACTCGTCACCACGGGGGCAGCGGACGCATTCGGCCTCGGCTCGGTCGAGTTGGCGCTCTCGTGCTCCAGCCATAGCGGCGAGGACGGCCACGTCGGCCCATTGGCGGACTGGCTCGCAAGGATCGGCTGCTCGGTCGACGACCTCGCCTGCGGCACACACCTGCCACTCGCCGAATCGGCCGCTGCGGTGCTCCTCGCAGCCGGAGACCCGCCGGGTCCGTTGCACAACAACTGTTCCGGCAAGCACGTCGGGTTCCTGACGGTGTGCCGGCACCTCGGGCTGCCAACCGACGGCTACCTGTCGGCCGACCACCCACTGCACCGAGAGCACGTGACACCGGCGATGGCCGGGGCGTTCGGGTTCGATCCCGACGCCCAGCATCCCGGCGTCGACGGCTGCGGGATCCCGGTCTGGGCCGTGCCCCTCGGCCACCTGGCGGCCGGCTGGGCCGGAATCGCCACGGCTGGGCCGGGTCGACGCCTCCTCGATGCCATGGCAGCGGAGCCCTTCTTCGTGGCAGGAAGCGACCGGGCCTGCACGCGCCTTATCCGCGAGGCCGGGGGAGCGGCCGTCGTGAAGTCGGGCGCCGAAGGGGTGTTCTGCGGGGCACTCACCGGGACGGGCGTCGGGATCGCGCTCAAGGCCCGCGACGGTGCCCGGCGGGGCTCCGACGCGGCGATCACCTGGCTGCTGGACCGCCTCGGGGTGGTCGACGGTGCCGGACCCATACCGCTCACCAACCATGCCGGCACCCGGGTCGGAGAGGTCCGGGTGTCCGATGGAGGATCGACCCGAGCCGCTCCCTAGGGTCGGAGTCGACCGGAGGCGACGACGAACCAGAGCAGGGGAACTCGCAGTGGGAACGTGCGAAGGACGTGTGGTGATCGTGACCGGGGCGGCGCGCGGCCTGGGTAGGGCACATGCGCTCGCCTTCGCCGCCGAGGGTGCGACGGTCGTCGTGAACGACCTGGGTGTCTCGCGCGAGGGCGAGGGTGGCGACTCCGGCCCGGCCCACGAGCTCGTGGCCGAGATCGAGGCGACGGGCGGTAGCGCCATCGCCAACGGCGCCGACGTGGCCGACTGGGACCAGGCGCAGGCCATGGTCGCCGACGCCGTCGCCCGGTTCGGTCGGCTCGACACCCTGGTGTGCAACGCCGGCTTCCTCCGGGACCGGATGCTCGCCAACATGACCGAAGACGAGTGGGACACGGTGGTGCGGGTCCACCTGAAGGGGCACTTCGCCCCGGTGCGCCACGCGATCGCCCACTGGCGGGATCGTTCGAAGGCCGGCGAGGAGGTCGACGGACGTGTGGTCATGACCACGTCGGGTGCCGGCCTGATGGGCAGCATCGGGCAGGGCAACTACGCCGCGGCCAAGGCGGGCATCGCCCTGCTCGTCGTCCAGGCTGCCGCCGAGTGGGGCCGCTACGGCGTACGGGTCAACGGCGTGGCGCCGGATGCACGCACGAGGATGACCGAGGGCGTCATCTACGACGCCGAGGCCCCGGAGGGGGCCTGGGACGACAAGGACCCGGCGAACGTCTCGCCGCTCGTCGTCTGGCTGGGCAGCAGCGACTGCGACGTCACCGGTCGGGTCTTCGAGATCACGGGCGGTCGCCTGAACGCCTGTGACGGCTGGCAGCACGGACCTGGGGTCGATGCGGGGAATCGTCCCTTCGCCGTCGCGGAGGTGGGTGCCGCCGTGCACCAGGCCATCGGGGGCGCCCCTGATCCGGCGCCGGTCTACGGGGCCTGAACCCGGTCCGTCTCCTCGTCGGCCAACTGGGCGACCGCCTCGCCGTAGGCCTCGACCGCATCGTCGGTCCCGATCCCGAGTTGTCGGGTCTCGGCCGCGAACCGACGGGCCGCATCGGCGAGTTGCCGGCGGCGTTCGAGCAGCGGTTCGGAGTGGGGCGGCTCGTCGACCACGAAGGTGCCGAGGCGTCCGCGTCCCTGTACCGAGCCGTCCAACTCCAGTTGGTGGTAGGCGCGCGCGACGGTTCCGGGTGCCAGGCCGAGTTGGGCGGCCAGGTCGCGGACCGTAGGTAGCCGGCAGCCGGGTTCGAGCCGGCCGACCGCGACCATGACCGCCAGTTGGGCCCGGAGTTGCTCGAAGCGGGGGACGACGCCGCCATCGTCCAGGCGCAGGACGAGGCGGCGGGGGAAGCCGTGCTGGTCGGTGAAGTTGACTCGGGCGCTCTGGAGCATGGTTGTTTATTGTATCAATACAATGAACGCCATGTAGTCAGAAATATGCCAGATACTTGCATTAGTGGTTGACACAGTGCAGTGTTGTATCAACAACGGACAGCCCGGGGGCGGCAGCGGTCGATCCCTCCGGCGGATCAGGAGGATTCCATGCAACTCATCACGGCAGTCATCAAGCCCTTCAAGCTCGATGACGTGAAGGACGCCCTGGCTGAACTCGGCGTCCAGGGCATGACGGTCAGCGAGGTCCAGGGCTTCGGCCGCCAGGGGGGGCACAGCGAGACGTACAGGGGCACCGAGTACAAGGTCCTGTTCACCCCCAAGACCCGGGTCGAGGTGGTCGTCGATGACGGCCAGGCCGATGCCATGGTCGCCGCCATCGTGACCGCCGCCCGCACCGAGAAGATCGGTGACGGCAAGGTGTGGGTCACCGAGGTGGGCGACCTCATCCGCATCCGCACCGGCGAGCGCGGAGTCGACGCCGTCTGACGCGTCGGCCGTCCCGGTCCGATGGACCGGGACGGCTACCGTCGCCCCATGCCAGAGCGGTTGAGACCGGGATCGCGCGCCCCGAGGCCGTAGCCGAAAGGCATCGCAGGGCCCCACGGCGGGTGCGGTCGGGGCTCTAGGCCAGGGGCTGTAATCTGGCATCGTTGGTGACAACGATGCAGACAGAAGGTCGAGAGGAGTAGGAAGATGGGATCCGGCGACTACGCGTGGATGTTGACAGCGACCGCCCTGGTGGTGTTCATGGTGCCGGGCCTGGCACTGTTCTACGGAGGCATGGTCCGTTCCCGGAACGTTCTGAACATGCTGATGATGAACCTGGCCTGCATCGGCATCGTGCCGATCGTGTGGGTGCTGATCTCCTATTCGCTCGGCAACAGTCCTGACGGGTCCGGTTTCTTCGGTGGCGACTGGATTGGAAGTTTCGACAACGTCGGGCTGAAGGGGCTCAACGGCGACGCCGAGAGCCTCGTCTTCGTGGCCTTTCTCATGACCTTCGCCTCGATCACGCCGGCCCTGATCTCGGGTGCCGTCGCCGACAGAATGCGGTTCTCGGCCTGGCTGGTGTTCGTCCCTATCTGGCTTCTCCTCGTCTACACGCCGGTCACCTATTGGGTGTACAGCGGTTGGCAGCACGGCAATGGTGCGCTTGACTTCGCCGGCGGCACCGCCATCCACCTCAATGCCGGCGTGGCGGCCCTGGCGGTCGTGCTGGTGCTGGGGCGGCGCCGGGGCTGGCCCAGCGAGGCGATGCCTCCGCACAACGTCCCGATGGTGCTGATCGGCACGGGCATCCTCTGGTTCGGCTGGTTCGGGTTCAACGCCGGGTCGGCGGGTGCCGCCAACGAGCAGGCGGTCCAGGCGTTGCTCAACACCTTCCTCGGCGCCTCCAGCGGCATGGTCGGCTGGCTCGTCACCGAGCGGCTTCGCGGCGGCCGTCCCACTACGCTCGGCGCCTGCTCCGGCGTCGTGGCCGGCCTGGTGGCGATCACACCCGCCGCCGGCTACGTGGGCGGCATGGCGGGCATCGTGTTCGGGTTCGTGGCGGGCGGTGTGTGCTTCCTCGCCCTGTCGCTGAAGACCCGTTTCGGCTTCGACGACAGCCTCGACGTGGTGGCGGTCCACGGCGTGGGTGGCCTGACCGGGGGACTCCTCCTCGGACTGTTCGCCGATGCCAGCGCCATCCCGGGCGGGGACTTCGACGACGGCCTCTTCTTCGGGGGCGGCATCGAACTGTTGCTGGACCACGTCGTGGCGATGGACTCCGTCATCGTGTTCTCGTTTGCCGTCACCTGGGTGTTGGCCAAGGCCCTGGACGCCAGCATGG
>DCXR01000040.1:0-35326 GCA_002329075.1 Candidatus Neomicrothrix sp. UBA2131
CAGCAGCGGAAGCATGAGAAGGAGCTCCGCCCGGGACAGGGCAGCCAGGCCGCCGACCAGCCCGAAAACGACCGCTTTCCGGCGACTGGGGTCCCTGGCGAAGCGCAGACCCGCCCAGGAGGCCGCCGCCGCTGCAGCGATGGCAGCGGTCTCGGCCATGAGCAGCCCGTCGTTCACCCAGACGAACGCATAGCCGGCGGTCAGCCCTGCGGCCGTCAGGCCGAGCCGATCGGACCGGAGTTCGCGGCCCAGGAGCCCGACCAGCACGATCGCCGGCACACCCAGCAGGGCGGCCACGACCTGCTGCTGGAGGACGGTCACAGCGCCGAGGAAGGAGAAGGCACCGAGCAGCAGTGTCCAGACCGGAGGGTGACCGGCGGTCGGCTCGAGGTGGCCGATGGGCGTGCCGACGATGATCTCGGCGCCGTCGCGGACGATCAGGTCGACACCGCCGAACATGTGTCGGAGCGGCTCCGGGAACCCGGCACCGTCGGCGAACAGGTTGGCCGCATGGTGATAGCCGGCGGCGTCCCCGCTGAGAGGGTTGTCAGCCACGACCAGCAGGACGTAGAGCACCCGGAGCAGGCCACCGAGTACAGCGATGAGGGTGAGCCGACCGGCGAAGGTGACAGGCATGCGCAGGAGCGGACGACCGGCGATGACGACGTTCGACATCAGTCGGAGCGCAGGCGCCCGTTCGCGAAACGTGCGGCTCGACCCAGCACCGACGGCTGCGCGTAGTCCACGACGGGGAGGCTCCCGACGACAAGTGCCTCGACGCGCTCCACCAGCGGAGCAGCGGTCGGCTCGCTGAGCAGACGTCGAACCCGGCTCTCCATGCGGCCCCGTCGGAGCCAGGCCACCCTGCTGGCCACCGCACCGATGTGTTCATGGACGTGGTAGGGCTCGTCGGTGTCGAACTCCCAGGGATGGCTGTAGGTCCAGAGGACCTCTTCGGAGGCTGCCCTGCGCTGTCCATGCCTACGGACGAAGTCTGGGAGCACCCGGAGGTAGGTGCCGCCGAGGTAGGGGAGGTCCAGCATGGGTACGCGCACCAGCGGACAGGGGAGCTCGATGAGGCCGCTGGACCAACGGAAGGGCCGCCTCGGCAGGCCCGGCCACCCGTACAGAGGGCTCGGAGCGGGCAGGGTGCTGGACGAGTACGCAAAGCCCAGGTCGCTCAGCATCGGCACCGCCCAGGAACTGCTGGGCACCAGGGACATCATCGGTGCCCGATAGCCGGGGACCGGTTGCCCGGAGAGATCCTGGAGGAGGGACCGGGCGCAGCGGGTGGCATCGGCGAATGCGGACTCGCCGACGACAGGCAGCGGCACGTGTTCGTGTCCGTGGAGCCCGATCTCGTGTCCCTCGGCGGCGGCGCGACGGACGATCTCAGGGTGGCGTTCGGCCAGGTCGGCGACGACGTAGACGGACGCCCGGACACCGGCATCGGCGAACAGGTCCAGGACCCGGTTCGTCATCAGCGGCGCACGCTCAGGTAGGTCGGGCGAGGGCCGCAGGTCCTCAACGTCGAGGGTGACGCTGACAGGGTGGGCCATCGGCGCAGTGTACGGGTGGCCCGACGTTCAGCCCGTGGAGGTGGTGCGCCAACCCCGCCACCAGTCGAGGAGAGCATCGACCGCCACCGCAGCCAGGACGACGATGGCCACCTCGGCGCTGACCCTGTAGCGGGTTGTGCCCATCGTGAGTGCTGCCACGAAGGTGGCGATGGCCGGCCAGGCCAGGAGCAGGAGGAGTGGGCGTCGGCGGCGGCGCAACAGGAACGCCCCGGCGATGGCGGCCGGCAGCAGCAGGGCGTACTGGAGGAGGCCGACGATCGAGGCCCGGAACGGCCGTCCCTCGACGAGGACGTCGGCCCGTAGTTGATCTACCGGGTCAGTGAGTGCCCAGAGTCGGGTGACCCGTCGTGGAACGACATGGGTGATCAGGTGCCCCTTGTGGGCGGCGGCGTAGTCGAGGCCTCGCTGCCTCCAGGCGGCGTCACGTTCGGATTCATCGAGGGTTCCGCCGTCGTCTCCGAGCGGTTGGGGAAGCACGCAGAGGTGTTCCCAGTAGCCCACCTTGTCGCCGTAGTAGGTGGCGTCGCAGTTGGTCTGGGCGAGGAGTACGCCGGACCCGTTGGAGAGGAACACCGGTTCCTCGAAACGGGACAGGTTGCGGACCAGCCAGGGGGACATGACGAGAAGGGCGACGATCCCGACGGCGGCGACCCTGCGGAGGCGCTCGACGGGGGCCCGTTCCCGATCGACCACCAGGGGGAAGGCGGCAAAGGGCAGGAACAGGAGCAGTTCAACCCGGGTGAGGGCAGCCAGTCCGGCGAGGATGCCGATAAGGACCATCGATCGGGGTCGGTCCTCGCTCAGGCGAAGTGCCACAAGGGTGCTTGCTGCCACGAGCACCACCACGAGGCTCTCCGACATGATCGACCCGTCGTTCAGCCAGAAGAAGGCATATCCGGCGGCGAACCCGCCGGCGATGAGGCCTGTCCGCTCACCACCCACCTGCCGGCCAAGGAGGCCAACCAGGACGATCCCGGCCACCCCGACGCATGCCGAGACCAACTGGTGCCCGAGCACGCTCGTGACCCCGAGGAGCGACGAGAAGCCGAGGATCAGCACCCAGAGCGGGGGATGGCCGGCGGTGGGTTCTACGTGCCCGACGGGGAGCAGCGTGTTGGCCGAAACGGTGATGAGAGACGGATCGTCGACGAAGAGGTACTCCTGGGCGCCACCGTGAAGGTACCGATAGGGCTCGGTGAAGCCCAGGCCGTCGGCGAAGAGGTTGGCGGCCTCGTGGTAGTAGCGGGCATCGCCGGTGAGGGCCGTTCCCCGCGCGACGAGGAGAACGTAGAGCAGGCGCAGAGCCAGCCCGGCGAGGGCGATCAGGCACAGCCGACGGGTGAACGGCGCCCGTGGCACCAGCATCGACAGGAGCAGGGGCGGCCCGGCCATCAGGAGCCGGCGGGCCTCCGAGGCCGGATCTCCTCGTGGTAGTCCTCCTCCACGTTGACCTGCCACACGTCGTGATCGGCTCCCAGGACGTTCTCGGCCACCAGCATGGCGGTCAGCATCGAGTGGTCCTGGTTGTTGTACCGGTGCATGCCGTTCCTGCCAACGGGGTGGACGTTGGGCGTGTTGGAACTGAGCCACCCACGCAGGACCGACACGTGGGCCTGATAGTCGCCGCCGTACATCGGGTATGCCTTCGGCATCCGGACCACGTGGCCGGCCTCGATCCGGGAAGCGTCGAGGAGGCCCAGATGGGCCATCTCGCGGCTCCCCTTGGCGATGAGGTCAGCGTCGTCGGCAGTCCAGAGGTCGTCGCCTTCGTTGACGAAGTACTCGAGCCCGAGGCAGGTGCGGCCATCCTTGACGAGGTACGGCGACCAGCGGCCGAAGTTCTGCACCCGACCGACGTCGACGTCGGGGGCGTGGATGTAGATCCAGTTGTCCGGGAAGCCGTCCTCCTCCGGGACGACCAGGGCCACGGTGATGAAGTCGCGGAAGTTGAGGCCATCGGCGGCAGCGAGCACCTCTTCGGGCACTGCCGGCTCCATGGCCCGTAGGAGGTGGGGAATCGGCATCGAGGAGACCACGTGGTCGGTAGCCAGCGAAACCGGACCGTCCGGGCCTCTGGCGACCACCGAGCGGGCCAGTCCGCCGGAATGCTCGATGCGCGTCACCCTGTGCTCGAGCCGGACGTCGCCTCCCAGCGCCACGACCTTCTCGTGGCAGCGCTCCCACATCATCCCGGGGCCGTAGCGCGGATACTCGAACTCCTCGATCAGGCTGGTGATGTCCTTCTGGTTGCGGCGGGGGAGCAAGGAGTTGAGTACGGCGCTGAACAGGGAGAGGTTCTTGATGCGCTGTGCAGCCCAGTCGGCTCGGAGCTCGCTGCCCGGGACCCCCCAGACCTTCTCCGTGTAGGTCTTGAAGAAGGTGCGGTACAGCCGCCATCCGAACCGGCTGGCGGTCCAGCCCTCGAAGCTGGTCTGGTCGACCGGTGGGCGTATGCGCACCCAGAGGTACGAGAGCACGCACAGGAAGGCCTCGATGATGCCCAGGTTCCGCAGGGCGTTGCCGGCGCGCAACGGGTAGTCGTAGAAGCGGCCCTTGTAGAAGATGCGGCTCATCCGGGGGCGGACGAGGAAGTCGTCGTCGTCGAGGATCTCGTGCCAGAGGTCGGAGACGACCCGGACCTTCGTAAAGAAGCGATGGCCGCCGATGTCGAAGCGCCAGCCGTCGCGGACCACCGTCCGGCTGATGCCGCCCACGACGTCGTCGGCCTCGAGGACCGTCGCCGGGCAGCCGGCCTTTCCCAACTGGTAGGCGGCCGTCAGCCCTGCCGGTCCGGCGCCGATTATCACGGTCCCCTCGCCCTCAGGGTCGCGGTGGGGGGGATCGGCAGGGTTCATGGGGTGCGTCTGGCCGTCGACCGGCGAAATCGTCCCGGCCTTCGCGCTCACGCGCAGCATACCCATCGCCCTGCGGGTGACCGGTACCATCGCGGGTCGTGACCGAGCCGACCTCCACGTCCTCCACGGAGGCCGTACGCCTGTCAGGCGTGCTCCGCTCCCCGGTGGGAGCCGTCACCGTGGTGGCAGTTGTCGTCGGGGTCCTCCTGCGCTTCTTCGCCGACTCCCCGCTCTGGTTGGACGAGGCGCAGTCGGTCGCACTGGCCGATCAGGTTCCCGGAGGGCTCGTCGACGCACTCCGCCACGACGGCCACCCGCCCCTGTTCTACCTGCTGCTCTCGGCCTGGACCGCGGTAGCCGGGGACTCGGCATTCGCAGTGCGGGCTTTGTCGGGACTGCTGGGGGTCCTCGCCCTGGTGCTGGTCGTCCTGGTCGTCCGCCGCCATTCGGATGCACGTACCTCGGCTCTTGTTCTCGGCGTTCTGGCCTCGAGCCCGTTCGCCATCCGATATGCGACCGAGGCACGGATGTACGCCCTGTTGATCGTCCTCCTGATGGTCGGCCACCTGGCGATGGCGGCGGCGTGGCAGCGTCCGGACGGGCTACGCCTCGCACGTGTGGCAGCGGTGGTGGCCCTGCTCCTCTACACCCATTACTGGTCCCTCTTCCTCGTTGCAGTCCTCCTGGGCGGGCTCCTCGTCGCCACCATCACGCACCGGGTGGCCGCCGCACCGAGGCTCCTCGTGGGTGTGGCTGTAGGTGCCGTGGCCTTCATCCCCTGGCTGCCTGTCTTCCTGTACCAGTTGGCCCATACGGGGACGCCCTGGGCGCCCGGGCCGAGGCCGACAGTCGTCGCCGCCCTGGCCCTCGAGGCGTACGGGGGCGGGCGGGGCTCCGAGGCGCTGCTCGTGGCAGTGTGCCTCTCACTGCTGGTCGCACTCGGCCTCGGGACCAGGGGCCACCGCTCAGAGTTGGGCCCGGCCGACCTGCCCTGGCTGTGGGTCGCCGTGGGCGTCGGCGTCGCCACGATGCTCCTCGGCGCCGGTGTGAGCCTCCTCACCCAGACGGCCTTCCAGGGAAGGTACGGGGTGTTCTGCTTCGTGCCGGTGGTGTTGGCGGCCGGGGTCGGGCTGTCACGGCTCCCGCGTCCGGCGGCCTCCCTGGCGCTGATTCTCCTGGTCGGACTCTCGTGGATCTCGGTTGCCCGGGAACTCGGCCGGGACCGGACCCAGGTTGGTGTTGCCGCCGAGGTGGTGGACGCACAGGGCAGCGACGGAGACCTCGTCGTCTTCTGTCCCGACCAGTTGGCACCCGCAGGTCACTTCCTGCTCGGTGACCGCTTCACGACCGTCGCGTTCCCTGCCATGGACGACGGGAGGACCGTCGACTGGGTCGACTATGGAGAGCGCAACCGGTCCGCCGACCTCGTGGCGGTGGCCGACGCCATCGTGGCCCGCGCCGGGGGATCGGCCAGTGTCTGGATGATCTGGATAGACGGCTACCGAAACTTCGAACGACAGTGTGGGCGCCTCCACGCCGAGTTGAGCGCACGACTGGGCGGGTCCCGCCACCTGGTGACAGCCAACGGGGACGAGTACTACAACGCAGCGAACCTGAACGCGTTCGGGGTTCCCCCTTCGTGACCGCCACCTTCCGCAGGGACCTCGTTGCCGTATTCCCGGCCTGGATCACTGCCCGCCTCCTGGTGGCGGGTGCGATGCTCGGAGCGCGCCTCTACGTCGACCACCTCCATGAAGGGGAGCGGCCCCTCCAGGTGGGGCAGGGCCTGCTCGCCTGGGACGGTGCCTGGTACCGGTCGCTTGTCGAGTCCGGCTATTCGGGTGTGGATCAGGAAGGCATCCGATTCTTCCCGGGGTTCGTCCTCGTCGGACGACTCCTCGACGCTGTGCTCCCCGGAGGGGCGGGGGTGGCGTTGGTCGTGCTGGCCAATGCGGCAGCCCTCTTCGCCATGGCCCTCCTGTTGCGGCTCGTCCGCGAGGTGACAGGTGACGCCGACCTCGCCGGTCGGGCCGTGTGGCTCACAGCCTGCTTACCTCCAGCGTTCGTGCTGGTCTGGGGATACGCCGAGGCGTTGTTCCTGCTGTTGGCCGTGGCGACCTTGCTGGCCCTGGCCCGGCGAAGCTGGTGGTGGGCCGCCGTTCTGGCATCCGCTGCGGCCGTGACCCGCCCCACGGGGGCGTTGCTGGCATTGGCCGCCATCGCATCGGCATGGCAGGGTTGGGGCGGCTCGCCGGCAAGGGAGCGGGTCGCACGGACAGCGGCGGTGCTCGGCGGACCGGTCGGGTTCGGGGCCTTCGTGTGGTGGGCATCGGAGCTCGTCGACGAGCCGTTCGCTCCGCTCGTCGTGCAACGCGAACTGCGGGGCGATCCCGTCGATCCCCTCCGCAGGCTCCTCTCCGGACTCGGTGAGTTGTTCGGGCCGGATGCACTGGGTGACGGGCTGCACATACCGTTCGCCGTGGGCCTGGTCGGCCTGGTGGTCGTGGCGTTTCGACGTCTTCCGCTCGGACACGCAGCATTTGCCGCAGCCTGTCTCGTGGTCGCCCTGGCGGCGGAAAACCTCAACAGCCTCGAGCGCTATGCCCTGAACGGCTTCCCGCTCGTCGTGGCCCTTGCCGTGCTGGTCGGGAGTGGTCGGCTCCGACACCTCGTGCCGGCCATCTCGGCGCTGGGCATGGTGTCGCTGACCGTGCTTGCCGTCATGGGCGAGTACGTGCCCTGAGCCGGGCAGGTGGGAGCGGGCGGCTGAAAAAGGAAATTGGCCCCGAGTAGCCTCCCGGTAAACCGGTCAACTCCTCGGAGCCAAGTCCTCGTCCCATTTCCACCCCCCGGCTCGTCCCGTCAGACGCTCCGGACTCGGGGTGCTGCCCCGGGGGGCGACACCCTGACCCGATCTCCGGGCGACCCGTCGGTCCCCGAACCCGAGCCCAACTCGACCACTGATCCCCGACGGGATCCGGCACCTCCGTTCCTTCCGGCGCCCGACGGCGCCCGAAGGACCAGGTGTGCCCGACACACCGTTCCCGTCCCACACCCTTCTGCCTCCGTCGCCCGTCGGCGGCGGCGCAACCGGGTGCGGCCCGGGCCCAGCTGGCGCTTCGTCCGATCGACTCCGGATCGGCCCTTGAGCCGTTCCGAACCCTTCCGGCCTCGACACCTCTGTGCCTGCGGCCGACCTGCTGTTCCCCGAGGGGACCAGCGTGGTCTTGGTCCTCCCCGAACTCGCCTCGGGGGCTTCACCAGGCTCTCGACGCTCCTCCTCCGGTCGAGCCCGAGAGCTCTCCTTCGGTGGTTCGCCGGTCCGTCCGGATCCGATTCCCCTTGCCGTGTTCGGCGTGGAAGCATCTTGGACTGCGGCGGGCCGGCGGTCAACCCCCGGGGGGGGAAATCCCCAGTATCCGGGATGATTTCCCCAACATCGGATGGGTCGTGCACAGCTCATCCACAGAGACGGGTGCGCAGCGCCCGATTCGCTGCTGGTTCCGGTGGCAGGGAAGAGTGCTCAGGCGCCGAGAACGGCCCCGGCGAGGAGTGCCCCGAGGGCGGCGAAGCCGCCTACAGCACCCGTCGCGCCACGTACCGGCACGGAGTTGGTCGTGCCGTGGATACCGGCGGCGGCCCCTGAGATTCCGACGAGGAGGAGCTTCACGAGGAGGGTGACGTGGTAGCCACTGGGCTTGTCGGCCAGGTCGACGGCAGCCAGGCCCCAGACTCCGGTGACGACCGCTAGTCCGAAGCAGGCCCAGGCGACCTGGCCGAACCGGGCCGCCGCCAGCCGCGGGGCATCGGTGGAGACCTTCCGCAGGATGGGTACGAGGGCCATCATGACGATCTGGCCACCCACCCAGCCGCACACACCGAGCAGGTGCAGGAAGATGCGGACTGCGTCCATGTCGAGGCTGGTGGTGGCTTCGGGCATGGGAGAAAGGTAGCGGGCGGGCGGGAGTTGGCGGCAGGGCGTCGCGGAAGCTCAGGCCCACAGGCCCCGATCGAGCAGAACGGTCCGGAGGATGCCCGGCCGGTCCGTCATGATGCCGTGCACGCCGATGTCGAGCAGGCGGTGCATCTCCTCGGCATCGTTGATCGTCCAGACGTGAACCTGGAGGCCCCGGTCATCAGCCGCCCTGACGAAACGGTGGTCGACGAGACGGACGCCGTTCGAGTTGACCGGGACCTGCAGGCAGTGCCACGGCGGCTGACGCATCGGCAACCCGAGCGAGGCGACCCGGAAGCCGGCGACCGAGCGTGGCCCGGCGGATGTGCACAGTTCCGGTCCGAGGAGGTCACGGAGGCGCTTGAGGCGGCTGTCGGAGAACGCCCCGAGGCAGACACGGTCCAGGGCCTCGAACTCGAGCAGGATCCGGCTGAGGGCGGGAACGACGGCGTCGGCCTTGGCATCGATGTTGATCCGGGCATCCGGAAATGCCTCGAGGAGTTCTGTGAGCGTGGGGATCGGCTCCGTGCCGGCGATGCGTGCGGTGGACACCTCGTCCCATGAGAGGTCGGCGAGGCGTCCAGTGCAGTCGGTCACCCGGTCGAGGACATCGTCATGGAACGCGACCAGCACGCCGTCGGCCGTCAGGTGAACGTCAGTCTCCAGATAGCGGTAGCCGAGGTCGACCGCGTGCCGGAAGGCGGCAAGCGAGTTTTCCGGGACCTCCTCGGCACCCCCACGGTGGGCGAAGGCAAGCACGCCGGGATGGTCGAGGAACATGTGGCCGGGCACGGGCCGACACTAATCGGCCCCGGATCGGTCCTTCGCTCGCTTCGGCCGCGCCGGTAGCGTGACCCAATGGCCCGACGCACCAAGATCATCGCCACGATCGGGCCCGCCTCCGAAAGTGAGCCGGTCTTGCGCGACCTGGTCCGCGCCGGCATGGACGTGGCCCGGCTCGGCATGGCGCACAGTTCCCTCGAGGAGAACGCCGGGCGCCTCGCGATGATTCGCCGCATCGCCGCCGAAGAGGGACGTTCGGTCGGCATCCTCGTCGACCTGACGGGGCCCAAGGTCCGCGCTGCCAGCTTCGGTGACGACCCTGTCGAGTTCGTCGAGGGGGAAGGAGTGGAGTTGCAGATCGGCAGGAACCTGAGTGGGCCTGCCGTCATCGAGGTCGACTACGAGGCCTTCTTCCGCGATGTCGAGCCGGGCAGTCGGACGAGCATCGGTGACGGGCGTGTGATCCTCCAGTTGGGCGAACAGGACGGTGATCGGATGCCGGCCACCGTCATCCACGGGGGAGTCCTCTCGGGCCGACCGGGTGTCCACATCCCCGCTGACCGACTCTCCCTCTCGGCGCCCACCCCCGAGGACCTCCGTGCGGTCGAGTTCTTCCTCGAATACGAGGTGGACATGATCGCCCCGTCCTTCATCCGCTCGGCCGACGACCTCGACCGTCTCGGCACCCTGCCGCATCCACACGGCCCCCTGGTGGTGGCCAAGATCGAGACGGCCGCCGCCCTGGACGACCTTTCGCGCATCATCGGGAAGTCGGGTGCCGTGATGGTGGCCCGGGGCGACCTGGGCAACGAGTGCGGCATCGAGGCACTACCGGTGTTCCAGAAGGAGATCATCCGCCAGTGCATCTCGCTGGGGCGCCCGGCGATCACCGCCACCCAGATGTTCGAGTCCATGATCGACGGACCCGAACCGACCCGGGCCGAGGTCTCCGACGTGGCGAACGCCATCTGGGACGGCTCGAGTGCCGTCATGCTCTCGGGGGAGACTGCCGTGGGCATCGACCCCGTCAACGTCGTGGCGACCATGGCCCGCGTCGCCCTGCACGCCGACAACAACTTCGACCACCGTGGCTGGTCCACCGAGTTGGCCGAGTCACGCCTCACCGACGCCGACGATCCCAACACCTCGATTACCGACGCCATGACCGTGGCGACCGCACGCGCCGTCGAGGAACTGGGAATCCGGACGATCGTCTGTGTGTCGGGTTCCGGCTTCACGGTCCGTTCGATGGCGCGCTTCCGTCCCTCGGCGCGCATTCTGGGCTACAGCACTGATGAACGCACCGTCCGCCAACTCTCGCTGAGTTGGGGCACCGAGCCTTTCCACCTGCCCGAGGACGGCACGGTGGACCTGAGGGTCGCCGAGGCGCTCGACCTCTGTCGGAAGCAGGCGGGCGTTCCGGCCGGTGAGCTTGTGGCCGTCCTGGCGGGAACCGATTCCCGGTCGCGGGCGACGAACGAACTCCGACTCGAACGGGTCCCGGATCCGGCCTGACCGGACAGGTCAACCTGAGTCGCAGCGGGGGTTTCGGTCGAGCGGGACCTGGACCGTCTGGCCGAAGAGAGTGCATGCGCATTCGTCCGCACAGGAGCGGAGCTCGAGTCGCTGATCCCAGAGGCCGAGGCCGAGCAGGACGATGCCGGCGACGAGGACCACCTTTACCACGACCTTGCGCAGGAAGCGCAGGATCAGGAAGGTTGCCAGGAGGAGGACGACGAGTCCGAGGGCGCTGGCCTTCGCCAACATCTCCGGATCGGCCCAGCCGGGCAGGGTCATGATCTCAGGTAGGTCGTAGAGGCTCTCGGACACAGCGGGACCTTACCGACCACCCTGCTGGAGGAGGGGGAGGGGGTACCCTGCGCCCCGTGAGCGATCAGCGACCGGTGCACCTGTCGGGATCCGGCCCTTCGGAGGCCGTTCTCGACCCGGCGTGCCCACTGGGGGAAGGGTGACCGGCAGCGGACGGGGAGTGGCCGGAGCGGTGCTGGTAGGCGGCTCCAGCCATCGAATGGGCGTCGACAAGGCGGCCTTCAAGGTGGACGGGCGACCCATGGTGATGGCGCCGATCGAGGCACTCCGCGGAGCCGGCGTGTCACCTGTGTGCGTGGTGGGTGGCCATCCCATGGCCGACATGGACGCCGACCAGGAGGTGATTCCCGACCGCTGGCCCGGGGAAGGGCCCCTGGGGGGGATCTTGACGGCACTGAACGCCCTCGACGAGGAGGAGCAGCGACCTGTGATGGTCCTCGCCTGCGACCTGCCGGATGCGTCGGCGGCGACGGTCAGAGAGATCCTCGAACGAGTGGCCGCGGCACCCGACGCTGTGATCCTGCCGATGCTCGACGGGGTGCCCCAGTGGCTACACGCCCTCTGGCCTGCCGGGGCGCGGACACCGCTAACCGAGTCGTTCGAGGCCGGGGAACGCGCGCCCTGGCGTGCTGGCCGAAGATTGCCGGTCATCGAGGTGGCCGTCGTCCACGGCTGGACCCTGAGCGACATCGACACCCCGGAGGATCTGGTCGGCCGCGGCATCAGCAGCGGTTCGGCACCATGTCATGACTAGGGTGCCGCCCGTGAGCCGAAGGCTGTTCCCTCGTTCCCCGAAGGAGGTCGAACCGTCAAAGGGCATTCCGGAGATCGACGTCGACGAGTTGCACCAACGGTTCGCCGCTGGAACGCCCCTGGTCGATGTCCGAGAACCCGATGAATTCGCCGGCGCCCGGGTTCCGGGTGCCCGCTCGATCCCCCTGGGTGAGGTCCCCGCCCGGGTGGCGGAGATCCCGACGGAGGGCCAGGTGATGCTCATCTGTGGCAAGGGAGGCCGCAGCATGGCTGCCGCCGGGTTCCTGAGATCACAGGGCTTCGATGTGGTGAACGTGCTCGGGGGCACAGAGGCCTGGGTCGCCGGTGGCTTCCCGGTCGAATCGGGCCCGGCGACCTGAGACGTCGACGCGGCGGCAGCGCAAGGGGGGTCGTCAGCGGCTCCGACCACCCTGCCCCGGATCCGATCGAGGAACAGGGGGCCTTCGAGGCCCTGGTCGAGGCCCTGGTCGACGAACCGCGGATCGGTGTCGACACCGAGTTCCACCGGGAGCGGACCTATTACCCACAGGTGGCACTCCTCCAGATCTCATGGAGCGACGGTCTGGCGCTGGTCGACCCGCTCGCCGTGGACCTGAGGGCGTTCGGCTCCGTCCTCGAATCCGACGTGCTGCTGGTCATGCATGCCGCAGGCCAGGACCTGGAGGTCTTCGACCGTGCGTGCGGCACGGCGCCGAGGAACCTGTTCGACACCCAGTTGGCGGCCGGATTCGTGGGCCTGTCGACGCCTTCCCTGACGACGCTCTGCGAACGAGAACTCGACATCCGCCTTCCGAAGGGCGACCGCCTCAGCGACTGGTTGGCGCGCCCACTCACGGGTTCGCAACTCGAATACGCCGCAGCCGATGTGCTGCACCTCCTGGTCCTCCACGACCGACTCACCGATGACCTGGCATCCCGTGGGCGCCTGGCCTGGGCGCAGGACGAATGCCAGACGATGCTGGACCGCAGCCGAGGGCCGCGTGAGCCGTCGATCGCCTGGGAACGGATCAAGGAGGTTCGACGACTGCGCGGCGCAGCCTTCGACCGGGCACGGGCGATCGCCGCCTGGCGCGAACGCGAGGCAGCCGCCCGCGATGTCCCGGTGCGGTCGGTGTTCTCCGACCTTGCCGTTGTCGCCGTGGCACAGGACCACCCGGTGGACGAGGAGGCGCTTCGTCGTATCCGGGGGGTCGACGGCCGCCACCTGCGCAACGGTGCGGCGTCATCTGTCCTGCAGGCGATAGCGGAAGCCACCGACCTTCCACCGGTGCCTCGTGACCCGGCACGCTCCAGGCAGGGCAGGGGAGACCACCGGGCAGAGGTGGCCCTGGTGTCGGCCTGGATCTCCCAGGCGGCACGTGACCTCGAAATCGATCCGACCCTGCTGGGCACGCGCTCCGACATCGAGGCACTCGTCCGTGGCGAGGAAGGGACCCGTCTGGCTACCGGATGGCGGGGTGATGTCGTCGGCGAAGCCCTGACCGGCCTGTTGGCCGGCCACTCGGCCCTGGCCTTCGACGGCGAGGGTGGGCTTCTCCTGGAGGACCGGAACGGATCCTGAGCCGGCCGGGGACCCCGGTTGCCGGGTGCGACTGGGTAGGGTGCAGACCCTACCGACCACCGACCCGGGAGAAGGCGCCGTGAAGAAAGGTCGCCATCGTCGATTCGAGGAGGCCCGTGCGCTGAAGCGCAACCAGGACCTCGACCTCGAATCCATCTTCGACAGCCTGTCCACCGACGACGCCGCTGAGACGCCGGAGGAGGGCTATTCGCCGGCGTACGAAGCGTGGGCCGAAGAAGCCGACGAGGAATCCGAGGCTGCAGAGGAACTCGACGCTTCGGCTTGAGGTAGCCCGTCGCCCATCGCTGAGGGCTCAGCCTCCGGTTTCGTCGAGGATCTCGTCCAACTTGAGGATGTCGTCCTCCCGGATCACCCCGATGAACGATGCATCGGCGTCTGTCACTGCCAGGACGTCGACATCAGTGTCGCCCATGGTGCCGATGGCGTCACGCAACGTCCACGAAGGTTTCGCCGCCGGCAGGTCGGTGCGGAGCACCGAGCCCACGGTGGTGTCGTCCCATTCGGAGCGGTCGATCTCGGAGAGTTCCGTGAGGCTGATCATCCCGAGGTAGGTGCCGCCGTCGACAACTGCCACGGACCGTTCGCGACGGCCGAGCACGTGGAGGAACACGAACTCGGAGAGGGTCGCGTCGGGGGGCACGGTCAGCACCTCAGTCGCCATTGCCGCTGTGACCGGAAGGGTGAAGCGCCGCTCGAGGTGGCCCAGTCGAACATGCTGCTGGTGTTCGGCCACCGAGGAGGAGCCGGCCACGAGCTGGCTGACGGCAGCTGCGATGAGGGCGGGAACCACGAAGGCACCACCCGTCGACTCGGCGACGAACATGACCGCCGAGATGGGTGCGCGGTATCCGGCGCCGAGGAAGGCGGCCAGTCCGAGGATCGGGTAGAGGCCGGGGCGGTCGGCATTGACCACCTGTCCGACGAAGGCGCCCAGGATCACGCCTTGGACGGCGAGTGGGATGAAGAGCCCGCCGACCCCTCCTGCGCCGAGGGTCACGATGGTGGCGGCGATCCGGAGGCCGAACAGCAGGGCGATGAGGCCCAACCCGTGCTCGGGGGCAACCACCCATTCCATAGCCCTGAATCCCGGGCCGATCGTGAGGGGTGAGTCGAAGGCGATGTCGGCACCGACCGCCAGGCCGGCCAGGAGCGAGGCTCCGACGAAGAGGCGGAGGATGAGCCTGGTCTCGCGTGCACGGCTCTTCGCCTGGCGGACCAGCCAGGCCATGAACCGCCCGCCGAGGCCGGCCAGGACGCCCAGCAGGACGGCGCCCATGATGTCGTTGATCTCGACTCCGGAGAACAGGGCGCTCAACTGGTCTCGCGCGATCCAGACGAGACCGTCGTCGAGGTTGAGCCCCAGTCGGCTCTCGGGATCGTTGAGGAACGGGATCACCGAGTCGGGGCCGACGATATTGATGTAGGTGACATAGCTTGTGGCCGCGGCCAGCAGCGAGGGAATCAGGGCACGCCGGGTTACATCGTCCCGATAAGGAGCCTCGAGGGCGAACAGGACGCCGGTGGCCGGCGCCTTGAAGACGGCGGCGATCCCCGCGGCAGCTCCGGCCGTGAGGAGGATCCGGACGTCCTCGCGTCGAAGCCACCGCCGGAAGCGCTCGTGGACGGCCAACCCGGCCGTTGATCCCGCATAGATGGAGGGACCCTCCAGGCCGAGAGCGCCTCCGAAGCCGATGGTGGCGACCCCGGCCAGCAACTTGGCAGGCAGGTCGCGCAGCGGCAGGCGCGGACTGCGCTCGTGGTAGACGCGGATGAACTCGTCGGAGGTGGCGGGGTTCGCACGACGCCCGATCCAGTGGAGGAGGAGGGCGGTGAGCACGAGCCCGATGGCGGGGGCCGCGGCGATCTGGTAGAGGGGTCTGTGCATGATCCGTTCGAGGAAGACGCCTTGCGCCAGGTACTCGAAGCTGGCGATCAGCAGGGCGACCAGTGCGCCGGTGGCGATCGAGAGGGCCAGCACAGGGGTGTCGCCCCGGGTGGCAATGGTGCGTAGGCGACTCACGGCGTCCTTCCTACACCCCGTTGCCCCCTTCGCCGCGGCACAGGTACCGCCAATTCCCGGTATACGAGTTGGTCTGGTTGTGATACAACTCGGGGGATGAGGTGGACTCGACAACGCTCGCCTGATCTGCTCACTCGTGACCTGGAGGCTGCGATCGGAGCGGACCACGTCGCGGGGGGAGCGAGTGCGCGCCTCCTCTACAGCCGTGACGCATCGATCATCAGCAGTGGACGGGCTGGCGCGGTCTGCCTTCCGGGCTCCGTCGAACAGGTGGCAGCCTGCATTCGTATCGCCCAAGCCCACGGACGTTCCTTCGTTCCGCGCGGGGCGGGTACCGGTCTGGCCGGTGGGGCGGTGCCCTCCGACGGCTCCGTGGTCATCTCGACCACCCGCATGAACCGGATCCTCGAGGTGGACGTCGAGCGGCGTATCGCCTGGGTGGAGCCCGGCGTCATCAACCTGGAACTCACGCGACACCTGGCGGGGACCGGGCTGCACTTCGCCCCGGATCCCTCCAGCCAATCGGCCTGCACCATCGGCGGAAACGTGGGCACCAATGCGGGTGGTCCCCACTGCCTGCTGTACGGCGTGACAAGCGTGCACGTGGCGGCGGTCGAGGTGGTGCTCCCTGACGGAGATGTCGTCGTACTCGGTGAGGAGGAGGGTGACGCTGTCGGCTACGACCTCCGTGGGGCCTTCGTCGGCGGTGAGGGAACTCTGGGGATCGCCACGCGGATAGCGGTGCGACTTACGCCCGATCCGCCCGACGTTCGCACCATGCTCCTCGACTTCATGACCATCGAGGAGGCTGCCGACACGGTCAGCGCGGTGATCGCCGCCGGGATGGTTCCCTCGGCCCTGGAGTTGATGGACCAGCAGGTGGTACAGGCGGTCGAACCCTTCGCCAATGCCGGGTATTCCCTCGATGCAGCGGCCGTGTTGATCGTCGAACTCGATGGCCTGCCGGCCGGAGTCGCTCAGGAAGCCGAAGCTGTGGAACTGCTCGCCCTCCAAAACGGTGCCCGGTCGGTGCGCGTCGCCGCCGATGAAGAGGAACGGGCCCGGATCTGGAAGGGGCGGAAGGCGGCCTTCGGGGCAATCGCCACCATCAAGCCGGCCTACTACCTCCACGACACCGTGATCCCGAGGACCCGCCTGGCCGAGGTCATCTCCGGCGTGAACGCCATCGCCGAACGCCACGGCCTCATCGGGATGAACGTCTTCCATGCCGGGGACGGCAACCTGCATCCACTCCTTGTCTTCGACGACCGCGAGCCCGGGATCATGGACCACGTGTACGCAGCCGGCGAGGAGATCGTGCGGCTCTCCCTCGAGGTCGGCGGTGTCCTGTCCGGGGAACACGGCATCGGCCTGGAGAAGCGTCGCTTCATGCCGCTGCTCTTCTCGCCGGAGGACCTTGCGGCACAACGGCTCCTGCGCGACGCCTTCGACCCCGAAGGAGTGTCAAATCCCGACAAGGTGCTGCCCGACGGACCGAGTTGTGGAGAGATCCAGGACCTGCCGGAGGTTCCGGAGGGAACGTGGGTGTGAGTCGACTCGAGGATTTCCGCGAAGAGGTCGGGCCGTCGGGTCCTGTCTGTGTGCGCGGGGGAGGGACGCGCTGGCTCGTCGGCGGACCTCCGGACGGCGACAGCCGACAGGTTCGGGCGCCCTCGGGGATCGTCGCCTTCGACCCGGCCGAGATGACCGTCGAGGTGGGTGCGGGAACGCCCCTCGCCGAACTCTCCGGAGCATTGGCCGAGCACCGCCAGGAGGCGGCGCTCGATGGCCCGCCGGGATCGACCGTGGGTGGTGTGCTGGCGGTCGGACGAAGCAGCCTCCGGCGGATCCGGGTCGGGTCGGTCGGCGATGCCCTGCTCCAGGCAAACTGCGTCGGTGCCGACGGATCCCTCTTCACCGCAGGTGGTCCGACGGTCAAGAACGTATCGGGCTACGACCTGTGCCGACTCCTTGTCGGGTCGCTCGGAACCCTCGCCCTCCTCGGACAGGTGATCCTGCGGACCTGGCCGTCACCGGAGCGAATGCTCTGGATGCAGGGATCGGCTACGCCCGAGGCTGTTCGCCTCCTGTGCTACCGCCCTTCCAGCGTGCTGTGGGACGGACGACAGGTCAGCGTCTGCCTGGAGGGATACGCCCAGGACGTCGAGGTCGAGGCGGCGGCCCTCGCATCGAACTTCGGGTTCGTGGAGGTGGCGACCGGCCCGGTCCTGCCGCCACATCGGAGCCGCTGGACGGGCCGACTGCCCGAGGGGGGCCTGCTCGAGGTGGGGACCAGTGTGGTGCACGGTCCGGTCGAGGAACCGGCTCCCGAGCCCGGGCCGGGCGTGGCCGCCATCGTCGCCAGGCTCAGGTCGGGGTTCGACCGGGAAGGGCGCCTGAATCCGGGCCGCGACCCGTACAGGGTTGCTGCATGACCGCCTCCTCGTCCCCACCCACCGGGGGCCTCCTCGGCCTCAGCGACGATGCGCTGACATCGTGCGTCTTCTGCGGCCTCTGCCTCGCACACTGCCCCACCTACCGGGTCACCGGCGACGAACGGCGCTCCCCTCGGGGGCGTATCGCCCTCATGCGTGCCGCCGACGCGGGGACGACCGTCCGCGATGCCGAGTGGCACGAGTCGATGGACACCTGCCTCCTCTGCCTCGGATGCCAGGTTGCGTGTCCCTCAGCAGTGCCTTTCAACGAGTTGATGCACGACACGCGTGCCGCTGTGGCAGGCGTGCGCGGGGTGCCGCTCTGGCTCCGTCTCGGCTTCGCCGTCCTGGTCCGTCCGCGCCTCCTTCGGGGCACAAGCCGGGTGCTTGCCCTGTTGCAGCGACTGCGCCTCATTCCCGGACGCTTTCCCCTTCCCCGGCGACTGCCGTTGCGGGACGCCCGCTCCCGAGGGAGGACGGTGGGCGATGTGGTCCTGTTCACGGGATGTGTGATGGACGCCTGGCAGCCGGAGGTCCATGCAGCTGTCGAGGAGGTCCTCGAGGCCTGTGGGACGACGGTTCGCCGATCCGGCGATGCGGCCGGCTGCTGCGGCGCCATGCACTCCCATGCCGGTCTCGAGGATGCGGCAAGATCACTCGCCGAACGGGTCATGGCGGCGATCCCGGCGGACGTCCCGGTGCTGGTGGACTCGGCAGGGTGTGGAGCAGCGCTACGCGACTACGGATCCCTCCTCGGGACCCCGGAGGCGGCCGCCTTCTCGGACAGGGTGCGGGACGTCCATGAATGGCTGGCGGCCGACATCGAGCGGATGCCGGCGGCGACGGTGGGGGAGCGGTCGACCGTCGTGGTCCAGGACCCGTGCCACCTCCGCCACGCCCAGGGCAAGCACGCCAGCGTGCGATCAGTGCTCGCTCCCTACGCCGAAACCGTCGAACTCGACGATGACGGCCTGTGCTGTGGTGCCGGTGGGGCGTTCTCGGTTCTCCAGCCCGGCCTGTCCGCAGCTGTACGCAGTCGCAAGACGGCGTCCATCCGGCGGGCGATGGCCACCACGGATGCCGTGGTCGTGGTCAGTGCGAATCCGGGATGTGCCATCCACCTTGCAACCGCCGGGCATGTCGTCCGGCACCCGCTGGAGGTGGTCGCAGAACGAATCCGGGGAACGCAGGAGGATGCCCATGGCCGGTGAGTTCGACGAGATCCGGGAACGGCTCGAGGGGATCGCCGAGGAGCTGGGCGACCTGGCGATGCTCCGGCTGCGCGAGTCCATCGACGCCGGCGGCGACGAACTCCCGGTCGACGAGCGCCGCCTGACCCGGGCCCGCCGGGCGGTCGAGAAGGCCGTCGGGCTCCTACGGGAGCCCGACGACGCCGGGTGGGGCGACGACTAGTCGGGTGCGGCGTCGTTGAGGACGTCGATCAGTTGCCGGAGTCGGGCGTGGGAACGGCGGTCGAAGTGGAGGCGAAGTCGGGGTCGGTCGACCTCGTCGGCGTCCCGGAGTTCGGCCGGGGTCGTGTCGCAGCGCTCGATGTGGCCGTCCACGAGCAGGTCGCCGAACTCGGCGTCGAGCGCCTCCACCTCCTCGTCACCCACTTCGCGTTCGAGGCGCAGGACGAGTCGTCCCCGCACGTACCGCATGGAGTGGTAGGTCCGGTAGAAGTGTCGGAGGTGCTCGGCGGCGGCACGGGGGTCGTCGGTGGAGTGGACGAGCGACAGGTCGTGTGGGGAGATCAGGTTCCTCGCCACCAGTTCGCTCCGGATGAACTCGGTCCAGTGCGACCAGTAGGTGTCGCCCGGTGGGTCGAGCAGCACGACGGGAGCGAGGTAGGTCTTTCCGGTCTGCATCAGGGTGAGGAGTTCGAAGGCCTCGTCCATCGTGCCGAAGCCTCCGGGCAGGAGGGCATACCCGTGGGATTCGCGCATGAACGTGACCTTGCGGGTGAAGAAGTACTTGAAGTTGACGAGCTTCGGATCGTCCAGGATGAATTCGTTGGCCTCGGCCTCGAAGGGGAGCTGGATGTTGATGCCGAAGGAGCGGTCGCGGCCGGCTCCCTCGAGGCCGGCGGCCATGATCCCGGGCCCCGCCCCGGTCATGACCATCCAGTCGTGTGCGGCCATGGCGGCCCCGAAGCCACGTGCGGCCTCATAGGCGGGGTCCCCCTCGGCGATGCGGGCGGAACCGAAGACCGTGGCCTTGCGGACGGCCCGGTACGACTCGAAGACCGAGAAGGCGTGGCGGAGTTCCTTGAGGGCGCTGTTGACGAGTTTCAGGTCGCCTCGGCCGACCTCTTCGCGTGCCAGTCGGACGGCGGAGACGAGCATCTCCGCGATCATGTCCAGGTCGTCCCGGCGTCCCGTCGACTGCGCCAGATCCTCGATGGCGGTATCGATGGCGTCGTCGCCGGTCCGGTAGTTCCGCAGGGTCATGCAGTCAGGGTACGGCCCCCGTTCCAGCGGCAGCGTCCCCCGCAACAGTGGAGCGTGTCGCCCGGCGGGCCGACCCGATGGTCAGTTCAGCAGGTTCATCTCCGCGTAGCGGGGTCTGGTGCGGTCGTTGACCAGGCCCAGGCGCTCCAGGTTCGGAATGGCGTATTGCTTGATCGGGTTGGTCCCGGCGCCCCGTAGGTCGGGATCGGCCTCGTAGCGTTCGGCCATTTCCTTGCCGGCGGCATCGGTGTCTATTCCCACCTCGCCCATGATGTCGAAGAGGTACTGACCGCTCTGTTCAAGGTTCGCCGGCGACATGAGGAGCCCGATTCCGGCCAGGGCGAAGTCCTCCAGGGCGATCTGGTCCTGCTCCGAAAGGCCCTCGAGTTCCTCCTTCAGGTAGATGAGGCCGAACGAGACGTGGCGGGCCTCGTCGCGTTCGGTCAACTCGAGCACCCGCCTCAATACGAGGTCGCCGGTGCTGGCCTTCATCATCTTGAACGCCCCCATGGCCATGCTTTCGGCGATGACCTGCATGCCCAGGCACTTCATCTGCCACATCTCGGCGGAGAGGACTGCATTGATCAGGGCCTTGAGTCCCGGCATCATCGGGTAGATCCGGTCGAGGCGTCCGATGTATTCGTGGAAGACCTCGATGTGGCGAGCCTCGTCGATCACCTGGGTGGCCGCATAGAGCTTGCCGTCGATGTCGGGAACCACCTCGACCAGTTGGCCGCAACAGAGCGCAGCGCCCTGCTCGCCATGGAGGAACTGGGAGAGCGTCCAGGCCGAGCGTCGCCGGTTCAGGTCATCACGCTGGGCATCGGACAGGTCCTTGAAGAAGTCGAAGTGTTCAAGGGGGTCTCCCTCGGGGCCGACCAGCAGCCCGACCTGTGTCGGATCGGTCTCCACGGTCCAGGGAATATCGGTCGAGGCGTTCCACTGGTCCCGCTTGGCGATCTCATAGAGGTCCCGCAGGGCCTTCACGTTGGACTCGTAGTCGAAGTTCCAGAGGGTGGTGAGGGGGGTGACGATCTCCTCGAGTGTCGTTGTGTGGACTTTGGCCGCGCTCATAGGTCAAGCCCCAGCAACTCTATGGCGTTGCCTCGGGTGATCTTGGTGATCGTGTCCATGTCGAGGTGGTTCATCTGCGCCTCGGCGACTTCCCGGCACTGGGGCCAGGTGCTGTCAGCGTGGGGGTAGTCGGTCTCGTAGAGGAGCCGGTCGGCGCCGATGGCCTTGAGCGATTCCTCAGTGAGGCCGTGTTCGTCGTCGAAGAAACAGCCGTAGATCTGTCGGTGGAAGTAGTTGCTGGGGGGTTCGGGAACACTGTCCTCGACGCCTCCCCATGCCCGGTTGCTCTCCCAGACCTTGTCGAGCCGTTCGAGCATGTAGGGGATCCAGCCGATCTGGCCTTCGCTGTAGACGAGCTGGAGGGCGGGGAAGTCGACCAGCACCCCTGAGAGCAGGTAGTCGACCATTGACGCCATGGCGTTGCCGTAGGTCAGGGTCGAGGCCACCAGCGGAGGGGCGTCGTCGGAGGTCCGGGGCAGGGTCGACGAGGAACCGATGTGCATGTGCACCGAGACGCCGGCTTCTGCGCAGGCTGCGAAGAGCGGGTTCCAGTGGCCGGTGTGGATCGATGGGAGTCCCAGGTAGGCGGGGATCTCCGAGAAGGCGATCCCGCGGACGCCCCGGGCCGCGTTGCGGGCCACCTCAGCGGCGGCCAGGTCCGGGTCCCACAAGGGGACGATCGCCAGGGGTACCAACCGGCCGCCGGAGTCGCCGCACCACTCCTCGACCAGCCAGTCGTTGTAGGCCTGCAGGCAGGCCAGGCCCAGTTCCTTGTCCTGTGCCAGGGAGAACCGCTGTCCGCAGAATCGGGGGAAGGTGCTGGGGAACATGACCTGCACCTCTGTGTGTGAATCGTCCATGTCCTCGAGGCGGGCCTTGGCGTCGTAGCAACCGGGCCTCATCTGTTCGAAGGTTGTCGGGGCGATCATCACCTCAGAGCGGTCGTAGCCGACGGCCGACTCGACCCTGGAACAGGGCCAGAGGTCGCCCTCGAAGCGCCACCAGTCGCAGTCGGTCCCCCCCGCCTCGGCCGTTTCGAATGTGAACAGCCCACCCTCGTAGCCCATCCGGGAACAGGGAATTCGTTCGATTCGGGGGGCCTGATCCTCGAACCGGGCAGGCAACCAGTCCTGCCACACATGAGCGGGCTCGATCACGTGGTCGTCTACAGACACGAACTTCGGGAATTCATCCACGGGCATCACCTCCACGTCGCTGATGAGTGCATCGTCGGCTATGGGCCCCCTGTCCGCTAGGGACGTTGGTCCCCTCTGGGGCAGGTCTTCTCCACAGCTCCAGGCCTCACAGGTCCCCTGGGAGGAGTTTTCGAGAATAGGACCTTGGTCCATAGCCCTCGCCGGCTGCCGGGATTAAGAACAAGCATTAAATAGGTCCATAGCGGCCCATCAAAGCCGACTGAGAGGTAGCGCCATGGAGTTCGGGATCTTCCTGCAGAGTTTCATTCCTCGGAACCGGATGGAGGAATGGGGTGAGGAGCACGAGTGGCGCTCCTACCAGAACGACGTCGCGGTGGCCCAGAAGGCCGACGAGTGGGGCTGGAAGTACCTGTGGGTGGTCGAGCACCACTTCCTCCACGAGTACTCCCACATCTCACAGCCTGAGGCCTTCATCCCCTACCTGTTGGCCAAGACCGAGCGCATCCACGTCGGGTCGGGGATCTTCAACATCGTCCCCCCCGTCAACCATCCCTACAAGACCGCCGAACGGGTGGCCACCCTGGACCTGCTGGGCGACGGTCGATTCGAGTTCGGTGTCGGCCGGGGCTCGGGCACCACCGAGGTCGGCGGCTTCGGCATCGCCGACTACCCGGTCACCAAGGAGATGTTCGAAGAAGCCCTGCCCGAGATCCTCAAGATGTGGGAAGAGGGCACCTACCCCGGATTCGACGGGAAGTTCTGGTCGTCCCCGGCCCGGATCATTCTCCCCAAGCCCCTCACCAAGCCCCATCCCCCGCTCTGGCAGGCCGCCGGCAACGCTCCCACCTACGGCAAGGTGGGTCGGGCCGGCATGGGAGTTCTCGGCTTCAACGTGGCCACCTTCGACCAGTTCGTGCCCCTCATCGCGTCCTACAAGGAGGGGATCGCCAACGCCGAACCGATCGGAGGCTTCGTCAACGACAACCTGTCCATCACCGGGGTGCTGAGCATCGACGAGGACGGACAGCGGGCCCGGGAGAAGGCGCTCGAGATGCAACTCAGTTACCTGCGAACCAACGTGTTCCGCTACCTCGACAGCTTCGCCGTCCCGGGGACGATCCCCCCCTGGCCCCAGGTGCTGCCCGAGCTGACCCTCGACGACGTCGAACGGTCGATAGAGGATGGCACGATGATCTGCGGTGACCCCGACGAGTGTGTCAGCCAGATCCAGCGCTACACGGACATCGGGTGCGACCAGTTGGTCTTCGCCTTCCCCCTGGGCCTCGACATCGAGGACGCCCTGTCGATGATCGAACTGTTCGGCAAGGAGGTCATCCCCCGCGCCGATCCCGATCCGGAGTTCTCGACGGTCCGCCACCGGAACGCTAGCGCCTGACCGACGGTCGGACCAGGCACCGAACCGTAGATGACCTGAACCGTAGAGGACCTGAGGAGGCCCCATGTTCGACTACTTGATCAAGGGTGGGACCGTCATCGACGGGACCGGCGCCCCGGCCCGTGAGGCCGACGTGGCGGTGCTCGACGGGAGGATCGCAGCCATAGGCGCCCTCGACGGGGAGGCCACCACGGTCCTCGATGCCACCGGCCTCATGGTCTGTCCCGGTTTCATCGACCCCCACTGCCACTACGACGCCCAGATCTGCTGGGACCCAGCCCTCACCTCATCGAGCCTGCACGGGGTGACCACCATCATCATGGGCAACTGCGGCTTCTCGCTGGCTCCGGTGGGCAACGAATCTGACGCCCTCTACATCAGCGCAATGCTGGCCGGGGTTGAGGGAATGCCCCTGGAATCGCTGGCCCAGGGGGTGCCCTGGGACTGGCTGACCTTCGCCGAGTACCTGGACCGCTTCGAGGGCCACATCGGGGTCAACATGGGCTGTCTGGTCGGTCACAACGCCCTTCGTCGAACCGTCATGGGAGAAGACGCCGTCGGCGCCGAGGCCGACGAGGCACAGTTGGCCGAGATGGCCCGCCTCCTCCACGAGTCGATCGAGGCCGGTGGCCTGGGGTTCTCCTCCAGCCAGTCCTACACCCACAACGACGCCGAGCGGCGACCGGTTCCCTCCCGCTGGGCGGCAGCCGAGGAACTCGTCTCCCTGTCGGCAGTGGTGGCGGACCACGAGGGGACAACCCTCCAGTGGGTGAGTACCGGCTGTCTCGACGGGCTCAGCACCGAGGAGTACGAGCTTCTCACCCGGATGTCCCTGGCCGGACAACGGCCCCTGAACTGGAATGTGTTCACCATCGACTCGGCCCGCCTGGAGGCCTTCGAGAAGCAGACGGGGATGGGTGACTACGCCGCTGCCCAGGGGGCGCGGGTGGTGGCCCTGACAATGCCGGTCCTCGTCGGGATGAACATGAGCTTCCGCCACTACTGCGGCCTGAACCTCCTGCCGGGCTGGGACGATGTGCTGTCCCTCCCCCTGGCCGAACGCATGGAGGAACTCTCCCGACCTGAGGTCAGGCAGAAGATGGAGGCTGCCGCGGCTTCTCCCGAGGCGGGAGTCATGTCCCGGTTGGTCGACTTCTCCTCCTACGAGATCGGAGACACCTACTCGGCTGAGAACGCCGACCTGAAGGGCCGCCTGGTGGCAGACATCGCCGCCGAGCGGGGCACCGGGGCCTTCGACACCCTGCTCGACATCGTCCTCGCCGACCACCTGGACACCGTGCTCTGGCCCAGCCCCACCGACGACGACGACGAGAGTTGGAGAATGCGCCAGGAGGCATGGAAGAGGGACGACGTCCTCATCGGCGGCTCCGACGCCGGCGCCCACCTGGATCGCATGGCCGGCGCCTCCTACCCGACGGCCTGGCTGGCCGACTGCCTGCGGGGCAAGGGCCTCGCCAGCGTCGAGGACGCCGTCCGCCACATGACCGATGCGCCGGCCCGCCTCTTCGGCCTCATCGACCGGGGCCGAATCGCCGAGGGATGCCATGCCGACCTGGTGGTCTTCGATCCCGACAACGTCGATGCCGGCGAGACGGTCCTGGTCCACGACCTGCCGGGAGACAACAGGCGGCTGTGGTCCGATCCCCTGGGCATGGTACGGGTGCTGGTCGGCGGATCTGAGATCGTGGCCGACGGCAAGCCCACCGGCAACCTACCGGGTTCGGTGCTGCGGTCGGGGAGGGACACGGCCACCGTGTCCATTCCAGCCTTCGCTGCCGACTGAGTTGTCGGACCGGCTCTGCCGGCCACCGGAAAATGGACTGACCGCCGACAGGGTCGCGGTGTGTCTGTCCGACGCCGGACCGGCCAGACTGCTGGGGTGCGGCTCGAGGAAACCCCCGAACAGCAGTCATTGCGCGCCGAGTTGCGCTCCTACTTCGCCGGGTTGATGACCGCGGAGCTCAGGGATGCGCTCCGCGGTGGCCACGCTGCATCCGACACACGTCGGTCGGTATACAGACGACTCGGGACGGACGGGATGCTCGGCCTCGGTTGGCCGACCGAGTACGGGGGCGGAGGCCGGCCTGCGACCGACCAGTTCATCCTGTTCGACGAGGCGCAGCGGGCCAACTGCCCCATGCCGTTCGTGTCCCTCAACACAGTCGGGCCGACCCTCATCGAATTCGGTGACGAGGCCCAGAAGCAGCGCTTCCTGCCCGGGATTCTCGCCGGTGACGTGATCTTCGCCATCGGGTACTCGGAACCGACGGCAGGTACCGACCTGGCCTCGTTGCGGACCAGGGCCGTTCGTGACGGCGATGAGTGGGTGGTCAGCGGATCCAAGATCTTCACCAGCGGAGCCAACGAGGCCGACTACGTCTGGTTGGCCTGTCGAACCGATCCCGAGGCACGCAAGCACAGGGGCATCTCCCTGCTGATCGTGCCCACCGACTCCGAGGGCTTTTCGTGGACGCCCATAGTCACGGTGGGCGACGGGCCGACGACCAGCACCTACTACGACAGCGTGCGGGTGCCGGCTGCCAACCTGGTCGGCGATGTGAACGCCGGCTGGTCGATGATCACGACGCAACTCAATCACGAGCGGGTCGGCCTGGCAGCCACCAGCGCCCTGGCCTTCAACCTCCACGACGACACGGTGGCCTGGGCGGCCGACACCGTGGCCCCTGAGGGCGGACGTGTCATCGACCGACCCTGGGTGCAGCTGGACCTGGCCCGGTGCCATGCCGAACTGGAGGCCCTCCGGCTCCTCAACTGGCGGATGACCATCGATGTGGAAAGGGGGCGCCTCACCGCCGACCGGTCGGCGGCGGTGAAGGTCTACGGCACCGAGGCAGCGGTGAGGATCTACGAACGCCTGCTCGGCATCGTCGGAGCAGAGGGCCGGGTGAGGGACGGTCAACCCGGAGTGGTGCTGCGAGGCGAACTGGAGAAGGCCGCCCGGGCCGCCCAGATCAACACGTTCGGGGGTGGGGTCAACGAGGTGATGCGGGAAATAGTCGCCTGGATGGGCCTCGGCATGGCCCGTACGGCCCGACAGGCCTGAAATCGACGGGAACGACTGTGGACTTCGACCTGACCGATGACCAGCAGGCCCTTTGTGGCCTGGCTGAACGGATCTTCGGCGACCTCGCATCGACCGACCGTGTGGCCGAGGTGGAGGCCACCGACGACCGGTTCGACCGCAGCCTCTGGGAGGCCCTGGCCGAAGCGGGCCTGATCGGCGTAGCGCTCCCCGAACGCGACGGGGGCCTCGGCCTGGGCATGGTGGAGGCCTGCCTGGTCCTCGAACAACAGGGCCGACGGGTGGCCCCGGTTCCGCTGCTGGCCGTCACGGCGCTCGGCGCATGGCCGATCTCCGCCCACGGCTCCGACGCGCAGCGGGCCCGATGGTTGGAGGGCATAACCGAAGGCAGCCGAATCCTGACCGGGGCATGGACGGACCCGGCCGGAGCGGACCTCTCGCAGCCCCTGACCGGGGTGGCCGAGGGGGCGGGATGGCGGGTCAGTGGAACGAAGGTGGCCGTGCCCGCCGCCGGTGTGGCCGAAGCCGTAGTCGTACCGGTCGACACCGACGGCCACCGTGTGGCGATCGTTCCGATAGACGCCGAGGGCCTGACCGTCACCCTCGCCGAAACGACCAGTCGGGAGATCCGTGGGGCCCTGGAGTTCGACGCTGTGAGGGTCGAGCCCGAAGACCTCCTCGAGGGCGACGGCGACAGGATCGCCCAGGAGGTTCTGGACCGGGCCAGGATCGGAATCTGCGCCATGGTGCTGGGATGCTGCGAAGAGGCCCTGACCATGGCGGCAACCCATGTGTCCGAACGCGAACAGTTCGGCCGGCCCCTGTCCACCAACCAGGGGGTTGCCATCCAGGCCGCCGACGCGGCGATCGACACGGACGGCATACGGGTCACCCTCCAACAGGCCGCATGGCGACTCGACAACGGCCTCGACCTCTCACAGGCCGTGCCGACGGCCAAGTGGTGGGCTGCCGAAGCCGGACAGCGGGTGGTGGTCACCACCCAACACCTGCACGGTGGGACCGGGGCCGATATCAGCCACCCGGCACACCGCTACTTCCTCTGGGTGCTCCAACTGGCAGACAGCTTGGGCGGTGCCGGAACCCACCTGGCCCGACTCGGCTCGACGATCCTCGACCGAGCCTCCTGAGGGCCGAACGAGAGGACTAGAGGCCGAAGCCGTCGACGACCGGTTCCTGGTCGGCGAAGAAGGGCCCCAGGTGGTCCTCAAGGGCCTCGAGGGTCCAATCGCCCTCGTGGGTGGCCTCGAAGGCCCGACGGGGCCGTTCGTAGACCGTGACCTCGCCGCCCCAGACCTGGAGTACCTGGCCGGAGACCCGTTCGGCCAGCGGGGAGGCAAGCCAGGCCACCAGCGGCGCCACGTGCTCCGGGGCGAAAGTGTCGAAACCATGGTCGGGCTGCTCGAACAGCGATACCGACGGACCGCCCATGACCATCCGGGTGCGGGCCCGGGGCACCAGCACGTTGGCCGTGCACCCGAACCGGAGCACCTCGCGGGCGGCCGAGATGGTCAGGGCGGTGATCCCGGCCTTCGCAGCGCTGTAGTTGCTACTCCCCAGGGCGCCGATCAGCGCCGCCTCCGAGGAGGTGCTGATCAACCGGCCACCGAGAGGTTCCCCACCTCCGGCCTTCCACCGGTCACGCCAGTGGGCCAGCGTGTGGCGGATGGTGCAGAAGTGACCCTTGAGGTGCACCCGGACCACGTCATCGAACTCCGACTCCTCCATCTTCTGGAGCATCGAGTCGCGTATGAATCCGGCGTTGTTGACGAGGATGTCGAGGGCCCCGAACTCGTCGACGGCCGTTCGGACCAGGTCGGCCGACTGTTCCCAGTCCGCCACATCGCCAAAGTGGGCCACGGCCCGACCGCCCATAGCGGTGATCTCGGCCACGACTTCCTCAGCGGGCGAGTCGTCCTGGCCTGTACCGGCCAGCGTCGTGCCGAGGTCGTTGACGACCACAGCTGCACCATGCTGGGCCAACTCGAGGGCTTCGACCCGGCCCAGGCCACGACCCGCACCGGTGACAATGGCTACGCGGCCGTCGAGGAGTTCCATCGTCAGATGCGTTCGATGACCGTTGCCGTACCGAGTGCCCCGCCGCAGCACATGGTGACCATGGCCGTCGAGGCGTCACGTCGTTCCAACTCGTGCAGGGCCGTGACCAGGAGCCGTGAACCGGTGGCCCCCACCGGGTGGCCCAGGGCTATGGCTCCGCCGTTCACGTTGACCCTCTCCGGGTCGATCTCGGGGTACTGGCCCAGCCAGGAGAGCACCACGGCGGCAAACGCCTCGTTGCACTCGAAGATGTCGATGTCGGACAGCTGCATCCCGCTCCTGGCCAGGAGCTGGGCCGTGGCATCCACCGGGCCGTCGAGGAGGTAGTAGGGGTCGGTGCCCACCACCACGTTGGTCACCATGCGGGCTCGGGCCTTCAGGCCGAGGGCAGCAGCCCGCTCGGCGCTCATCCACAGCAGGCCGGCAGCACCGTCGGAGATCTGCGACGAATTGCCGGCCGTGTGGATTCCGGCGGGCATCACGGGATCGAGCCGGGCCAGGCCCTCGGCGGTGGACTCCCGGATCCCCTGATCGGTCGTCACACGCCGGGTCTCGGGGGTTCGGGCGCCGTTCTCGTCGAGGATCGGGACGTCCAACGGGAGGATCTCCCGCTCGAAGCGCCCCTCCACCGCCGCCTGGGCCGCCCGCTCCTGGGAGCGCAGTCCCCACGCATCGACATCCTCCCGGGTGATGCCCCGGTTGGCGGCGATCCGTTCGGCAGCTTCGAACTGGTTGGGACTGTCCCACGGGAAGTCGTCCGGCTTCGACTTCCCCGGGCCGTTGACGACGTTGGAGCCCAGGCCCACATGGCTCATCAACTCGACCCCGCAGGCCAGTCCCACGTCGATGGTGTCCGAGGTGATCAGTGCGTGGATCAGGTTGTTGGCCTGCTGGCCGGAGCCGCACTGGGCGTCGACGGTGGTGGCCCCCGTGCTGTAGTCGTCGCAGGCGGTCAACCAGGCGTGGCGGGTGACGTTGCTTGCCTGCTCGCCGGCCTGCGTCACGCAGCCTCCGATGACCTGTTCCACCTCAGCCGGCTTCAGGTCGGCTCGGTCGACGATGCCCCTCTGAAGGGCTCCCAGCAACTGGGTGGCGTGGAAGCCGCTCAGGTCGCCTGTTCCCACCCGGCCCCGCCCGAGCGGCGTCCGTAGTGCTTCGACGATGACGGCCTCTGCCATGGCGGCGTTCCTCCTGGTCCAGTGTCCCCATCATTGCCCAGTCGCCCGGACGGCGACCACATCAGAACGGACCGGAGCCGACAGGCCCTGCTCAGCGACCACGTGGCCATGGCGGGGAGCAGTGGGATCAGGCGCCGACCACGGGGATGAGCACCCGGCCGTCATCGGCGCGCCGGACCTCGAGGTGTTCGCCGGAGGGCGCCCGTCCGTAGAGCGTGTTGCGCTGCTCGAGGGTGCGGCCCAGCGGTTCGACAATGGCCACGAAGTCGGACTCCTGGGCGGACTGACCGTGTTCGGCGCCGGCGGCCCGTGAGATGTTCTCGTCGACGAGGGTGCCGCCGAGGTCGTTGCATCCCGCCTGGAGCATCTGGCGGATGCCGTCGAAGCCGATCTTGACCCAGGAGCCCTGGATGTTGTCGACCAGTCCATGCAGTGCGATCCGGGCCACGGCGTGCATCAACAGCGTCTCGCGGAAGGTGGGGCCTCGGCGCGCCCTGCGTTGCAGGTAGATGGGAGAGGCCATGTGCACGAAGGGGAGGCCCACGAACTCGGTGAACCCACCGGTCTCCTTCTGGAGGTCGCGGCACGCGAGCAGGTGCCGCACCCAGTGTTCGGGGCCCTCGATCGATCCGAACATGATCGTGATGTTGGAGCGCAGCCCGACCCCGTGCGCAGTGCGGTGGACCTCGAGCCATTCCTCGGTGTTGATCTTGTCGGGACACAACCTGGCACGAATCGTGTCATCGAGGATCTCTGCTGCAGTTCCGGGCAGGGACCTCAGGCCGGCGTCCATGAGGCGACGGAGGTAGTCGGCCAGGGGCTCGCCGAGACGCCGGGCGCCTTCGGTGACCTCGAGTGCGGTGAAGCCGTGGACGTGTATGTCCGGCACGGCGTCCCGGACGGCCCGTGTGACGTCGATGTAGTAGTCGCCGTCGAAGTCGGGATGGATGCCGCCCTGGAGGCAGACCTCGGTGGCACCCATGCGTGCGGCATCGGTGGCACGGCGGGCGATCTCGTCGAGGTCCAGGAGGTAGGGGGTGCCTCGCAGGTTCAGCGACAGCGGCCCCTTCGAGAAGCCGCAGAACCGGCACTTGTAGGTGCAGACGTTCGTGTAGTTGATGTTGCGGTTGGCAACCCAGGTCACGACATCGCCGACGGCCCGAAGCCGGAGTTCGTCAGCGACCTCGGCAACGGCGCGCACCTCGGGGCCGCGTGCTGCAAACAGGGTGAGGAGTCCTTCGGACCCGACCTCCTGTCCATCGAGGACCCCGTCGAGGACCTCGCGGAGTCGTCCGCCCGCTGCAGGCGACCCGCACAGCAGGTCGACGGGCGAAACGGGTGCTCCCGAGTACCAGGCCGTCGAGTCGTGGCCGATCTGGCGGATCTCGGCGCCGTCCTCGGCGGCGATGGTCTCTATGCGCTCAGGGAAGACGGCCCCCGGATCGTCGCGGCCGAGGCCCTCGGCGTCGGCACGGTCCATCACGGGGAACCGGAGTGCCTCGTCGAGCCAGATCTCGGGCCGACACACGTAGTCGGGGTGGATGGTGAGTCGGGGAGCAAGGGTGAAGCCCCGCTGCTCGGTCAACTCCCGAAGGCGATCGAGGGCCGGCCAGGGACGCTCAGGGTTGACATGGTCGACGGTCACCGGGGAGACGCCGCCCCAGTCGTCGATGCCGGCATCGAGCAACGGCCTGAAGTCGTCGGAGAGGTTCGGCGGAGCCTGTACGTGCACCTCGTCCGGGAGGACCAGACGTGCCAGTGCGATGGCCTCGAGGTAGTCGTGTGACGGGCACGGTGGTGCCGCACGCATGGAGGTGCCGGCCTTGGGAAGGAAGTTCTGGACGATGACCTCCTGCACGTGCCCGTGTCGTCGATGCGAGTCGGCGATGGCCTCGAGGGCGATGAGTCGGTCGATGCGGTCCTCGCCTATTCCGACGAGGATGCCCGTGGTGAACGGGATCCGGAGACGGCCGGCGTCCTCGAGGGTGGCGAGGCGGCGCTCCGGTGTCTTGTCGGGGGCGCCCCGATGGCAGTCGAGGTCGGGACGAAGCGTCTCGAGCATCATCCCCTGCGATGGCGCAACTTCCCGGAGTCGGGCCAACTCGTCCTCGTGGAGCGCTCCGGCGTTGGAGTGGGGGAGCAGGCCGGTCTCCTCGAGCACCAGGCGCGAGACATCGACCAGGTAGTCGACGGTCGACTCGTAGCCGTGGCGGCCCAGCCAGTCGGCAGCCACCGGATAGCGCTCCTCGGGTCGCTCGCCGAGCGTGAACAGCGCCTCGTGGCATCCGGCCGAGGCTCCCCGGCGGGCGATTTCGAGGATCTCGTCGGTCAGGAGGTAGGGGGCGGCGAATCGGGCGGGCGGCTGGGCGAATGTGCAGTAGCCGCAGCGGTCGCGGCACAGCATCGTGAGGGGGATGAACACCTTGGGGCTGTAGGTGATGCGGGTGCCGTGCGCCATGTCGCGACGCCGGCCGGCAGCGGCGACCAGTTCCGGGAGCGGCACACCGAGCAACTCCCTGGTCTCTGCGGGAACCTGCCGGGCGGTCATCGGACGGCTCCGGTGGCTCGTGCATGGTGCCCGGGGCCGGGCCGGCTCCGGATGTGCTGGGCGGCAACGGCCTCGTCACATGTCGGACAGCGGACCGCATGTTCGACCGGGCCATGGCAGGCGTCGTGGATCAGCAGGGTGGGGGGCCCGTCCTCGGCGCACCAGCGATCGCCCCATGCCATGAGGGCGACCAGCGCCGGGGAGAGGTCGCGGCCCTTGGCTGTGAGCCGGTACTCGTGGCGCACAGGTCTCTCCTGGTAGGGCACCCGCTGGACCACTCCGGCGTCCTCGAGTCGGCGGAGGCGGTCGGTCAGGAGATTCCGCGCTATTCCCAGGTCCCCGTGAAGGCGTTCGAAGCGACGGACGCCCCGGAACAGGTCTCGCAGGATCAGCAGCGTCCAGCGGTCGCCTACGGCCTCGAGGGTGCGGGCGATCGAGCAGCGGTCGGTGGAGGAGGGGATGGGTTCACCGGGCATGGGAGGACCGTAGCAGTCCGTTGCGAAATGCAACGGACTCGGTCGTGGCCGATTCCGGGCAGGTCAGGCCAGCTCGTCGGCCTTCTGCCCAAGGGTCTCCAGGAGTTCGACGAACGACTTCACGAAGGCTCCCACGCCCTCCTCCTCGAGGACGCGGGAGACGTCATCGAGGTCCACTCCCACCGCCTGGACTGCAGCCAGCGTGGAGCGTGCCCCCTCGGGGTCGGCGTCGACCGTGCGGGCCAGCGTGCCGTGGTCGTCGAACGCCTCGAGCGTGGTCTCCGGGAGCGTGTTGACGGTGTCAGGACCGATCAGCGCGTCGACATAGAGGGTGTCGGGATAGGAGGGATTCTTGGTCGAGGTCGACGCCCAGAGGGGGCGCTGGACCCTCGCCCCCCGTGCAGCGAGCGCCTCCCACCGGTGTCCGGAAAAGGCTCGACGGAAGAGGTCGTAGGCAACCTGCCCCTGGGCGACGGCGGCGAGGCCCCGGAGGTCGAGCGCCTCAGGTGTGCCGATGGCCTCCAGGCGGCGGTCGATCTCGGTATCGGTGCGGCTGATGAAAAACGATGCGACCGACGAGATCCCCGACAGGTCGCCCTCGCGGTCCTCGAGACCGCCGACGTACGCCTCCATCACCTCCTGGTAGCGGTCGAGGGAGAAGATGAGGGTGACGTTGACGCTGCAGCCCTCGGACACCATGGTGCGGATGGCGGGAATGCCCTCGGCGGTGGCGGGGATCTTCACGAACAGGTTGGGCCGGTCGATCACGCTCCGAAGGTGGCGGGCGGCATCCTCCGTGCCGGCGGTGTCGGCGGCCAGGCTGGGATCGACCTCGACCGACACGAAGCCGTCGAGGCCACCGGTCGCCTCGTGGACAGGCCGCAGCAGGTCCAGGGCGTCGACGATGTCGCTCGTCACCAGGTCCCAGTAGGAGTCCTCGATCGAATACCCGGCGCCGGCGAGGGCGCCGAGCTGCTCGTCGTAGTCGTCGGTCCCGGTCATCGCCTTCTGGAAGATCGACGGGTTCGAGGTGATGCCGCGTACCCCCCGGTCGATGAGCGCCTGCAACTCACCGGAGGTGATCCATCCCCGGCGCAGGTTGTCCAGCCACGGACTCTGGCCCTGCTGGTCGAAGAGCTCGCGGAGTCGGCTCATGCTGCGCCTTCCTTCGTGTCGAGACCGCCGTCGAGGAGTGCACGTGCCGCCTCGACCACCGCCGTCGGCGTGATCCCGAGCCGCTCCATGACCTCGGCGCCTGGAGCCGAAGCCCCGAACCGGTCGATGCCGACCGAGGTGTCCGCCCATGCCCCCCAACCGAAGGTAACGCCGGCCTCCACCGACACCACGGGCACACCGGGGGGGAGCACGGAGACGCGATAGGCGTCGTCCTGCCCGCCGAACAGGTCCATGGAGGGCATGGACACCACGCGCACGGAGGTCCCGCCGGCGGAGAGGGTCGCCGCAGCATCGAGTGCGACGGCAACCTCGCTGCCGGTCCCGATGAGCACGATGTCGGGAGGACCGTCTGCATCCACGAGCACGTAGGCGCCCCGGGCCACCGCTGCATGGTCGTCGGTGCCGGCCAGGACCGGCACGTCCTGACGGGTCAGGAGAAAGGCTGTGGGACCGTCACCCTCGATTGCCACCCGCCAGGCGCCGGCGGTCTCGTTGGCATCGGCAGGCCTGAAGACCCGGAGGCCGGGGATCGCCCGCAGGGCGGCGGCGTGCTCGACGGGCTGGTGGGTTGGTCCGTCCTCGCCGACTCCGACCGAGTCGTGTGTCCAGACGAACAGCGTCTTGGCGCCGCTGAGGGCCGCCAGGCGCACGGCACCGCGCATGTAGTCGCTGAACACGAGGAATGTCCCACCCACGGGGATGAGACCGCCGTGGAGGGCCATCCCGTTGCAGATGGCCCCCATGGCGTGCTCGCGGACACCGAAGAAGAGTTGGCGGCCCTCGGGGCAGGCGGCTGACTGGACGCCGTGGCCCTCGATGGTGGTTCCGGTGTTGCCGGTCAGGTCGGCGCCGCCACCGATCAGGCCGGGGACCTCGTCGAGCAGGGCCGTCAGGCAGGCGTTGCCGGCCTTGCGGGT
>DCXR01000040.1:35675-35964 GCA_002329075.1 Candidatus Neomicrothrix sp. UBA2131
GGAAGAGCGTCGGTCCAGCCGTCGAGCCCGGAGGCCGCCCAACAGGCCTCCCATGCGGAGCGGTCACCGTCCCAGCCGTCGAGCCGCTGCTGCCAGGCCTCACGGGCGGCGCTACCCCGTGCGCCGGCCTCCCGGTAGGTCGCAAGCACCTCATCGGGAATGTGGAAGGACTCGTGTTCCGGAAGCCCCATGCGGCGCTTCGTCTCGGCGATGCCGTCGTCGGTCAACGAGTAGCCGTGGGCGGCCGACGTGTCGACATCGGGCGAGGGGGTGGCGATATGGCTCCGGA
>DCXR01000050.1:0-51860 GCA_002329075.1 Candidatus Neomicrothrix sp. UBA2131
CCGGCCTGCACCGACGTGAGTTCGTAGGGCGCCTGCCACGAGGAGAACGCCTTGCGCTTCGTCTTCGACGGCATGATCTTGAGGCCCTGTTGCATGCTGAGGAACGTCGCCCGGTCTCTGGCCGTCCACTCCCATTCGCGCTTCTGGAGCATCGACATGGGGCCTTCGCGGCCGAAGGTGTTGTTGTTGACGGTGGTCTCGATCTGGAAGATCCTGATGCCTGCGTCGCGCAGGACCTTGCCCATCCGCCAGTTGGATGCGTGCAGCGCCGAGTTGTCCTGGTCCATGAAGGAGCGGGAGTTCTCCATGGTGTGGACGTTGTGGTGGTGGCGCAGGCTGGTGTAGCCGGACAGGCCGGTGGCGGTGCTCTTGTGGCCGCCGTCCATGGCCACGAGGTTGATGTTGACGTAGACGACGAGGTCGCTCTCGGCGGCCCGCCTGTTGAACTGCACGTCTTCGCCGTGGGGGGTCTGGCCGAGGATGACCATGCCGTCGGGGTCCTCGGCATCGTGGTTGTAGAGCCGGCCCGATGGGGCGAAGGCGTCGTAGACGCGGTCGCCGACGGCGTGGCGCAGTTCGTCCTCGGTCATCCGCCGGTGGATGGCGAGCGCTGCGATGAGGTGCACGTCGTCGACGCCGGCCTCGGCGGCCAGGTCGAGGACCGCTTCGATGACCCGTTGGCGGATGTCGGGGCGTCGCATGGGCGGCAGGGGCAGCGAGATGTCGTCGAAGGCGATGGTGAGCTTCATGCCTGGCCGCAGCAGGGCCGGGAGCGGTTCGGAGTCGCCGAGTGGGTTCAGCAGCGCCTGGCGGATGGTGCCGTCGGGGTCGACGAGGCCCTCGAGCGGCTCGGCCGGGTAGATCACCCGTGTGCGGTCCGCCGGCAACTTCTCGAGTCGGAAGCCTTCGCCGTGGTGGAACGCGATCGGTGGGCTGGTGCGGTCTACGTCGAGGACGAAGCCGGGTCGGGGGGCGAGGTGGCCGTTGCTCACTTGCTCGTCTCCATGAGTGCTTCTCGTTCCCTTTCGTCGCGTAGGTCGAAGGCCACCTTGACGGCGCCTCGCCGACCGGCGGCTGCGGCGTGTTCGAGCGCTTCGCGGTAGCGGTGGAGTGGGTAGGTGGCCGACACCAGGCGGCCCAGGTCGGCTGCCCGGACGAGTCCGGCAGCCAGGTCGAAGGTCCGGGCTGTGGTTCCGTCCGGCAGGGCCTCGGTGCCGTAGGTGTATGCGCCGACCAACTCGATCTCGCGGTGCCAGAGCGGGGTGAGTTCGAGGGTGACCGATGCCGGCATGCCGACGAGCACGATGCGTCCCCGGGGTCGGGTGACCGCGAGGGCATCGGTGATGCTGGACGACGAGCCCACGCAGTCGATGACCATGTCGGCGCCACCACTGAGCCGATCCACGGCGCCGTCGTCACCGGAGAGGCTGACGGCCCGGCTGCCTGTGGCCCGCCGCACCGCCCGGCGGATGCCGTCGGGTTCGACGACCAGGTCGGCGCCGAGTTCGGCGGCGAGCCGCCGCTGGCCGGGGTAACGGGCGGTGGCGACGATGGTCCGGGGGTTCGTAAAGGTGCGGAGGGCGGCGATCGTGAGCAGCCCGAGCGTGCCGGCCCCGAGCACCGTGATGACCGAGCCTTCGGTGATGCCGGCAACGAGGGCGGCGTGGACGGCGCAGGCTGTCGGCTCGACCATCACGGCCGCCTCGTCGCTGAACGAGTCGTCGACGGGGTGCAGTTGGCTGGGGTGGGCGGAGAAGGCGGTGGCCCAGCCGCCTCCCGTGTCGTGGCAGGAGCCGGTCTGGATACCGGGCTCGAGGTCGCCGAAGGTGGTGTGCTCGCAGTTGCCGAGGTGGCCGCCGGCGCACGGGTCGCATGTGGGGGTCAGGTTGCGGCTGACGCATCCCAGCACCGGTTCGAGCACAACCCGGGTGCCGTCGTCGAGGTCGCCCACCACCTCGTGGCCGGGTACGAACGGGAACGACACCAGCGGTTCGAAGTAGCGGGCCGACCTGCCGTCGATGGTGGCGAGGTCCGATCCACAGATGCCCGACAGCCGGGGCCGGACACGCACCCAGTCGGGGCCGGGGGTGGCCGGTGGCTCGAGGTCGGCGAGTCGCAGCGGACCGACCGCTGCACCGCCGCCGGGTGTGAGGCTTCCGGCCAGGCGCGCTGCGGCGAAGCGGGGAACGTTCCGGCGGAACTGCAGTGCCTTCATCGAATTGCGGTCTGTGGCGGGGCGAGGGGCAGGAGCCTCCGGGTCATGCCCGGCGACTTGCGGAAGTCCTCGACCAGCCAGCCGCGCTTGCGGGCGATCGAGGCGAGGCGGGTCTCGGGATTGACGGCGACGGGAAAGCCGACGGCCTCGAGCATCGGGAGGTCGCTGGCCGAGTCGGCGTAGGCGATCGACTCGCGGAGGTCGTAGCCGTGTTCGTCGGCGAGGTCGGCCAGCGCCTGGTAGCGGGCCTCGCCGGTGGGGGGCACCGAGGTGAGTTGTCCGTCGTAGGTGACGCCGTCGTCGCCGAGTTGGGCACACACCACGTCGTCGAAGAGGGGCCTGAGTGGTTCGACCACGAAGTCGAGGGCACCGGTGATGAGCACGGTGCGGTGTCCGAGTGCCCTGTGTTCGCGAACCCGTCGGATGGCGGCGGGGAACGACCTGGCGAGCAGCAGTTCGTTGACGTGCTCGAGGGAATCCTCGGCGATCTGGTCGACTGGGGCCCCTTCGTAGCGGCGGTAGAAGTAGCGCAGGAAGTCGCTGCGGTCGAGGCGGTCGAGGGCCAGCAGGCGGGGGGCCTCGGCGAGTGTCCGCAGCACGAAGCGGGCCCGGTCGCGCTTGTCGAGGTGACGGCTCGCCAGCCACGAGTACGAGGCCACGACGTTGGAGGCGATGAGGGTGTTCTCGAGGTCGAAGGCGGCGAGGTGCCGGTCGGGGGACAGGATCTGGGAGCGCAGCCGTTCGGAGCGGCCCTGTCCGCCTCGGCTCGGCGGGCGCATTGGTGCACGAGCGGCCTTGACCACCGACGGGAGGTGCACCTCGGGCACGTAGCGCTCCCAGTCGATGCCCCGTGGGTCGAAGCAGAACGCAGCCCGGTCGTCGTCGTCGAGGTGGCCCCACAGGGTGAGGAGCCGTTCCAGGCCGTAGACGGCTTCGCACTCCGCATAGGCGCCGTAGAGATCGACGTAGCCCATGGCCCGGTCGACGAGTTCGCGCTTCTCCTCGAGGCGGGCGGCCGTCATGGCGTGTCGGCCCCGTACGGGCAGCACGTCGAAGGCCCTGTGCGCCCTGTCGAGCATGGAGCCGGCCCGTTCGAGTTGCTGCTTGACACGCCCCCGTCCGGGGAACGACCACTGGGGTACGGAGATGGGTTGGCCGTGTTCGTCGTAGATGGGGTGCTCTGTGAACCACTCGCGTACAAGGTCGACGAGCTTCCCGTAGCGCAGTGGGTTCTCCGCCCCGGAGGCCACCTGGACGATGTCGCCACCCGGTGGTGCGTCGGGATCGGGGCCGCGTGCGGCCACAGCGCAGATGGCGGCGACGACGAAGTCGACGGGGATGACGTCGACGGTGCCCTCGGGGACGCCCGGGAACTCCTTGAGCAGGCCGCGGGCATACGAGATGATGACTGGTTCGGCCATGCGAAAGCCGCGGATCCAGCCGGGGACGGGTTCGGCCAGGGCCGATTCGATGATCGAGGGGCGCACGATGCTGACGGGCACGTCGCCGGCGGATTCGGTCAGGGCGACCTCGCCGAGGGCCTTGGTGTAGGCGTAGGCGTCGGGGAAGCCCAGCGACGAGGCACGGGAGCGGCCGGCCTCGGCCATGCGGTCCTCGACCCAGCGGGTTCGGAGCAGTTCGGTCTTGGCTGACAGAGCGGGGACTCCGGCGGCTCCGAGTTCCTTGTGGGCGTCGCTGCGGAACCCGGCCAGCTTCTCGGGGGTGCGGCTGGCGGTCTCGGTCTCGGATCGTATGCGACGGGCGCTGTCGACCTCGGACCGCCAGTCGACGTCGACGAAGAACGGGCTCTGGTCGACGGGCTCCTCGGCCGCTGCGCCCCGGCGGCTGCCGGCCACGTAACACGTCGAAACGGCGACGAGGTGGGGGGTGATGCCGAGGCCCCTGAGTGTCTCGACGATTCGCACTGAGCCCAGCAGGTTGATCTCGACGGCCTGGTCGAGTGGCGAGTCGAAGTTGACGATCGCCGCAGAATGGATGAACAGGTCGCAGCCGGAGAGGGCGGCACGGCCCTCGTCGTCCAGGCCGAGGCCGTCATCGGTGACGTCACCGGCGACGGCGGTGATCCGTCGGGCTGCCATCTCCTCGAAGGCCTCCTTGCCGAGTTCGGACCGGAGGCGGTCGAAGGCGTCGTTGTGGAGGATGTCGCGACTGACCCGACGTTCGGCGCCGCGTCGGCCGGGTCGCACGATGAGGACCAACTCGCAGTCGGGGACGCTGCGGAGGATCCGTTCGACGAGTGCGGTGCCGAGGAAGCCGGTGCTTCCGGTGATGGCGATGCGGTGCCCGGCGAGCGTTTCGGCGATCATGGCCTTCTTTCTACCAGATGGTCAGGGGACTTACCAGATGGTCAGGAAAAGGACTACGGTGCAGGTATGCCTGATACGACGACGATCCGGGACACGGTGCGCGACACCGTGCGCGGCGCCGGTCGCTCCTCTGGAAAGGGCGCCGAGACCCGGGAGCGCATCCTCGACGCCGCCCTCGAGTCGTTCGGCACGATCGGCTACGACGGCACGTCGCTCGACGACCTGGCGGCCGGCCTCGGGATCCGCAAGCAGACGATCCTCTACCACTACGTCAGCAAGCGGGGCCTGCTGGGCGCCGTCGTGGACCGCAGCGCCGCCGACCTCAACGTCGCACTCCTCGAGGTACTCGAGGGCGAGGCCACCGACTGGGAGCGGGTGGAGGCCCTGGTGCGCTCCGTATTCCGTGTGGCGCTCGAACAGCCGCTGCTGATGGGCCTGCTGCGCGAGGTGTCCCGACCGGGATCGCCGGCGGCGCCCCGCCTCAAGGGCGCCATGGGGCCCCTCATGGACCGGGCACAGGCGTGGATGGAGCGCGAAATGGACGCCGGCCGGATGCGCCGCACCGACGCCCAGTTGGTCCTGATCAGCGCCTACTCGACTGTCGTGGGCCTCGCCACCGAGATCGAGGTCCTGCGTGCCGCCGGCCTCGAGCCGACGATGCGTACCGTGGCGACCCGTCGCCGTGAGCTCCTGCGGTTCCTGCGCGCCTCCCTCGACCCCCAACGCTGAGCAGAAGGTCGGATCCCTGGCGAGAGCGCCTCAGCGGCGGGTGTTGCGGCGCCTGCGGCCGTGGCGCTCGACGGCGAGGTCGACCAGGCGGTCGACGAGGGCCGGGTACGACAGGCCCGCCTTCTGCCAGAGCCGGGGATACATCGATATCGGGGTGAAGCCCGGGATCGTGTTGACCTCGTTGAGGACCGGGCCCCGACCGTCGTCGGCCAGAAAGAAGTCGACCCTCGCCATGCCCGAGCAGCGCAGCGCCACGAAGGCCCGTGCGGCGAGTTCCTGGAAGCGGACTGCGATCTCCGGGTCGAGGTCCGGGTCGTCGACCAGTTCGGCGGAGTCGGTCTCGTACTTGTCGGCGTAGTCGTAGAACTCGGCACCGGGACGGATCTCGCCTGGACCCGAAACCTGCGGCACCCGGTCACCGAGCACCGCCAACTCGATCTCGCGACCGGAGATCGCCTCCTCGACGATGATCCACTCGTCGTAGGAGGCGGCGGTCGCCAGGGCCGCTTCGAGGGTGGCGGCGTTGGTGGCCTTAGACACTCCGATCGACGATCCCAGGTTGGCGGGCTTGACGAACACGATCGGGCCCAGGTCGGTGAGCAGCGAGTCGAGGAGGACGTCGAGGGACTCGCTGCCGGTGGCGCCGATGTCGTGGGCGTGGAGGCCCCGGTAGCGGGCCTGGGGCAGGTCGTGCTGGGTGAGCACCTCCCTGGCGGCCAGCTTGTCCATCGCCAGCGACGAGCTCAACACACCGGCGCCCACGTACGGCACGTCGGCCAACTCGAGCAGGCCCTGGACAGTGCCGTCCTCTCCCAGCGGCCCGTGCAGCAGGGGGAACACGACCACGGGTCCGGCGGCCGACAGTTCGGCGAGGCGGGGGAGTGGATCCCAGGCGGGTCCGGTCGGGTCGAGTGCCTCGGGCAGGTCGCCGGCGGCGTGGGCGGCGGTTGCGGCCTCGGCCAGGGACCAGCGACCGTCGGTGTCGATGCCCACCGGGATGATGTCGTAGCGGTCGGCATCGACGGCTGCGAGCACGTGGCGTGCCGACACGCAGGAGACATCGTGCTCGGCGCTGCGTCCCCCGAACAGGAGAACGAGCGTGCGCCGGTCCTGGGCGCCATCGGAACCATTCGACATGGGCAGATCGTACGGCCGGGCCGCCTGGGCAAGGTGGCACCTCCGGCGGGTCCCGGGCTGGGAGACTCACCCCATGCGATTTCAGGCCTCGCAGGTGGCCACCGCCATTGGCGGCGAACTCGTCGGGGCCGACATCTGGTTCGACGGCGCCACCCAGGACTCGCGTGTGGTCACGCCCGGATGCCTGTTCGTGCCGATCGTCGCCGAGCGCGACGGCCACGAGTTCATCGCAGCGGCCCTCGATGCCGGTGCCGCCGGCTACCTGACTGAGAGAGAGCCCGGTCCTGGTACGGCGATACGGGTGGCGGACACCGGTGCCGCCCTCCTTGCCCTTGGTACTGCAGCCCGTGGCTCGCTGCCGGGGCCGGTCGTCGGCATCACCGGCTCGGTCGGCAAGACATCGGTCAAGGACCTGGCCCGGTCGGTGCTTGTCCGCCGGGGTCCGGTCCACGCCAGCCACCGGTCCTTCAACAACGAGATCGGCGTGCCGCTGACACTTCTCGGCGCACAGGAAGATGCAGCAATCGTGGTCGAGATCGGCGCCCGCCATGTCGGCGACATCGCCAGACTTTGCGAGGTGGCCCGCCCGGACATCGGCGTGCTGACCACGGTGGCCGTCGCCCACACCGGCGAGTTCGGCTCGCTCGAGGCCGTGGCACGGACCAAGGGCGAACTGTTCGACGCCCTGCCGCCCGACGGCTGTGCGGTGGTCAACGCCGACGTTCCCGAGGTCGTAGCACAGGCGTCCCGCGCTCGCTCCCGGGTCCTCACGTTCGGTGACGTCGGCGAGATCAGGGCCCGCGACGTCATGCTCGACGACGACCTGCGGGCCTCGTTCCGCCTGGAGTCGCCGTGGGGCCGGACCGAGGTGCGGCTGTCGGTCCACGGTGCCCACATGGTTCCCAACGCCCTCGCTGCTGCGTCCGTGGGCCTGGTGCTCGACATGCCCCTTGCCGACGTGGCGGTCGGCCTTGCCGAGGGCGACGCCTCGCCGTGGCGCATGGCGCTCGGCACGACGCCGTCGGGCCTGCGGGTCCTCAACGACGCCTACAACGCCAACCCGGCTTCGACGGTGGCGGCGCTCGACTCCCTGGCCGCCCTGACGGTCGCCGGTCGACGGGTGGCGGTGCTGGGCCTCATGGCCGAACTGGGGGAGCAGGCGGTCGACGAGCACCTGGCCATTGCACGGCGGACCGTCGACCTGGGCATCGAGTTGGTGGCCGTCGGCACCGACCTCTATGGCATCGAGCCCATGGCAGATGTCGATGCTGCCCATGCCGCGCTCGACCTCGGCGCCGGGGACGCCGTGCTGGTCAAGGGCAGCCGGGTGGCCGGCCTGGAGGTGCTCGCCGAACGACTCCTTGGCGGGTGACCGGCGGGTTGGCCGTCGCCTGAGCCCGGGTCAGTGGGGGTCGAAGGGAAGTTCGTCAGGGGCCAGCGGGGTGTTCGACCGGTTCCACACGGCCAACTGTTCCGCATCGCATTCCCGGCAGAGGTATACGACCTGCATCGACTGGATAGACAGTTGCGTGCCCCGCGACTTGTCGACGATCGAGCGCAGGGCACCCCGTACGTCCTCGGATCCGCAGGTGGGGCAGCGGGGCGTGAGGTCGCGTTCCCACACCAGCCCGCAGGCGCCGCACGTGACGGTGATGGTCTCGTTGCCAGGGCCACCCCGTCGGTCGCCCGACAGGTCCTCGTCCTCGCCGCAGCCCGGGCACTCGATCACGCTCACCGGGAGCAACCGTAGCCACGCTCGAAGGGTTGCCGGGTGCCGACCACTACCGCACGTTCGGCGTGCCACAGCACGCCCCTGCCGGACAGATCCCTGCTGCATACCGTGCCCCGGCCCGCTTCCACCATCCGGACCTGGCCACCGACCCGGCAGGGCATCGCATGGCGGCCGTCAACGGTGCCTGGCACGTGCTGGGCGATCCGACCCGTCGAACGGAGCACGACCTCACCCTGCGGCCACCGCCGTCACGGCCGGCGCCGGAGCCCGGGTACCGCTCTGAGGCCCTCCAGGGCTGAGGGTCAGGAAACGGTCAAATTGCCCTTCATGCCGGCTTCGAGGTGGCCGGGCAGGGCACAGATGAACTGGTAGCGGCCGGCGTCTGCGATGGTGAACGTCACCGAGCCACTCTCGTCGGGTCCGACGAGGTTGATGGCAGTGCCCGGGATCTCCAGGTCCTCGCTGTACTCGTCCACCGCGCTGATCACGTTCCCCGCCTTGAGGATCGAGAACGAATGCTCGACTACGCCGTCGTTGTCCAGGGTGACCGTGAACTCCTGTCCTGCCTTGATCGAGAAGTCGCCAGGCTCGAAGAGGAACTCGGTTCCCTTGATGCTCAGGGAGGAACCTGAACCGACCGGGGAGGTCGATGTGCCGTCGCCGCCGCCTCCGCCACAGGCGGTGGTGAGCAGAGCCACCAACGTCAGCAGCGAAGTGGCAAGTAGGGGTCTGGGGGTCTTGTGCTTCAACTTGGGTTCCTTCGGAAGGGGTCTGGTTTCAGTATGGGAAGCCGCTACGGGATGGACAGGGACCAACGTCCCTGTTTTCGACGGTGCCTCCCGCAGCGGCAGAGTCCACCCTGCGGGTCGCTTCTTCCGGCTCAGGAGACTGTCGCCAGTTCAGCGGCGTCGAACTCGGGTACCGGTGGTGGTGAGAGGTCTCGGAGGTGGGGGAATACCCCGTCCCGCATCAACTCCATGGACCGCAGCACCTTGTCGTTGTCGAGGCCGCCGAGGCGGGTCCAACAAAGCAACTCGGTCATCCCGTACACCTGCTGTGCCTCGGTCAGGCGTTCGACCACGTAGTCGGGTGACCCGCAGATCGTGTAGCCGGCCTTGGTGAGCGTGTCGAAGTCGACGGCTGCAGCCAGGTCGCGAAAGGCGTTGTACATCTCGTAGCTCTTCACCGGCTTGTCGCCCTCGACGGAGACGTACTTGGCGATGGTGTTGAAGTACCACTCACAGGCATCGCGGTACTCGGCTTCGGCCTGTTCCTTCGTGTCGGCCACGTAGACCATCATCAGGCAGCCGACCTGGCGATCGTTCGGATCGTGCCCGGCCCGGATGAGGCCGCGGTAGTAGTCGCGCCTTCGTTCGATGGCCAGGTCGGGGGTGAGGCCGAAGACGCTGCCCATCAGCAGGCTGTGGCCATAGGCGCCGGCCATCTCGAAGGTCTCCCGGGACAGGCAGGCCATCCACATGGGTGGCCCCGGCCGCTGCAGTGGGCTGGGGCGGACCGGGACGTCGGTGAAGTCGTAGAACTCGCCGTGGAAATCGACGACGCCGTCGTTCCAGGCCATCCGGATGATGTCGACGCACTCCTCGAAGCGCTTGCGGGTCGTCGTCTGGTCGATGCCGTAGCGCTGGAACTCGAGGGGCTGGTATCCCCGGCCCATGCCGAATTCGACCCGACCATTGCTGAGCAGGTCCAGGAACGCATAGTCCTCGGCTACCCGCAGAGGGTGGTTCATGGGCAGGATCACGACACCTGTGCCGAGGCGGATCCGCTTGGTGACCGAGGCCACCGCTGCCAGGCTGAGGGCCGGAGATGCGCAGTAGCCGTATTCGGTGAAGTGGTGCTCGGCCGGCCAGATGGAGTCGAAGCCGTACTCCTCGGCGGCGACCATCAACTCCAGTTGTTCCGTGACCACCTGGTGTTCCGACTTCTCGATCGGGTTCTCGAACAGGTGGAGCATTCCGAAGCGCATGTCCTGACCTCCTGCCCCCGGGGGGGGCTACAACGGATCGTGTGCCGACTGGTGGCGGCCACCGGCCGGACGGGTTCAGTTCAGCGCCGTGGACGTTGGGGCGGTAGGGCACTAGGTCCCATCCGGGACCAATGCCCCTAGTGGTCGGTTCCCGTACGGGGGATCCTTGTGGGTCACAACCCACCCGTGTCTTCACCGAGGTCCACGCATGCAGATGAACGTCCAGTCGATTCCGTCCGTCTCCGAACGCGTCAACGAGGTCCGGAGCCTGACCGCCGACATCGTCAACAGGGAGATCCTCCCCAACGAGAACATGATCTGGGCGGACCACCGTCGCAGCGGCCTCTCCGAGGGCGACCGGGAGCAGGCCCGTTCGCTGCGTGCCGGCATCAGGCGGAAGGTGCGCGAGGCGGGCCTGTGGGCGCCCCACCTGCCCGAGGAGTACGGGGGAGCGGGCCTGGACTTCCTGGAACTGGCCTACATGAAGGAGGTGCTCGCCTATGCCGCCGGTGCCGCAGCGCTGTTCGGCGTGGCGGCACCGAACTCGGGGAACCAGTCGATCCTCGTTCGCTACGGCACCGAGGAACAGAAGCAGAAGTGGCTGATGCCGCTCATCGAGGGGCGTATGGAGTCGGGCTTCTCGATGACCGAACCCGACCAACCGGGTTCGGACCCACGTTCACTTCGGACGACGGCCCGGCGGGACGGCGATTCCTGGGTGGTCAACGGCCACAAGTGGTTCACCTCCAACGGTCTGGCGGCGGACTTCTTCATCGTGATGTGCCGTACGGACGAAGGGGACGGTGGTGGCGACCGGAATTCGAGGATGACCCAGATCATCGTGCCCGCCGATTCCCCCGGGTTGGAGATCCTGCGCGGAATCAGCGTCTGGGGGCGGCCCAGCGACCACTGCGAGATCGTGTACGAGAACGTGCGTGTGCCGCTCGAGAACCAACTGGGCGAAACCGGACAGGGCCACCAGGCGGCCCAGGACCGCCTGGGGGCCGGTCGCGTCTACCACTGCATGAACTCGATCGGGCAGATGTGGCGTGCCTTCGACCTGATGGTGGAGCGCGCCGCCAACCGACAGGTGCACGGTGGGCTGCTCGAGTCGAAGCAGTTCGTCCAGGGATTCATCGCCGACTCGTACATGGACATCCAGGCGTCCCGGTTGATGACCATCCACTGTGCCGAGAAGATGCAGGACGGGGCGTTTCCGAGGACCGACATCTCGGCCATCAAGGTGTTCGTGCCCGCTGCCTACCAGCGGGTCGTCGACCGGGCGATACAGGTGTGGGGGGCGGCCGGCATCACCGACGACCTGCCGCTGGCGACCATGTTCCAGGCGGCCCGGTCGCTTCGGATCGTCGACGGCCCGGACGAGGTCCATCGGATCCTCGTGGCCAAGAACGTGCTGGGAGCCTGCCGCGGCGGCGGTTCCTGGGATTTCGGGAATTGAGCCTGCCGTAACCGAGCCTGTGGCGGGAGGTCAGGTGGCGGCGACGGCCGACCCGTCGGGGGCGGTTTCGAGGAACCATTCCGTCAGGTCCGGGTACCGCTCGGCGACCTCGTCCACACGGTGGCTGCGGGGGCACCTGACCCTCATCTTCATGCCGCACCCGGGGCATGACCACTCGTCGCCGGTGGTCCGTTCACGCCACAGCGGTGATCCACAGGTGCGACACCGGTCCTGCCACACGTTGCAGTCGATCGAAGCCAGCCGTTTCGAGCTGAGGGGGCAGCCGGTGCCGTAGCAGACCGGCCAGTCGGGGTCGGGAAGGATCGCCCAGACGGGGCACTTGCCGACGCAGTCACCACAGTCGTCGCAGGTGAGGGGGTTGATTATGAACAGTCCGAGGAAGGTGTCGGTCTTCCTGAGGGCGTCCCTCGGGCAGGCGAACTCGCAGGCTCCGCAGCCGATGCACTCCTCTTCCAGGACCAGATGGCTCACGAAACGCGCCTCACGAAACGCGCCTCACGAAACGCGCCTCACGATCCGGTCAGCGAGCCTGCCGTGACGTCCTGGGGGTGGAAGGGTCGGAGCGAACCCAGGCAGCCGTTGCAGGTCCAGGGAGCGACGTTGACGGTGTCGGCCGTGCTCTTGAGGGCGTAGCGCTCACCGTCCCACTCCCAGTAGCCGTAGGGGAGGTCGAGCACTCGGTCGAGTGGCTCACCACAGTGGGGACAGGGCATGGCTTCCATCATCGGTCCTTTCGGTCGGTGGTCCCGGTAGATCGTCTCGGTTGCTTGCCTCAGGCTGGGGCCGGAGCCAACTGGGCGGCGCCGTCGAGGAACTGCTGGATGGTCTGGTTGAAGCGGAAGAAGCGGTCGACGCCCATCGGGTCGTTGCCCTGTGCCCGGATGCGGTCGCCGATGAGGGTGAGGCTGTTGACCGTGGATCGTCCTGTGGCCCGACCGTTGGCGACTATGTCGTCGAACATCTCCGACCATGCGCCGATGTCACCTGCGATCCAGCAGTCGCAGTCGGTCTCCTCGCCGTCACCGAGGGGCGATACCCCGGTGCAGCTCAGGTCCTCGAAACGCAGTCGGATCCGGAGGTCGTCACCTCCTGTGCCGGTCAGGACCACTCCGAGTGTGAGGTCCACCTCGCCGAGGCCCTCGTATGTCTCCGGGTGTGCGTTCATGAGGTCGGCCAGATCCTGGTAGAAGGCCAGGTCGTTTACGTTGCATGTGGTCGCGCTGTTAGCCATTGTCGGTTCCTCCCGGTCAGACGCCACTCTTGTCGAACTGGTCCAGGTCGATGCCGAGGGCCTCCAGCGGCAACTGGGTCCTGTCGATCCTGTTCAACCCTGCCCTCTCGCACCGGGCCAGGTACGAGGTGAAGATCTTGGTGGCCAGCATCGACTGCATTGGGAAGCCCCTGTCCTCGATGTGTTCGGTACCGCCGGCCAGAAGTACGGCCAGGGCCGAGGAGAGGTCGGGTTGGGTGCCGAACTCCAGGAATACCTGCTCACCGTGGTCGAGGGCCTCGTGGATCTCATCGGCCACGTCGGGATCGCCGGCGATGGCCTGGCGGATGTGCATTGTGCCGTAGGCGACGTGGCGGGCCTCGTCCTGCATGGAGAGCCTGAAGATCTTCTTCTCGACATGTGTCGGGGCGATCAACTCGCCCTGGCGGAACACGTCCAGGATGAAGCCTTCCCCCAGGAGGTGCAGCAGGGCGGATGCCTGGGTGTAGGTCTTGGCTTCGAGGATGCTGCGCAGCAGGCTCTCGGAGCCTGCACGGGACAGCAGCAGGCCGCCACCGTTGGCGAGGGCCCTCTTTCGGAACACGTCGCTGTGGCGGGCCTCGTCCATTATCTGGGTCGCCAGGAACATCTTGGCCTCGAGGAAGTGGTGGTTCATGCGCCACATCCACTTGGCCGGCAGGTCGGTGGCGATCATCTCGATCTCGGTGAGCACCGTGCAGAGCTGGCACATGGCGTGTTCGATGTCGGGGGGGAGTTCCTGCAACTCGTTCCAGGGGATGTCCCTGGTGGCGGACCACTGTCTGGCGACAGCCTCCTCGTAGAGTTCGATCACGTTGTCGGCCCAGACCTGGGACTTGTGGTTGAGGATGTAGCCCATGTCGGGGGTGTCCTCGTCGATGTCCGCCCCTCGGGGTGCCATCGAGCGGTACGGGGGATCGTCCAACACCTCGCCGTAGGCGCCGATGGCGATGTCCATCATGGTCAGGCCCCGGGGACCTGCTACGGGCCGCATGCCCCACTCGGACTTCGCTCCCCGCAACCATGCCCAGTCGAGGGGTTGTCCCATCGGGGTCATCTCCGGGAGGTTCCGTGCGGTCTCGTCAGTGACAAGTGCCATTGTGCTGCTCCTCGTTCGCCCGCATCCCCTTCTGGATAACGGTCATTATCGACGTTTTGACCAGTAAGCATCGGATTCATGGCGACCGGGTAGGGCATTAGGTCCCGAAATGGCAGGCCCTGGCAGGAGTGCATGTATGGTCGGACCCCGAAACGAGGCAGACGGGAGGAGAAGCAGGTGGATCCGGAAGCCAAGAAGACCGCCCTGCGTGCGATCAACTACGGGTTGTACGTCCTTACCGCCACCGATGGCGAGAACTACGGCGCGGGTGGCACGAACTGGCTCACACAGGCCTCATTCGACCCGCCCCTCGTAGTTGCAGGCATCAAGGCCGACAGCGGATCAGCGTCGATCATCGAATCGACCGGAGGTTTCGCCGTGAACGTCCTGGGGGCTGACCAGTTGGACATCGGCAAGGCCTTCTTCCGGTCCACCTCTGTGGAGGGAGACCTGATCAACGGCCACCGGTTCGAACCCGGTCCGGCCACCGGCTCACCCCTGCTGGTGGAGTGTGCCTACTGGTTCGAGGCCCGGGTGACCGACACCGTGAGGCGCGGCGACCACACGGTCTTCGTGGCAGAGGTGGTCGAGGCCGGGGTCCGCGACGACTCGATGGTGCCACTGCTGCTCCGCGACACCGGAATGAACTACGGCGGCTGACGGCGCCTACTCGGGGAGCCGGATCAGGAGCGGGCAGCCCGGTAGGAGAGCCATGTGCCCTCCTCGAAGTCGTAGAGCTTGCAGGTCCGGGTGCCCTCGACGAACTCGCGGATGTGCAGCTTGCGGTCGATCGTGCGGTCGGGGAAGGCATCCCTGATGGCCCCGGCTGCCTCGGACAGGTGGTAGCAGGGGATGCGCATGTCGACATGGTGGGGGGTGTGCAGGAAGATCCAGTGGAAGAAGACGTCCATCACCCGGGGAATCCGCAGGATGGTGGTGCCGTCGAGTTGTCCCTTCACCTTGGTCCAGCCGCGCCGGGTGTACCAGCGGATGTCCGGTGAGATGTGGTGCACGTAGACCGTCCAGCCGATCAGGAACGTGAACAGCAGGAACGGGATCACCAGCAGCTTGGTGATCATCCAGGCTGCTCCCAGTGCATCACCTGAGCCCAGGCCGCCAAGGAATCCGGCGCCGGTGGCTGCAGCCAGTAGCGCCAGGTAGAGCATGATGCGGTCGCGTCGGATGGCGGCTACCCACTTGGCTGGCGGTTCCCGGTAGCGGATCATCTTGTTCCACCACACCTCGCGCAGGTAGTAGGGCAGCGGTCCCAGGGCCGACCATTCGACACGGTGGCGCAGTCGTCCCAGCGACCCCATGGCCTGGTACTGCTCGACGGTGACCGGATGCCACACGAAGTCCATGCCCTGTCGGACGGTGTGTCCGTGGTGGATGCGGTTGTGGCCGAGTACCCAGGCCTCGTAGATGTGGAACGACGGGATCAGGAGCAGGTGTCCGATCACCGAGTTGAGGCGGTTGTCGTTGGTGAGGACCCCGTGGGCGGCGTCGTGGCCCAGCACGAACAACGCTGCGACCGTGAGGCCGGCCAGTATCAGCAGCGGCAGGGTGAGCCACCAGGCCGGGCTCAACACCAGGCCCGTGAGCACGAGTGCGTACAGGAGGAGGTCGCGGCCGACCAGGCGGAGACCCCGAGCGGTGGACCGCTGCCGACAGGACGCCGGTACGACGTCGATGACCTCTTTGAGGGTCAGGGCCGGTACTTCCTGCGTCTGTGGCATTGGCCTCGGGTGGAGGTGGAGGGGGGGCGTTCGACTGTCGACTCCAACGATATGGCAATTCGGTCGGGGGGAGACGACAGGCTGCAGGGTCGAGGCCTGGCCGATCGCACACGTCGCGGGCCTGCCCGTCCCGCTGGAGGTCCGCCGGCTCCCTGTGGCACACTCCTTGGTCTACCGGATGTCGTGGTTTGGCGTCCGGCCGCAGAGCACGGACAGAGGTGTCCGGCAGAACGGGGGACGACCGGTGGCCGAGCAGTACTTCCTGGGGACCGAGACATCAGAGCGCTACCCGCTCTGGACGAGGGCCAACGTCGGAGAGGTGTTCCCCGACCCGGTGGCCATGAGTTCGTTCGACTTCGCCTTCTACAACGCCGACGGGATCCGTATGTCCGAACTGGGGTGGCGCGACGCCTATGCGCGGATCGGTGCGTTCACCGAGGACGAGTTCGATCCCGACAACACCGTGATCCTCGGCGTCTTCGGCGGCTACGCCTACCTGAACGCCTCCGTGATGCGCATCTTCGGTGAGCGGGCTCCCGGCCTCTCCGCTGCGGCCATCGATGCACAGTTCTTCGGGACCCAGCCCGGCATTCCCGACTACGAGCCCCACCCCGATGACGCCAGCCCGGAGGCCGAGGCCCGCATCGGGGCCACCTTCGGCTGGGTGCTCACCACCGACGGCCTGCCCGAGGTGCTGGCCGACGAGGAGATGGTCGATGCACTGCGGGCCGACCGTCCGGACTTCGGGGCAATGGGGGACGTAGAACTCCTGGATTGGGCCGAACAGATCCTGGACCAACACCTCCGGCACCTGTTCAGCCAACACCTGTTCGTCACCTCGCTGGCCACGCTCCCGGCAGGGATAGTCACCGATGTCTGTGCGGCATTGGGTCGGCCACAGGACGCGCTCAAGTTGCTGGCGGGCCTGGGCGACGTGGCGTCGGCGGCGCCGTCCCTGGCCATGTGGGACCTGGGTCGACGCGTTGCGGCCGTTGACTCCCTCGTTGAGGCGTTCGACGTCGGCCTCGACGGTCTCGAGGGCCGCCTGCGTGCGCTGGACGACGAAGGTGCCAGAGGGTTCGTCGAGGCCTTCGACGAGTTCCTCTACGCCTACGGCTGCCGGGGGCCCAACGAATGGGAGACCAGTTGCCCGACCTGGGAGACGGAGCCGAACCTGGCCCTGGCGGCCATCGACCGCATGCGCCTCTCGCCGGAGAGTGCGGATCCCGTCGGCCGCCAGACAGGGATGGCCGTCGAACGTGAGCGTCTCGGCACCGAGATGGTCGGGATGCTGGCCGCCGATCCCGAGACCCAGGGCCAGTTCGGGGCGGCACTCGGGTCGGCCGGGATCTTCATGCCGGGTCGGGAGCGCACCAAGACCAACTGCATCAAGCTCGTCCACGAGGCGCGTATGGCCTATCTGGAGTTCGGCCGTCGCATGGTCGAGCAGGGGGTGTTCCCCGAGGTGACCAGCTTCGCCATGGTGACGTTCGCCGAGGGTCGAGATCTGCTCGATGATCCCACCGGCTGGCGTGAGGTGATCGAGGAGCGCCAGGCCGTCTTCGACGAGGTCCGGGAACTCCAGGAGCCGTTCGTGATCGTCGGCGATCCGCCGCCACTCTCCACGTGGCCGCGCCGCGATGCCATCCAGGTCGATCCGGTGGGGGTCGGCGAGTCCATCCAGGGTGTGCCCGGCTGTCCGGGCGTGTCGCAGGGGCGGGCCCGTGTGATCCTCGACAGCCACGACCCGACGGACCTCGAGCCCGGCGACGTCCTCGTGGCGCCGCTGACCGACCCGTCGTGGACGCCGCTGTTCGTGCCGGCCGCCGGGGTGGTCGTCGATGTGGGCGCCCCGCTCAGCCACGCCATCATCGTGAGCCGCGAGTTGGGCATCCCGTGCGTGGTGTCGGCCATCGACGCCACCAAGCGGATTCCCGACGGCGCGCTGGTAGAGGTGAACGGCGAGACCGGGGTGGTCACGGTCCTCGAGGTGTAGCCGCCCTGCTCCTGATGTCTCATCGGGGTGCAACTGGTGGCCGAGCCGGGGATACCCTCCTCGCCCGACGGACCGTTAGCTCAGTTGGCTAGAGCGCCCGCCTCACACGCGGGAGGTCACTGGTTCGAGTCCAGTACGGTCCACGCTCCCGCCTGTCCAGGCAGCAGGAATCCGCCTGCTGGTTCGCGGCGGAGCGTCGATTCGGTCAACTGTCGCGTCGCAGGGCCGCCTCGAGGGCATCCCGGTTCCCGAACCCTGAGGTTCCGGCGCCCCTTCGAAGCAGCGCCAGCGGGTCCTGGAGGTCGCCGACGTAGCCGAGGGCGTAGGCGCCCCTGTTCCAGCCGAGCAGGCGCAGCAGGTCGTCGTCTAGCTCCCGGGCGACCTCGGGAGGCACGGCCAGGTACTGGTTCTCCTCCTGGCGCAGCCACGACAGGTTGTAGGTGAGGTTCACGCCGGCGCGCACGGAGTCGCTGTGGTTCGCGCCGCCTCCGTGGTAGACGCTCCCGGTGTAGACCAGAACCGAGCCGCGGGTCATCTCCGCCGGGATGGTGTCGTCCTGGCTGAACTGCAGGCGGTCCTCGGCGTGGTTGCTGCCCGGGACAACCCGGGTGGCGCCGTTCTCCTCGGTGAAGTCGGTCAGTGCCCAGATGGTGTTGCACTGCACTTCGTATCCGGCGGGGAAGGAGAAGAAGTCGAACGCCCACTGGTCGCGGTGGATCGGCTGCGTCGACTGGCCGGGACCGATAGAGATCACCTGCGTGAGGTGGACCTGGTAGCCGGTGGCGTGGCCGAGGTGCCGGTCGCAGGTCCCGAGCACCAGGGGGTGCACGAGCATCTCCCGGGCGGCTGCCGAGCGGGCCACGAGGGCCCCGGTGCGACGGGTGGAGTGTCCTGCGAAGTCGTCGGGTCCGGGTGCGGTGGCCTCGACGAAGGGGGCGATCTCGGCTTCGAAGCGGTCCAGCAGGGCCTGGTCGGCGAGGTCGTCGACGATCACGGCTCCGTGTTCGGACAGGGCTTCCGCCACGGCGTCCGGCCCGTCGGTCGGCGAGAGGTGTGTGAGGGTGGCGGCGTTCATCGGGTCATTCCGTTCAGGAGAGCCGAACCAGGATCGTGCCGGCCAGGCTCGTCCACCCCAGGCGGTGGACGAGCCGACTGTAGGCGCTCGGCAGGAACCGCAGGTTGGGGGCGAAGTACGGGAAGAAGATGTTCGGCAGTTCGATCATGCGGGTCTCCAACCGTTCGAACCCGGCGGTTTCGGCCAACCTGCCCAGCCGGCGCAGCGTGTTGGCCCGGTAGGCGATGGCATGGTGGTAGTCGTCGTCGGATCTGAAGAGCCGCAGCAGGGGTCGCTGGATGTGCAGGCGTGCTGCGATCGCTGCGCTGAGTCCGAAGTAGTGGTGCCGGTTGGGGGTCAGCAGGAAGAGGCTGCCCCCGGGCCGGACGACGCTACGGGCGGCGCTCATGAAGGCCAGCGGCTCCCTGAGGTGCTCGACGACGTAGCAGGCGGTGGCGGTATCGAACGGCTCCACCCGGCCACCGGCGGCGAACTCCTCGGCGGTGACCTGCAGGGCGTCGTCGAGGTGCGGGTTGGAGAGAACGGCCTCCTCGGGGTCTATGCCGGTGATCGTGTCGGCAACGGTCCGAAGTCGAGCCCCGTACGGGCTGTCGATGCCGCTCCCGGCGCCGAGGTCGAGCAGCCGAGAGGTCGGGTGCTCACCCACCCAGGCGATGAGCGACCCGTACTGGTCGGCCGTGGGGCCGAGGAGAACCGGTGCATCGGCGACCAGCGCCATCAGGGGTCCTCCCGGCCCGGTTGTACGACGAGGAGGGTGCCGCCGGTCAGGATGACGGTGGCGGTCCTCTCGGTCATGATGTTCGAGAGGCCGACGGCGACGCCGGGCGACATCGTGGCTTCGGCCAGGCGCCAGCGCAGGCCGGTGGTGGTAACGCCGGTGGTCGGGCCGCCGACGGCGAGGAGGCTGACCACGTCACCCGGCTCACCGTCGATCTCGAGGTGGTCCCGGACGATCCAGGCCCTGGCGGCGTCGATCCGTAGGTCGATGCGCAGGTCGGACCAGCGGTCGCCGGCTCCGGCCAACAGGATCCCGAGGGCATGGTCGAGGCGCCCCGATGCCGAGCCGACGATGGTGGCCGATGTGGCTCCGGCGTCAAGCGCCGTGGCCAGCGCCAGTTCCAGGTCGGTGTCGTCCTTGTCGGTCGGGTGGCGCTCGATGCGCGTGTCCGCCGCCTCGAGGCCGGCCAGCGTGCCGGGATCGATCGAGTCGAGGTCGCCGACGACCACGTCGACGTGCAGTCCCAGGGCTATGGCATGTTCGGCACCCTGGTCTGCGGCGACGACGAGGTCGGCTGCGGGTAGGTCGGTGATCCCGTCGGGCGGGTTGCCGCCGGCGACCACGAGGGCGTGCCGGATGGTCACGAGCCCGGAGCCACGCGGACCGTCCAGCGGCCGGCAGCGGTGTCCAGCCGGAGGTCCAGTCCGTAGCAGTCCGACAGGGCCTCGTCTGTCAACACCTCGTCGAGTGGCCCGACGGCGGCGACCCGTCCGTCGGCCAGCATCAGGCAGTGGGTGAAGCCGGGTGGGATCTCCTCGACGTGGTGGGTGACGAGGGCCATCGGCGGGGTGTCGGGCTCGGCGGCGAGGTCGGCGAGGGTGCCGACCAGGTCCTCGCGGCCTCCGAGGTCGAGGGCGGCCGTCGGCTCGTCGAGCAGCAGGATCCCGGGGTCGGTCATGAGCGTGCGGGCCAGCAGCACCCGCTGCCGCTCGCCCGACGAGAGTGTGCCGAAGGCGTGGTCGGCCCGATCGCCGCACCCCACCTGTGTGAGCAGTTCCCGTGCCTTCTGGCGGTCGGCGTCGTCGTAGTCGTGCCACCAGGGCTCGAGGGCTCCGAAGCGGGCTGTCATGACCACATCGGCGGCGTCGATGCCGGGCCGCAACGAGTCGGCCAGGGCTGAGGCTGCGTACCCGATGCGGCGACGCAGGACCCGGGTGTCTGTGCGTCCAAGGGTCTCACCGAGGACGCTGACGGAACCTTCGGAGGGATGCAGGCGAAGGGCGGCCAGGCGCAACAGGGTGCTCTTGCCGGATCCGTTGGGGCCGAGTACCACCCAGTTCTGGCCGGACTCGACCCGCCAGTCGACCTGGTCGAGCAGCACGGTGTCGCCCCGCCTGACGGACGCGCCTTCCAGGCACAGCACGGGTTCGTTCACGGCCAAGACCCTACGAGAGTCCGCTCACGCCAGTGACCGGACGAGGAGGATGACGACGGCGACCGTGGACAGGACGTAGACGGCGGTGGCGGTCCGGCCGGCGTCGAGGCGGGGACGCAGCGGCCCCGACAGCAGTGCGCCGGCGATGACGCCCGGCATCAGCCATGCCGCGATGACCAGGTCGTCGGTGCCGAACTGTCCGCCGATCGCCAGCGCCACCACCGACAGCGAGGTCCCGATGAGGAAGTAGAGAGACATGGTCGCCCGGAAGACGGGACCCGGCAGGTCGCTCAGCACCATTGCGACCGGTGGACCACCGACGCCCACCGTGGTGCCCATGAGCCCGCTGGTCGTGCCGGCGGCGAACAGCGTGCTCCGGTTCCGTCGGGGGTGCAGCCCGCATGCCTTGAGCGCCACGGCTCCGAGCAGGAGCACGCCGAACAGCGTGCCCAGGTCGTCCTCGGAGACGAGGTTGAGTGCAAGCACCCCGAGTGCAATGCCCGGCAGTCGTCCGACCAGCGACCAGCCGAGGGCGCCGCCGTCGAGGTGGCCCCGTTCCCGGAAGGTCAGGATCATGGTTAGCACCGGGTTGACCAGCAGGACCGGGCCGGGCACGAAGGCCGGGTTGACGAGCGCCAGGATCGGTACGGCAACGAGGTTCGCGCCGAACCCGATGGCGCCCTGGATGGAGCATCCGACCAGGTAGGCGAGCATCCCGATGATGGTCTCGAGTGGGGTCACGGGGTCGCCTCGCCGGTTGTCTGCGCCACCCAGGTCTCATTCATGGCCGCGTACTGTCCGCCCAGTGCCACGAGCTCCGCATGGGTTCCGATCTCGGCGATCCTGCCTCCATCCACGACGGCGATGCGGTCGGCCCGCAGCACGGTGGCGAGGCGGTGGGCGATGATCACCGCCGTCCGTCCCTCGAGCACGGTGTCGAGCGCCCGTTCGATGACCCCCTCGGAGAGCAGGTCGAGGTTCGACGTGGCCTCGTCGAGCACCAGCATGCGGGGCTTCGCCAGGAACACACGGGCCAGGGCCAGCAGCTGCCGTTCGCCGGCCGACAGGGAGGCGCCGCGTTCATGGACCGGCGAGTCGATGCCCGCCGGGAGGCGGTCGAGCAGCCGGTCGAGCCCGACGGCGGTGCAGGCGGCCCGCACCTCGGCCTCGTCGGCGTCCGGACGAGCGAACGCCACGTTCTGGCGGATCGACCCGTTGAACAGGAACGGCTCCTGTGGCACGACGCCCACCTGGGTGCGCAATGACTCGAGCGTTACGTCGCGCAGGTCGTTGCCGTCGAGACGGACGTGGCCGAAGTCGGGATCGTAGAAGCGGGTCACCAGCTTGGCGACAGTGGACTTGCCGGCACCTGTGGGGCCGACCACGGCCAGCACCTCGCCGGGCGCCACCTCGAGGTCGACCTCCCGCAGCACGAGGTGGTCGGGGTCGTAGCCGAACGTGACCGAGTCGAGCACCAGTTGCCCCTCGACGGGTGGCAGGTCGTGGGCGTCGGACCGTTCGGGTACGGCGGGCTGGGTGCCGAGCACGCCCCGCAACTTCGTGATGGCGGCGCTGCCCTGCTGGTACTGGTTGAACAACTGCACCAGAGTCTGGATCGGGGCGAAAAACGAGGTCAGGAACAACAGGAAGGCGACCATCTCGCCGAGGCTGAGATCGTTGCGCAGCACCATGCGGCCGCCGACCAGCAGGATCACGGCCTGCGAGACGATGCCGAACGCCTCGGTGCCCGGCCCGTACAGGGCTTGCGCCCGGCTGGTGGCGAGGTTGGCGTCGAAGTGGGCGCCGACGATGTTGTGGTGTCGGACCGTGTTGTGGCGGCGCCGGTTGAAGGCGGTGATGAGCCGGATCCCGTCGAGGCTCTCGGAGAGGTCGGCGAGCACGTCGGCGATCCGGTCCCGTATCCGCAGATAGCCGACCGCCGACACCTTCCGGAACCACAGGGTCAGCAGCACGTTCACCGGGGCCACGACGGCAAGGCAGACCAGTGCCAGCGTGGGGTTGAGTATGAGCAGGTAGGCGGTGACCACTACGAGGGTCATGCCCTGCACGACGAACTGGATGAGGCCCTCCTGGAACAGCACGGTGAGGGCCTCGATGTCGGAGGTCATCCGTGTCATCAGCACCCCGGAGCGTTCGGCGGTGAAGAAGCCCAGCGACTGGCGTTGGAAGTGGCTGAACACCCGGACTCGCAGCTCGTAGACGAGGCGTTCGCCGATACGGCCGGTGAAGGCGGTGCGCAGGGCGGTGGCGAGTGCGGCCAGCACGACAGACCCGACGAACACGAGTGCGACGGTCACGAGGACGCCGGTGTCCTTGGCGAGCACGCCCCGGTCGATGCCGCGCTGCACCAACAGCGGACCGAGGTGCAGCAGGGCCGTTTCGACGACGACCAGCAGCACGGCGAGGGCCAGGCCACCTGCGTGGGGACGCAGGAAGGTGCGCAGCCCGAACGGCCGCCTGTCCCAGTGGCTGTGCGAGAAGTCGACGATCGGATCTGGGTGCTCGGGCTCGTGCTCGAGCACGGCCTCGACGCGGCCGGCGAGGTCGCCGGGCACGTCGGCGAACGGCAGACCGGCGTCGGCGTTGGCCTGCATCGACGAGGGACCGATGGTGAAGCGCCCACCGGGGTGTCCGAGGCCCATCAGGGGGCCCCGTTCCCTGCGTCTCCGTCGTATCCGTCGTCCCCCGACGCCAGGATGGCGGCGTAGCGCGGCTCGGTCGCCAGCAGTTCGACGTGGGTGCCTGAGGCGACGACCCTGCCGCCTTCCATCAGGACCACCCGGTCGGCGAGGGCGATTGTGGAGAGCCGGTGGGCGATCACGATGGTGGTCCGGTCGGCCAGCAGGTCGCGCAACGCCGCGTGGATGTCCTCCTCTACCTGCACGTCGACGGCGCTGGTGGCGTCGTCCAGCACGAGCATGCGTGGGTTGGCCAGCAGCGAGCGTGCCAGGGCGATGCGTTGGCGCTGGCCGCCCGAGAGCGTGTATCCGCGTTCGCCGACCACCTCGTCGTAGCCGTCGGCCAGTTCACCGACGAACCCGTGGGCCTGGGCGGCGGTGGATGCCCGAACGACCGCGTCCAGTGGGGCATCGGGCCGGCCGAAGGCGATGTTGTCCCGGATCGATTCGGAGAACAGGAACGGCTCGTCGGTTACCTGGTTGGCGTGGTGACGCAGGCTGGCCAGCGTGAGGTCGCGCACGTCGTTGCCGTCGACCAGCACGGCGCCGGCGTCCACATCGTAGAAGCGGCACAGCAGACGGGCGACGGTCGTCTTGCCGCAGCCGGTGCGACCGACGAGGGCGACTGTCTCGCCGGACTCCACCATCAGGTTCAGGCCGTCGAGCACCGGCGGGGCGTCGGGATCGGTGCCCGGGTAGGAGAAGCGCACGTCGCTGAACTCGACCCGGCCGGTCGGGTCCAGCAGGTGTCGGGCGCCGGGCCGGTCGGCGACGGCCGGCACCTCGTCGAGGATCTCGAAGATGCGCTGCGAGGAGGCGGCCGCCCGCTGCGCCTGGAGGAGTATGAAGCCCAGCATCCGGAACGGGATGGCGATCATGATCACGTAGCTGCTGAAGGCCAGCAGGGCACCGACGCCGATGCGGTCCTCGATCGCCAGCCAGCCGCCGTAGAGCAGGATCGATGCCGTACCGAGGCGGGGGAGTGCCTCGATCAGGGGGTTGAAGCGGGCCCGGGCGTCGACGAGGGCCGTGGCCGACCAGCGCAGCCGTTGGGCCGCCCGGGACAGCAGGGCGATCTGTTCGGCCTCGGCGGCGAACGACTTCACGACCCGTGTGCCGCTGAGGTTCTCGTCGACCACCATGGCGACCTCGGCCATGCGGCCCTGCGTGATCCACGACAGCGGGAACACCAGGTCCCGCATCCGCTGGCCCAGCACGAACACGAGCGGCATGGTCGCCACGGCCAGCAGGGTGAGCGGCACGTGGATGCTCAGCATGAATCCGACGGCCAGCACGAAACTCAGCATCGAGAGTCCGGCCAGCGGTCCGAAGGCCAGCAGCAGTTGGATCGAGCGGATGTCGGAGTTGGCCCGGGAGATGACCTCGCCGGCGGCGATCCGGTCGTAGAACGAGAACGAGAGCCGGGTGAGGTGCTCGTAGATGATCGAGCGCAGGTCGGTCTCGATGCGGTAGGCGGCCCAGAACAGCAGGTAGCGATAGGTGTAGCGCAGGCCGAAGGCGGCGATGGCAATCGCCACCAGGACCCAGACGTGCGCCTCGAGGCTGCCGGAGCGCTCTTCGAGTGCCGCGTCGATGGCGTGTCGGAGCACCATCGGCACCGAGACCTGGAGGGTGAGGCCGGCGACGCCGCACACGAGCGTGGCGCCGAAGACGAGTCGGTGGGCGGTGAGCAGGGGGAGCAGCCGCCGGAACCAGCCCTTGTCCCGGTCGGGGTCGGGCCGGGCGGCGGGGGGTGGGTAGCGGTTCTCGACGGCGAGGGGCTCGAACCCGAGGCCGTTCTCTGCGGTGGCCGGTTCGGCGCCCGTAGCGTCGGTACCGCTCACCGGTTGCCGGCTTCGCGGTGCCGGCGGATGGCCTCGTCGGCCAGTTCGAGGCCGTGCACCGCCGCCTCGGCCTCCTCCTCGTCGAGGTGGCTGCCCAGGGTGGTCAGGCAGGCGACGACGGCGTTGTCGGCCGCTTCAAGGTCGTCGTGGCCGTCGCTGGTGGGTAGGAAGGCGATGCGGCGGCCGTCGTCGGGATCCTTCCGGCGTTCGACGTAGCCGCGGCCGACGAGCCCGTCGACCAGCGCCGTCACCGAGGGCCCGCTCACGGTGAGGCGCTGTGCGAGGTCGGCGTGGGCGGTCCCGCCGTCGTCGAGGAAGGCCAGCAGGCGGTACCGGGGGAGGCTGAGGTCGGTCTCGGCCAGTCCGACCGTGACGAAACGGGCCAGCCGGGCCGCCGCCCGGGCGGCCACGACGCCCCGGGCATGTGGGTCCGCGGCCATCGGGCGAGGGTACCGAAGGCCGTCGGCCCGTCTCCTACCGGAGAAGCCGGGCACGGCAGCGGGCGTGCACCTGGATTGAGGATGGAGAGGCGGGGCTAGGCTTGCTCCTGCGATGGCACTCCTCCCTGGTCTGGTGGCCGTGGTCCTGCTGTTGGTCGCCAACGCCTTCTTCGTCGCCGCAGAGTTCAGCCTGGTCGCTGTCGACCGTGCCCACATCGAGGCCTCGGCCGCGGCCGGCCACCGGGGCGATGCCCGCATCCGCGGCCTGCTGCGTCGCCTCACGCCGACCATGTCGGGCTGCCAGTTCGGCATCACGGTGGCGGCACTGCTGCTGGGGTTCGTGGCCGAACCCACCATGGCCCGACTCCTCACCGGCGAGGCGCACGCCACCGGACTGAGCGTCGTCGTCGCCATCGGGACGGCGACCGTGCTGCACCTGGTGTTCGGCGAACAGGTCCCCAAGTACCTCGCCCTGGCCGCCCCCGAGGCGACTGCCCGTCGCCTGGCGTCACCCCTCGCCGCCTACAGCACCGTGACCCGGCCGCTGATCACCGGGCTGAACCTGTCTGCCAACACCGTGGCCCGATGGCTGGGCGTCGAGACCCGCGATCAGATCTCGACCTCCCGGACCCGAGACGAACTCGAGGACCTGATCCGCCAGTCTGGCGCCGAGGGCAGCCTCGAGGAGAAGGAGGCGGACCTGCTCTGGCGTTCGATCCGCTTCGGTGAGAAGACCGTCGCCGACATCCTGGTCCCCCGTGTGGATGTCGAGTCGATACAGGGCCAGGACACGGTCGCCACCCTCGCCCAACTCTCGATGGCGACCGGCTTCTCCCGGTTTCCCGTCGTGGGCGAGGACCTGGACGACGTGCTCGGCGTCGTCCACGTCAAGGCCTACTACGGGGTTCCAGTCGACGAACGGCCGAGTACCACGGTCGAGACCCTCATGCGGGACGTCCCCTTCGTCCCCGAGACGCGGCCCCTCGACGACCTGTTCGCCGACCTCCGCTCGGGCCGCGGCCAGATGGCGATGATCGTCGACGAACACGGCGGCACGGCCGGCATCGTCAGCATGGAGGACCTCCTCGAGGAGATCGTCGGGGCCATCGACGACGAGCACGACTGGTCGCTCCCGCGCACCCGGGTCGAGGAGCCCGGCAGCACGGTCGTTTCCGGCAGCCTCAACCTCGACGAGGTGTTCAAGGCAACGGGGTTCGAGGTGCCGGAGGGCCCCTACGAGACGCTCGCCGGCTACGTCCTGGCGTGCCTGGGCCACCTCCCGCAGCCCAGCGAGATGGTCGAGGAGGATGGGTGGCGGGTCGAGGTGGTAGCCGTGGTCGGGCGCAGGATCGCAACGTTGCGGGTCGTCGTCCTCGAGGAACCTGATGCGAAGGCCGGGGAGCCGTCGTCGTGAACGCACTCGCCATTGTTGCCGTGGTCCTGCTGGTGGCCGTGAACGCCGTGTTCGTCGCCGTCGAGTTCGCCCTGCTCGCTGCGCGCGACATCCGCCTCGAATCCGATGTCGAGGACGAACGCCGCGGCGCTGTACGTGCCCTGGCCGCCCGCAGCGACCTCCGGCGACAGCTCTCCGGCGCCCAACTGGGCATCACCGCCAGCAGTGTGGCTCTCGGCGTTCTGGCCGAACCGGCCATCGGCCGCCTGCTCGAACCGGTGGTCGACAGGCTCGGCCTGCCGAGCGGTGTGGCCACGACCACGAGCCTGTTCGTCGCACTCGGCCTGGCCGCGGTCGTGCAGATGCTCCTTGGCGAGCTCGTCCCGAAGAACGTCGCCATTGCCGACCCCGAACGCACGTTGCGGGCCCTGGTCGCCCCGCACGGCGCCTTCGTGCTCGTGCTGCGACCGGCCATCTGGGGGCTCGACCGGCTGGTGGGGCTGCTCGTGCGGGCCGCCGGCCAGACCCCGGTCGACCGAATCGACCACGAAACCGGTGAGGCGGAACTGGCCGTCATGTTCGACGCCTCGTGGCAGGCCGGTCTGCTCGAGCCCTTCGAGCACGACCTGTTGGCAGGCGCGCTGGAACTCGGCAGTCGTCCGGCGGCGGCCGTGATGATCCCGCGGTCCCATGTCGTGACCGTCAACCGACGCATGACCCTGGCGGAGGTCGAGCGGGTCATCGTCGAGAGCGGGCATTCCCGCCTGCCGGTTGCTGCCGTCGGATCCAACGACCTGTTGGGGGTGCTGTTGGCCAAGGACCTGTTGCGACTCCCGGTAGAGGCGCAGGGCGAACCCGTGCCCCTCGAGGTCATCCGCCAGATGCTCGTGGTGCCGGCCGGCCTACCGCTCGAAGACGTGCTGTTGAGGATGCGGGTCGAACGCAACCACCTGGCGGTCGTGTGTGGTACCGGGGGCCACACCCTCGGTGTCCTCACCATGGAGGACGTCCTCGAGCAGTTGGTGGGGGAGATAAGCGACGAAACGGACGCTCCTCGCGCGTAAGTTCGCGCACAGTGTGACAAGAGCGACCCTCTTTCCCCCAAGACATGGGTATCCTGTTGGCATGTCCCGGTTCACCGCCGTGTTTGTCGCGCTCCTGCTTGCCCTGTCGGCCTCTCCGGCCGCAGCGTCGGCCATCTCCGGTGGCTCTGAATCCACGCAACCGAACCCAGCCGCTGCCGGAGTGGCGGGCCACAGCGCCTTCAACGGGTTCTCCATCGTCGAGGCACACATCGCCAGCGCCACCGAGGTCCTCGACGGCTACCGCATCCGCGTCGCTGTCGCCGCACGCACCGTGGCCGCCGCCAACCAGATCGTCGCAGAGCAGGTGGCCGGTGCCGATGAACTCCGCGACGAGTACGCCGCGGTGATCGACGGCCTCGACGACCGCGACCGCGAACGCCTCGAATCAGAGGCCGACGCCCGAAGCGGCACCTCGGCGATGATCCGCAAGGTCGCCTCGTCCGACTGGGTCTGCCCGGTCGACGGCGAGATGGAGTTCAGAGACTCCTGGGGCGAACCCCGCTCCGGTGGCCGCACGCACGACGGCATCGACATCGTGGCCCGCTCGCGCACACCGCTCCTCGCTCCCGAAGCCGGCACGGTCTCCTTCCGCTGGGACTCCATCGGCGGCAGGTCGTTCTACCTGGTCACCGCCGACGGCGACTTCTACTTCGGCACCCACCTCCGCTCCTACGGGACCGAGGGCGAGGTCGAGGCCGGCGAGGTGATCGGCTACATGGGTCGCACCGGCAACGCCGTCGGTAGCCACCTCCACTTCGAATACCACCCGGGTGGCAAGGGCAACTCCGTCAATCCGTTCTTCCTGATCGACACGCACTGTCGCTAGACGTGGTGGCCGGCAGCGCCCCAGTGGCCGGCCGGGAACCTGTCGGGGATCAGGCCCCTATGGCGTGGTAGCCGCCGTCGACATGGATCATCTCGCCGGTCGTCGCCGGGAACCAGTCGGACATGAGCGCCACGCACGCCTTCGCCACGGGCTCGCCGTCGTTTACGTCCCAACCCAGCGGTGCCCGGGTGCCCCAGGCATCCTCGAACACCGCGAAGCCGGGGATGCTCTTGGCGGCCACGGTGCGGATCGGCCCGGCAGCGACCATGTTGACCCGGATGCCGTCGTCGCCGAGCGAACGCGCCAGGTAACGCGACGTCGACTCGAGGGCAGCCTTCGCCACACCCATCCAGTTGTAGGCCGGCCAGGCGAAGCGGGCGTCGAAGTCGAGTCCGACGATCGAGCCGCCGTCGGTCATCAGGGGTGCCACCACCTCGGCCACGGTCTTGAGCGAATAGGCGGAGATCTCGACGGCGACGGACACGTCCTCCCACCGGGCGGCCATGAGGTCCTCGCCGAGGCACACCTCGGGGGCGAAGCCGATTGCGTGGAGCGCTCCGTCGACCCGGCCCCACTTGTCGGCGAGGCGTTCACGGACCGCTGTGGCCTGCTCCGGGGACGTCACATCGAACTCGAGCACCTCGGCCTCCACCGGAAGCTTGAGGGCGGTGCGCCTGGTGAGGCGCATACCGCGCCCGGCGCCGCTCAGGACGATCTCGGCGCCCTCCTCCTGGGCCAACTTCGCCACGGCGAAGGCCAGCGAGGCGTTGGTGAGGACACCGGTGATCAGCAGTCGTTTCCCGTCGAGGATTCCCACGACGCACTCCTTGGATCGGTTGGACAGGCACCGGGTGGCACCGCTGTTGCCCCGGCACCGTACCGCCCGACCGCTGTGCGCATGGTGAACGTGGCTCCTCAGGGCCTTCCGGGGGCATCGGTATGCTTCGGCCGATGAACAAACCGGCAACCTCTGTCGGCGACGCACGCACCCGCCTGGCGCTGTCGGCCTTCGTCCTGCTGTTCGTCGAGTTGGCCCTGATCCGCTGGCTGGGCGCCAACATCATCTACCTCGCCTACTTCTCCAACTTCGTGCTCGTGGGCAGTTTCCTCGGCATCGGCCTCGGCTTCCTGTGGGCAAGCCGTTCCGAGCGGTCCCTGTTCCCGTGGGCGGCGGTCGCCCTCGCCGTGTTCGTGGCGATGGTCCGACTCTTCGACGTCAACATCGAGGTCGGCGGCTCGAACCTCATCTTCTTCGCCGACCAGCGCCCGGTCGGGCCACCCCGCTGGATCATGCTTCCGATCGTGTTCGCCGCCGTGGCCCTGTGCGTGGCGGCCATCGCCGACGGCGTCGCCCGAAACTTCCGGCGACTGGCCCCGCTGGACGCCTACCGCTGGGACCTGGTCGGCTCGATCCTCGGTGTGGTCGGCTTCTCGGCACTCGCCTTCCTCGGCTCTTCGCCGGTGGTGTGGGGTGTCATCGTCGGATCGCTGCTGTTGGGCCTGGTCTGGAACCACGGAGTGTCAGCTCGTCTATGGGGGACGGCATCCCTGCTCCTGCTGGTGGCCGTGCTGGGGGCCGAGTCGTTCGGCGGCTCGCAGGCCTGGTCGCCGTACTACGCCCTCTCGTGGGACGAACACGACGAGGGCGGGATCGTCATGCGCATCAACGACGTCGCCACCTGGAACCAGCACCCGATGATCGAGGAGGTCCTGTACGACTTCGTCTACGACTTCCGGACCGCAGAAGAGGTGGGCGAGGTGCTCATCATCGGCGCAGGCTCCGGCAACGACGTGTCGGTCGCCCTCGACCACGGCGCCGAACGGGTCGATGCCGTCGAGATCGACCCGGTCATCCTCGACGTGGCCAGGACCCACCATCCGGGCCAGCCGTACGCCGACGACAGGGTCAACGTGCACATCGACGACGGCCGTGCGTTCCTCGAGCGGACCGACCGCCAGTGGGACCTCATCCTGCTGGCACTCCCGGACTCGCTCACCGTCGTACTGGGCCAGGGTTCGATCCGCCTTGAGAGCTACCTCTTCACCCGGGAGGCCATCGCCGCCTACCGAGACCACCTCGCCCCAGGTGGCGTCTTCGGGTTGTACAACTTCATGCGCGAGGGGTGGCTGGTCGACCGCTACGCCGCCACCCTGACAGACGCCTTCGGGGCAGCACCCTGTGTCGTCGACCCGCAGGCCAACCTGCTCACGGTGCTCGCCGTCTCCGAGGACCCCGCTGCGCTGCACTGCGACGGGGGCGACCGGTGGGTGGCTTCTGCCGACGACCCCGCGCCAGTGTCCGACGACCGACCCTTCCCGTACCTGCGAACGCCGCACGTCCCGCGCTTCTACCTGATGGCGATCGCCCTGGTCCTCGGTGCCTCCGTCCTGGCCGTTCGGGTTGCCGCCGGCCCGATGCGCGGACTCTGGCGCCAGACCGATGTCTTTTTCATGGGGCTGGCGTTCCTGCTGCTCGAGACCAAGAACGTCGTCGAATTCGCCCTGCTGTTCGGCACCACCTGGTTCGTGAACGCCCTCGTGTTCGTGTCCGTGCTGGTGTCGGTTCTCGCTGCGGTCGAGGTCAGCCGGAGGGTGCGGCTCCGGCGGCCCGAGTGGCTCTATGCCGTACTGGCGGCAGCGCTGGCCCTGAACTGGGTCGTGCCGACCGAATGGCTCCTCGCCCTGGCGCCGGGTGTTCGGCTGGCCGTAGCGGGGGGCGTGGCATTCCTCCCGATCTTCACCGCCAACCTGATCTTCGCCGACCGCTTCCGCGACGAGGAGGAATCGACCGTGGCCTTCGGCGCCAACATCCTGGGGGCGGTGCTGGGAGGCGTGCTCGAGTACACCGCACTGCTCACCGGCTATCGGAGCCTGCTGTTCATCGTCGCCGCCGCCTATGCCCTCGCCCTGTTGACAGGTCGCCGTTACCTCCGTCCGGCCGTCGGAGCCTGAATCGTTGATTCGGCGCGAGCGACAGGCGAAGGCTCCTAGGATTCAGCGATGGACATCGGAGTGCTCGGCGCAACCGGGCCCGCAGGTCGGGCCATGGTGCTCCGCCTCGCCTCGGTGGGCTTCGACGTGGCCGTCGGCTCCCGTTCGGCGGCGAGGGCGGCCGAGACCTGCGATGAACTGCTCGCAGAGTTTCCGGACCACGACCTTTCGATCCGCTCCGGCGACAACGGCGAGGCCGCCGACTGTGAACTCGTCATCATCGCCACGCCGTGGGAGGCCGCACCCGAGGTTGCCTCGTCGGTGGCCCGGCACCTCAACCGCAAGGTCGTTATCTGCATGTCCAACGCCCTGGCCAGGGTTGCGGGCGAGTTCCAGCCCCTGGTCCCACCGCGGGGATCGGTGTCGGCCAACGTGCAGGCCATGGTTCCCGGTGCCTACGTGGTCGCCGCCATGCACCATGTGCCGGCCGTCGAGTTGGGTGCCATCGAGGACGAGGTGCACAGCGACGTCCTGATCTGCTCTGACCATCCGTGGGCCGTCGAGAGCGTCTCGCGCATCGTCGAGAAGATCCCCGGGGCCCGACCGCTCGACGCCGGACGCCTCTCGAATGCCACCGCCATCGAGGCCTTCACGGCCGTGATGCTGCAACTCAACACGCGCTACAAGACGCGGGTCGCCGTTCGTTTCATCGGCATCGACGACTGAGTAGTTGCACCGGTCCATCCCCGAGACCCATGGGCAGGGCCACGCGCGCTGGTAGGTAGCCTCGGTGTCCATGGCCGACATCACCGTCTCGCTGCCCGACGGGTCCGAGCGAACCCTTCCATCCGGGTCGACCTCTGCCGACCTGGCCGTCGACATCGGGCCCGGCCTGGCCAAGGACGCCATTGCCGCCGTCGTCGATGGCACGGAGTGCGACCTGCTCGTACCGCTCGCCGACGGCGCCACCGTCGAGATTGTCACGCCCGGCTCTGAGCGTGGCCTCGAGACGCTGAGGCACTCGACCGCCCACGTGCTCGCCCAGGCGGTGCTCGGCCTCTGGCCCGGCGCAACTTTCGCCATTGGCCCGCCGATCGACAACGGCTTCTACTACGACTTCGAGCTCCCCGGGGGTGCCACCTTCGACCCAGAGGACCTGGAGGCCATCGACGACCGGATGCGCGAGATCATCGCTGCCGATCAGGCCTTCGAGCGTGGAGAGGCGGGTGTCGCAGATGCACTCGGAATCTTCGTCGATCACGCCTACAAGCGCGAGATCATCGAGAAGGTCGCCTCGGGCGAGGTCGCCGGCGAGTTGGCCGACGAGGCCGGATCCGGGGGAGCGGTCAGCTACTACCGGAATGGCGACGACTTCGTGGACCTCTGCCGCGGCCCCCACGTGCCGTCAACTGGCCGGCTCGGCCACTTCGCCCTCCAGAAGGTGGCCGGCGCCTACTGGCGTGGTGACGAGCGTCGACCGATGCTCCAACGCATCTACGGCACAGCCTGGTCCAGTGCCAAGGAACTCAAGGGCCACCTGCACCGCCTCGCCGAGGCCGAGAAGCGCGACCACCGCCGCCTTGCCGCCGAGTTGGACCTGGTCTCATGGCCAGAGGTTCTCGGTCCCGGCCTGGCCGTCTGGCACCCCAGGGGGGCGTTGGTCCGCAAGTTGATCGAGGACTACAGCCGGAGTCGGCACGAGGTCGGCGGCTACGACTTCGTCTTCAGCCCGCACATCGCCAAGTCGGTGCTCTGGGAGACCAGCGGCCACCTCGACTTCTACGCCGACAGCATGTATCCGCCCATGGAGGTGGACGGGGCTTCGTACTACCCGAAGCCCATGAACTGCCCGTTCCACGTCACCGTCTTCCAGAGCAGCCAGCGCAGCTATCGCGACCTGCCCAAGCGGTACTTCGAACTGGGCGCCGTCTACCGCTACGAGTTGTCCGGAGCCGTCCACGGCCTGCTCCGCAGTCGGGGCTTCACCCAGGACGACGCCCACATCTTCTGCACCCGCGAACAGGTGCCCGACGAACTGGCCTCGCTGCTCGACTTCACCCTCTCGGTGCTGAAGGCCTTCGGCTTCGAGGACTTCCAGGCCAAGCTTTCGACCCGCCCCGACGAGAAGGCGGTGGGCGACGTGGAACTCTGGGACCTGGCCACCGACGGCCTGCGGTCGGCGCTCGAGTCGGCCGGACTGTCCTATGTGGTCGAGGAGGGTGGTGGCGCCTTCTACGGCCCCAAGATCGACGTCGACGTCACCGACGCCATCGGCCGTCCCTGGCAACTCTCCACGCTCCAACTCGACTTCAACCTGCCCGAGCGCTTCGGCCTCGAGTACATCGGCGCAGACGGCGGCCGTCACCGTCCCGTGATGATCCACAGGGCCCTGATGGGGTCTATCGAGCGCTTCTTCGGCGTGTTGCTCGAGCACTACGCCGGTGCCTTCCCGGCGTGGCTGGCTCCAGAGCAGGTGCGGGTGCTCCCGGTCGCCGACGTGCACCAGGACTACGCCGACCGGGTGCAGGCCCGACTTGCCGACGAAGGCTTCCGGGCCACCGTCGATCCGGCCGTCGATCCGCTCGGCAAGCGGGTCCGTTCGGCCAAGACCGCCAAGGTGCCCCATGTGCTGGTCGTCGGGGACGACGACGTCGCCAACGACACGGTCGGCGACAACGCCCGGGGTTCCGACAAGCCCGAACGCGACCTTCCGCTCGACGAGTTCGTCGACCGCCTGGCCTTACTGGTGGCGGAGCGCCGGTGAGCCGCCTCGACCACCTCTGGGCCGGTTGGCGACAGGCCTACCTGGACGGCACCGGCGAAGACGGACGCCTGGCCGGCGCCCTCGACATTCCCGAGGGTGGCTCGTTGTTCAGCGCCGTCGAGCAGAGCGGCCTCCCCGACGAGGAGTCGTTCGTCCTCCACCGGGGTGCGACCGCCTTCGCGATGCTCAACATCTACCCCTATACGTCGGGTCACACGATGGTGATGCCGAAGCGGCCCGTCGGATCCCTTGCCGACCTGACCGACGCCGAGCACGCCGAACTCTGGTCGATGGTCCGGGATGCGGTCGCCGCCATCGAGGCCGCCTACCTGCCTGGTGGTGTCAACGTGGGCCTCAACCAGGGGCGTGCTGCCGGGGCGGGAATCCCCGAGCACCTGCACGTGCACTGCGTGCCCCGCTGGACGGGGGACACCAACTTCATGACCGCCACGGCGGGTGTGCGCGTGCTCCCCGAGGTGCTGGCCGAGAGTTGGTCGAAGTTGCGGGAGCACTGGCCGGCCTGATGCCGGTTTTCTCGTGTGGGAGGATCCGGACGTGCGGCGGGCTCTGATCCTCGTCCCTGTCCTCGTGGTGGCGTTCGTCGCAGCGGCGTGCGGGTCCGGTGGGCCGGAACAGGTCGTCGGCAAGGTGGAGTACGTCTCGACGACGAGCACGACGACGAGCACGACGACGAGCACCGCGACGACGAGCACCGCGACGACGAGCACCGCGACGACGAGCACCACGACGACGAGCACCACGACGACGCCTGCACCGACCACGACGACTGACGAGGTGGCCGGGGCCGGTGCATTGAAGTGGCGAACCTGTGGCGACGGGATCGAGTGCACCACACTCGAGGTGCCGATGGTCCACGACGATCCGTCAGAGGGGAGAATCCGGATCGCCCTCAATCGCTTTGCGGCCGCCCCGGAAGGTCGGATCGGCGTCCTGCTGGTGAACCCCGGCGGGCCGGGCGGCTCCGGCGTCGATCTCGTGGAGGACATGGGCTGGCTCCTCGACATGGTCGTTCCCGGCTTCGACGTGATCGGCTTCGACCCGCGAGGCGTCGGCGGCAGCAGCAGGGTGTCGTGCATGGAAGACCTCGACGACCAGGTGTTCGTCCTCGACGACGGTGAGGACCCGGCGGCGCTGTTCGAGTTGGCGGGGGTCATCTCGTCGGCGTGCCTCGAGGAGTCCGGGGACCTGGCGCTCCACGTGGGCACCAACAACGTGGCCCGCGACATGGACCTGATCCGAAAGGCGCTCGGCGAGGAGCAGATCTCGTTCCTCGGCTACTCATACGGATCCCGCATCGGTGCGGTCTACGCCGCGCTGTTTCCGGACCGGGTGCGGGCCATGGTGCTCGACGGTCCGATCGACCCGGCGGAACAGATCAGCTCGGTCAGTGCGGTCCAGGGCCGGGGCTTCGAGGACGCCTGGTCCAACTTCGCCGACTGGTGCGATGTCGACGCCTCGTGCGGCCTGGAGGCGCACGGTGGCGCCGAGGTCGCCTTCTTTGCAGCGGACGCCCTGCTGGCCGAGGGCGACCTTCCAGCCGGCGATCGGGTTCTCACACGCGGCGAGTTCCAGATGGGCGTGGCGATGGCCCTCTATTCCCCGTACACGTGGGAGCAGTTGGGCCAGGCGTTCACCGAGGTCCTCGGGGCGGGGGAGGGGTGGATCTTCCAGTCGCTCGCCGACATGATGATGGGTCGCCGGGACGACGGTACCTACGACGGCTCGCAGGACGTGAACTACCTGGTCAACTGTGCCGACGACCCGCTCCGTCCGAGCCAGGAGTCCTTCTTCGTCGCCCTCGACGCCGTGGCGGACACGTTCGAGCACTTCGGACCGGCCTTCCGGGCGATGGGCGACTGCAGTGCCCTGCCGGAGTCGGTCGACCCCCTGCACGTGGCGCCTGCGGACCTGGCGGTGCCGGCTCTGGTGATCGCCCTCGAAGGTGACCCGGCGACGCCGATGGCGTGGGCACATGGGCTCACCGACTCGATCGGCGACGCAGTGTTGATCACCTCCGACGGCGAGGGGCACACCGCCTTCCTCTCCAACTCCGACTGCGTCACCGACGTGGTCATCGCCTACCTCGTGGACCTGGTGGTCCCCGAGGACGGGTGGTCCTGCGTCGAAGGTGAGGACCTCTCCGGCTAGAATCGAGACTCGTTCTCATTTTCGATTCGGAAGGTCGAGCCTCGTTCCGTGGAGTTCCTCACAGATCCCTGGAGCTGGTGGATCGAGCCCTTCACCGCCAACGTGTTCATGCAACGCGCCCTGCTGGCCGGCCTGCTCGCCGTTGTCGCCACATCGGTCGTCGGGACCTGGGTGGTACTGCGGGGCATGACCTTCCTCGGCGACGCCCTCGCCCACGGGGTGCTACCGGGCATCGCCCTCGCCGTGGTCATCGGGGTGAGCCCCACGCTCGGGGCCCTGGTCGCCGCCGCCGTGATGGTGGGCGGGGTCCACGTCGTGCGCCGGCACTCACCCATGCCCGAGGACGCCTCGATCGGCCTCCTGTTCGTCGGCATGCTGGCGTTGGCGGTCGTGATCGTCTCGGCGGGGGCGACGGCCGATGTGGGCGACCTCCACCGGGTGCTCTTCGGTTCGGTCACGGGGCTCGAGACGGCTGACCTCTGGCGCCAGGCAGTTGCCGCTGCGATAGCAGTCGTCGGGGCCTTCGTCTTTCACCGGGCGTTCCTGGTGCTCACCTTCGACGAGACGCAGGCGGCCCTGCTGGGTCTGCGGCCACGCCTCACCCACCTGGTTCTCATGGGCCTGGTGGCGATGTCCGTAGTGGCTTCCTTCGAGGCGGTCGGGAGCCTGCTCGTCTTCGCCTTCCTGGTGGCACCGCCGACGACGGCGGTTCTCGTGGTGCGCCGCATTCCGCTCGTGATGGCGACGGCGGTCGGCGTGGGGTCCGTCGCCGTCGTGCTCGGAGCGCTGATCAGCTATCACCACGACACGGCGGCCGGGGCGACGATGGCGCTGGTCGCCGTGCTGTTCTGCTTCGCAGTGATGGGAGTGGGGGGCCTCCGCGAGGCACCTCAGCCGGCGAGGTGACCGGCGTGGCGGTCGGCGAAGTGGCCGGTGGCGTGTAGCCAGCGGATCGTGGTGCCCAGCGTCTCCTCGAGGGTGTGGCCGGGATAGCCGAACTCCGCCGCCGGTGACTGGTCGGCCGTGTCCCAGCCGCCCGAACGCACCGATTCGGCGAACAGGCGTCCGATCTCGGCATTGAGGGGGAGCCTCCTCCGGAGCAGGCGGCCCGCCGCCTCGAAGGCGTGGCCCAGACCGAGCATCACCGGCGCCGGCGGGGAGAGGTGCCGGAAGCGCCGGCCGGTCAGCGTCGTGAACAGTTCGGTGAATTCGCCCATCGAGACCATGTCGCCCGACACCAGGTAGCGGCGCGGCCCGCGCCCCGGTTCGAGGGCACCGACGCACACACGGGCCACGTCGCGGACGTCTACCCAGCCCATGCGGATCTCGGCGGGGAAGGGCACGACCGAGCCGCGCAGGAGGTCGCGCAGTGTCGCCATCGAGTCGCTCAGGTCCGGGCTCGGGTCAGAAGGCCCGATCACACCGCCCGGATACACGCAGGTGACCGGCGCGCCCTTGGACTGGTGCCGTCGGGCGACCTGCTCGGCTGCGATCTTGCTGTCCGTGTAGGGGCCGCACCCGGTGGAGGGGTCGTCGTCTGCCGACAGGTTGATGCCTCGGGGAGGCATGAACACACCGACCGTCGAGACGTAGACCACCGGGTCCAGCCCGATGTCGAGGGCGGAGTCCAGGATGACCTCGGTTGCGGCGGGGTTGATGCGCCGCATGGAGGGACCGTCGGATGCCTTGAAGCTGAGGAGCGCCGCCACGTGGAGGACGGCGTCGACACCCTCGAGGCCGGCACGCAATGCGGGAGCGTCGGTCAGGTCTGCGATGGCGATGTCGACGGCGCTGCGGTCGACGCCGTGCACGTCGAGCGCTGTCCGGGCCTTGTCGGGGTTGCGGACGAGCATGCGCACGCGGTGCCCACTGGCGACGGCGTGGGCGACGCAGTGCGACCCGATGAAGCCGGTGCCGCCGGTGATGGCGACGTAAATGTGCCTCCCCCTTCCTATGCCCCGGATATGGGATGGCGACGGTAGCCGAGCCCGGGGGGTCAGCCGCGAAGTGCGTCGTCCAGGCGCTCGGCGAGGATGCGAAGCATCCCCTCGTAGGTGCCGGTGGGGGAGCCCTCGGGACCGAGTCGGAGTGGAATCTCGACGATCGTCGCCCCGGTGTGCTCGGCGAGTCGTCGGGAGTCGGCGTTGCGGCCGGTTTCTTCGATGGCCACGACAGCGACACCCTGGTCGCTCATCTCCTCGGCTAGGAGTTCGAGGTCGTGGGCGCTCGGTTGGGCCATCGACGAATGCGATCGAAGGACCGTTTCGGCGACCTCGAGGTCGTAGCGGTCCGCAAAATGGCCGAGCATGGCGTGATCGGTCACGAGGACGCGGCGGGCGTCGGGAATCGTGGCCAGACGGTCGCCGATATCGCGATCGAGTAGCCGGAGTCGGGCGTCAAGTTCCCGTCGGCATGCCTCGACGGAAACCGGATCCAGGCCTGCGTGCGCAGAGAGTGCCTCGGCAAGGGCCGGCAGCGAATCAGCGACCGATACCGGATCAAGCCAGATATGTGGATCGGAGGTGTCGTCGTCGTGGTGGGTGTCGTCGTCGTGGTGGGTGTCGTCGTCGTGGTACTCGGAGGCGTCGTCGTTGCTGACGATGTAGTGGACGAAGGTGGGCGTCGCCGACAGGGTGTCCTCGAGGCCTTCTTCGAGGTTGCCACCGTTGGCGACCAGCAGCAGTGTGGCGTCGAGTCGGCCTCGGTCGGCCAGTGATGGCTCGAAGCTGTGGGGGTCGGTTCCAACTGGCATGAGGGATTCGACAGGACGGCCGCAGGCCGTTGCAGAGGTGATCTCCGCCCAGAGGGGGGTGGTGGCCAGGATGCCGGCTCCCTGCGCTGGACTTCCACATCCCGAGGTGAGCAGGACCGCGAGCAGGACTGGCAGGAGTCGGGGCATCCCCGGATTCTAGTGAGAATGGTTCCCAATAAGGTGGCGGAAGACGGATGATCCCAACGACTGTGCGAGGATTCCGTCGTGGGCTGCCTCTCGACGATGCTGGTCTCCATCGGCGTGGTGATCCTCATCGCCACCGATGTCCTCCCGTTGGCCGGCGTCGGCTTCCTCCTGGTGGTCATCGGTGTGATGTTCGGACTTGCCCGCTGGTCGGACCGCTGGCGTAGCCCGTGAGGTCCGACGTCGAAATGCCGGGCTCCCGGAGGTTCCTCCGTCTAGCAGCCTCCGGGCCATCCGCACAGGAGGCGATCCGTTGCCCCCCTGGCCCGGTCGGGAGGTGGCCCGGCCCTGCGGGGGAGGAGGGCCAGATCGCCTCCTCTGCCGACGACCCGATCACGATGCTCGGCTACCGGGCTCGTCCCGAGGGGTGATACCCCGCAGAACGGGAGTGTTAGCGTGCCGCCCGCCAAGAAGAGCAGAGGAGTCCAGCCATGCCGCACGCCGTTCGGGCCGTCGTCGCACGAGCCAAGGGTGAACCGGTCTCGATAGAGGCCATCGAGGTGCCGGATCCGGGACCCGGCGAGGTCCTCGTCGCCGTCCAGGCCTGCGGGGTCTGCCATACCGACCTGCACTACCGGGAAGGTGCGATCAACGACGATTTCCCGTTCCTGCTCGGGCACGAGGCGTCCGGAATCATCGAAGAGGTCGGGGAGGGCGTCACCAACGTGGCGCCAGGCGACTTCGTCATCCTGAACTGGCGGGCCGTGTGCGGTAGTTGCCGTGCCTGTCGGCGGGGACGGCCCTGGTACTGCTTCGACACCCTCAACGCCGACCAGAAGATGACCCTCGACGGAGTCGAACTCTCGCCTGCACTCGGCATCGGTGCCTTCGCCGAGAAGACCCTCGTGGCCGCCGGTCAGGCGACGAAGGTCGACCCGACGGCCAGCCCGGAGGCCGCCGGACTCGTCGGCTGCGGGGTCATGGCGGGCCTCGGCGCAGCCATGAACACCGGTGGTGTCGGCCGTGGCGACTCGGTCGCCGTCTTCGGCTGCGGCGGTGTGGGAAACGCGGCCATCGCCGGTGCCCGGTTGGCCGGGGCGCACACGATCATCGGTATCGACATCGACGCCGGGAAGCTCGACCTGGCGAGGGAGTTCGGCGCCACCCACACCATCGACTCCAGCAGCGAGGACCCGGTCGAGGCAGTCCGGGCACTCACCGGCGGCAACGGCGTCGACGTGGCCATCGAGGCCGTCGGCCGCCCCGAGACCTACGAGCAGGCCTTCTTCGCCCGCGACCTCGCCGGCACCGTCGTCCTGGTCGGAGTGCCCAACCCGACGATGAAGATCGAGTTGCCGATGATCGAGGTGTTCGGCCGCGGTGGCACGCTCAAGTCGTCCTGGTACGGGGACTGCCTGCCGGAGCGCGACTTCCCGATGCTGATCGACCTCTACCTGCAGGGTCGTCTCGACCTGGACCGCTTCGTATCCGAGACGATCGACCTGGACCAGGTCGAGGAGGCCTTCCACCGCATGGAACGCGGCGAGGTCATCCGTTCGGTCGTGGTGCTGTAGTTCGCAGTCCCTGTTACGCCAGGACCGGCACCTGCGCCATGGCCTCGGTGATCTTGGCCTCCGGGTAGTCGTAGTCGACGAGTTCGCCGGCCAGGTACTTCTCGTAGGCCGTCAGGTCGAGGTGGCCGTGTCCGCAGAGGGCCGTGAGGATCACCTTCTCCTCGCCGGATTCCTTACAGCGCAGCGCCTCCCTGATGGCGGCGGCGATGGCATGGGTCGGCTCGGGGGCAGGGACGATGCCCTCCGCCCTGGCGAACTGCAGTGCAGCGGCAAAGCACTCGTTCTGGTGGATCGACTCGGCCTCGAAGAGGCCCAACTCGTAGATGTGGCTGACCAGCGGCGACATGCCGTGGTAGCGGAGGCCGCCGGCGTGGATCGGGTCGGGAATGAACGAGTGGCCCAGCGTGTGCATCTTGACGAGCGGCGTGAGTTGTCCGGTGTCGCCGAAGTCGTAGCGGTACTCGCCCCGGGTGAGGGAGGGGCACGAGGCGGGCTCGACGCAACGGATGGTCGGATTCATCCGTCCGGCCAACTTCTCCCGAAGGAACGGGAACGAGAGGCCGCCGAAGTTCGATCCGCCACCGGTGCAGCCGACCAGCAGGTCAGGGGTCTCGCCGACCTTCGCCATCTGGAGCAGGGCCTCCTCGCCGATGATCGTCTGGTGCAGGAGCACGTGGCTGAGGACGCTGCCCAGGGCATAGCGGGTGTCGTCGCGCTGGACGGCCTTCTCGACGGCCTCCGAGATGGCGATCCCGAGGCTGCCGGGGCTGTCCGGATCGGCGGCCAGGATCGCCCTGCCGGCCTCGGTCAGGTCGGACGGGCTGGGATGCACCGTGGCGCCCCAGAGTTCCATCATCGTGCGCCGGTAGGGCTTCTGGTCATAGGAGGAGCGGACCTGCCAGACTTCGCACTCGAGGTCGAACTGGGCAGTGGCGAATGCCAGCGCTGTGCCCCACTGGCCGGCCCCGGTCTCGGTCGTGAGGCGCCTGACCCCCTCCTGGGCGTTGTAGAACGCCTGCGGGACCGCCGTGTTGGGCTTGTGCGAGCCCGCCGGGCTGACGCCCTCGTACTTCAGGAAGATCTTGGCGGGCGTGCCGAGCGCCTTCTCGAGTCGGCGGGCCCGCAGCAGGGGGCTGGGGCGCCAGAGGCGGTAGATGTCGAGCACTTCGCCGGGGATGTCGATGTAGGACTCCTCGCTGACCTCCTGGAGGATCAGCCCCATCGGAAACAGCGGCGCCAGGTCGTCGGGACCGATGGGTTCGTGGGTACCGGGGTGGAGCGGTGGAGGAGGGGGTTCAGGGAGGTCCGGGACCATGTTGTACCACTGGGTGGGCATCTCGGATTCTTCGAGAAGCACCTTGGTGTATCCGTCGGACATTGCTTCGTCCCCTGCTGGTCGGCTGATGAAGCACTGAGTCAACCACACGAGCGTGTGATGATCCACGTTTGCTGGTCTTCGACGGCGGGTGTGGGTTCTGCCGGCGTTGCGCCGACTGGATGGCCGCCCGCTGCGAGGTTCCGATGGTGCCGTTCGTCGACCTGGACCGCCCGGGCCTGACGTCCGCCGAGGTGGCGGCAGCGGCCCGGTGGGTGGCAGACGGGAGCGGCTCGGGGGCCATCGGGTCGCCGTCCGGGTGCTCGGGGAACTCGGTGGCGGCCGGGGGCTCGTCGGCAGGGCCATCGCCGTGCCGCCACCCTCGTGGCCGGGTGGCCCCGCCTACCGTTGGGTCGCCACCAACCGCAGCCGCTTCGGCTGACCGGTCAGGACAGGTCGAGCTCTGCGGCCAGGGCCAGGAGTCCGTCGATCGCCCGGCCGGCCGCCGCCGGGTCGGGGCCACCCGACATCGCCTGGAAGTCCTGGACGACGATGATCCGGTCCACACCGAGGTCCTCGTAGCGCCGGCACAGGTCCCTGTCGACGGGCTCGATCGGCGAGACGCTGACCTGGAGTTCGCCCAGCCCGGTCGGGCGCTCGTGCGTCTCGGCGGCACGTGTGAGGGCGGCGAGTGCCTTCTCGACGAAGTCGGGCATGACGGCGAACCCGTACCAGCCGTTGCCCTTCGTGACGGCACGGCGCCAGGTGGCCGCCGAGCCGCCCCCGACGTGCACCGGAGGTCCTCCGGCCTGGACGGGACGGGGATGGGCCTCGGCACCGTGCCAGGAGGTGAAGCGGCCCTCGAACTCGAGGTCGCCGCGCCAGAGCGCCCGTAGTGCGTCGAGGTGGTCGTCGGTGCGGACGCCCCGTTCCTCGAAGGGCACGGACACGGCCTCGAACTCGACGGGCACGTAGCCCACCCCGATGCCGAATTCCAGGCGTCCGCGCGAAAGGACGTCGAGCGATGCGAGTTCCTTGGCGAGCACGACCGGCGTGCGCTGGGGAAGGATCACGATGCCGGTCCCCAGTCGCAGGGTCGTGGTGTGGGCGGCGAGGAAGGACAGGGCGGCGACCTGGTCCACGAAGTGGGTGTCGGGCCGGACCGGGGAAGGAGGCGTGCGGGGGCTGGCGGCGACGAGGTGCTCGCCCGTCCAGACCGACTCGAAGCCGGCCTCTTCGGCGGCTACGGCCACCCGGACCATGGACTCCGGGTCTGCGAGGCCGCCCATGTTGATGCCGAACAGGCCCAACTTCACCGGGGCACCCTTCCGGTCGCCGCGTCGAACTCAGCGACCACGGTGGCGAGGTAATCGGTGGCCGCCTCCCGTGCGGCGGGCACACGGAGGTTGATCCGACAGTCGGTGACGCCGGCGTCGATCAGCGCCGGGGCGCCGGCCATCGTGGCTGCGAGGTCGACGCCGTCGTCGTCCCGGACGACCGGAATCGAACCGGTGACCTGGAGGCCGGCCGGGTCGTGGCCGAGGCCGTCGAAGAGTTCGCGCATCCGGGCGATGCCCGATGCCGGGTCGGCCATGGCCGATCCCCACGGAATCCAGCCGCTCCCGAACGCCGCGATCCGACGGGCCACCCGGGGGTTGACCGAACCGCTCACCCAGATCGGCACGCCACCCGACTGGAGGGGCTTGGGCATGGCGTGGATGGCCTCGAAGGCCAACTCGTCCGAGGAGTAGTCGGTGCGTTCCTCGCGCCAGAGGGCCTGGCAGACCTCGAGGGTGTGGTCGAGGAGGCGGCCCCGCCCGGCGAAGTCGAGGCCTGCGGCCCCGTACTCCTCCTCCTGCCAACCGACGCCGACACCGAGGTCCAGGCGCCCGCCGGACAGGACGTCGAGGGTGGCCGCCGACTTGGCGAGCACGAGGGGTCGTCGCAACGCCGCCAACAGGATCGACGTGCCGAGCCGGATCCGCTGTGTATGCGCCGCCAGGTAGGCGAGCACGGTGAGGGGCTCGAGCCAGTGACCGTCCGGGCCGGTGGGCTGCCGACCTCCCTCGGTGCCTCCGAGGGACGGGTCGGCGTAGGCCTCCAGGTTCTCGCCGAACGCCACGTGGTCCGAGACGACGAGCTTGTCCAGGCCGGCTACGTCGGCGGCGACGGCCCGGTCGACCATGGCGTCCCACCCACCGGGATCCTCGGCGGCGAATGTGACTGACTGGACCGATAGGGAGGGCCGGATCGCCGTCATCGGCGGAACCTCCGCAATGCCCCACGGCGGCGTCGGCGCAACAGGTCGGAGCGTTCCTCCGAGGTGACCCGACTGGTGTCCGCCGGAAGGTGGTCGGTGACCTCGTCGAACGGCACCAGTTCGAGGGTCGGCACCGGGAAGTTGGTCGCCTGGTTCCAGCGGTAGGTGATGCATCCCTGGGTGGCGCCGGTGGTGTCGAGCCAGTTGGCGATGCCGGGATCCCGATGGGAGACCACGGCACGGAACACGCCGTCGTCATCCACGACCGCCTGTTGCCCGTTGAGGCTGGACTGCCGGTTCACCCAGTCCAGGGACTGGTACCAGACGTCGCCCAACTGGACTCCCCAGTAGGCGCAGTCGGGGACCTCGACCTCGTAGAGCAGGGCCTCGTCCTCGCTGACCCGCCACCAGCACTGGCCGTAGGCCTGGTCGGGACTGCCGCCCTTGGACACCGTGCTCTCCGGGGTCGCCGCGACGTGCCCGAAGGTGTTGACCTCGCCCCGTTCGAGGTGCGAGCGTCCGAAGTCGGCCCAGAACGCCGGGATGGCGACGCTCAGGCGGAGCAGTTGGCGAAGGCCGTCGGACAGCCCATCCGCGTCGAGTCGGCTCACGGGGGGACCGGGGTCGAGGCACTCGAGGTGCAGGTCGGCGGGTACCTCGTGCTCCCAGTCGCCGAAGAACTGTCGAACCATCAGGTTGGAGCGCTTTGCGGGGAGTTGGAACCAGGTGCCGTCCTCGGTGTCCGGGGGAGGCGGCTCTGACGAGAAGACGACGCTGAAGTCGCCGGTGACATCGGTCCCCAACTGGTCGCCGTTGAGGTTCAGGAGTTGTTCGATCGGGCCGTCGTCGAAGTCGAAGCTCATGATGCTGAGCCCGAGGTAGCGGACCGAACCGAGGTTGCCGGACAGGCGGTACGAGTTCGAGAGGTCCACGCCGGCTGTCTGGTAGAGGCCGTCCGGGTTGTCCTGACCGAACTTCATCGGGTGCACCCAGGAGAGTTCGGGATACTCGTGGTCGCCGCCCTCGAGCGTCCTGCCCACGCCCCGTGCGAGGGAGCGGAGGAGGAGTCGGAGCCCCTCGACCCGGTCGATCGCGTCCCCGGGCCGATCAGGGTCGAGGACGTGGTCGGCGCCGGCCTTCAGGTCGTCGCAGAAGCCGTCCCAGAGAAGGCGCAGGCCGTCGTTCGCGGGGTTGGTCATCGCCTCACTGTTGCAGCCGATCGGCCCCGCCGCCTACTCGCCGGAATACGTGCCGAAACTCCAGACGTTGTCCTCGGGGTCGAGGCAGGAGAACCCCCGGGAGCCGTACTCCTCGTCGCTGAGGCCCCACACGACCCGTGCCCCGGCGGCCACGGACCGGTCGTGGAGGGCGTCGGGCTGGTCGGTGACCACGTAGATGCTGACCGGTCCGAGGGGGAGGGCGAGGTGGTCGGCGTCACCCCGGTCGGCGTCGCCGAGCATCGCCCCTCCGCCGTCCGGCCATCGGACCTGGGCGTGGATGATGCCCTTGCCGTCCTCGCCGGGGACGCTGAAGTGTTCCTCGAAGCCGAAGGCCGCCACGAGGAAGTCGATGAGGGCACGGGTGTCCCTGCAGCGGATGGTGGGCCACACGCTGGTGGAGGACGCGGTACGACGCTACCACCTGTCGGTTCTCCGTTCGGTGGCGCCCCGGGGCGGCAAGGGTGCGGGAGTAGGGTCGGCCTCCGTGTCGGGGCCAATGAGTCGAACCTCCTCCAGCGACCGTCGCCACGACGTCTGCATCGCACTCGTCAGCCTCGCAGGCCTGCTCATCGAGATCGCCTACACCCGGGTCGTCTCGTTCAAACTCTTCTACCACTTCACCTATCTCGTGATCGGCCTGGCACTCCTGGGACTCGGCACGGCGGGGTCCTGCTGGCCGTGTCACGGAGGCTGCGGGAGGCGCCCCTCGATCGGCTGCTGGCCCGGTCGGCCCTGGTCGGTTCGGTCACCACCGGGCTGGGGTACGTCGCCGTGGCCCGGATGCCGCTCGACACGGTGGCCCTCTGGGAGTACACGTCGGGTGCGGCGGTGCTCAATGCCGGACGGCTCGGGCTGTTGTGCCTCGCCCTCTTCCTGCCGTTCGCGGCGATCGGGGTGTTCGTCTCGTCGCTGCTGAGCCGTCGCCGGGAGCGGGTGGGGAGGCTCTATGCGGCCGACCTGCTCGGTGCCGGTCTGGCCTGTGCCCTCGCCGTGCCGCTCCACGCCATGATCGGACCGCCGGCTGCCGTGTACCTGGCCGCAGCGGTGCTCGCCGGTGTCGCCTGCCTGCTGGAAGATCCCGGCGAAGCGCTCCGGGGAGTTGCCGGTGCGGTCGGCATCGTGCTGCTCCTGCTTCCCACCCTGGGAGCGTTGCCCTCGATCACGACGGAGGGCAGCAAGCACATCGGCGGGGCCGACATCGAACACACCGCATGGGGGCCGGTCTTTCGCGTCGACGTCGGGAGCGAGGTCTTCGGGCGCCACATCCTGTACCACGACGGCCTCGTGGGCTCGAACATCGTCGGTTTCGATGGCGACCTCCCTGCATTGACCGACTTCGAGGAGGACGTCCGCTCGCTGCCGTTCGAGGTCCTCGGCGAAGCGCCCGGGCGGGAGTTGATCATCGGGTCGGCTGGTGGCCACGAGATCCTGGCGTCGCGCTACTTCGGAGCGACCGGCATCGAGGCCGTCGAATTGAACCCTGTGACCACGGGGCTGCTCGAGGGTCGCTACCGGGAGTACTCGGGCAACCTCGTCGACGAACCCGAGGTACACGTCGTCACGGCTGACGGGCGCACGCACCTGGCACGCAGCGACGCCGAGTTCGACCTGACCTGGTTCGTGGCCCCCGACAGCTATGCGGCGACCAACGCCGCCTCCTCGGGGGCGTTCGTGCTGTCGGAGAGCTACCTCTACACCGTCGAGATGCTGGTCGAGTCGCTCGAACACCTCGGCGAGCGGGGCGTGATCATCGCCCAGTTCGGCGAGTTCGACTTCGATGCCAGGCCGAACCGGACACGGCGCTACCTCAACACCGCGCGTGCAGCGCTACGGGAGATCGGGGTGCAGGATCCGGGACTCCACCTGATGGTGGCCCGAACGTCTGACGCCCATGTCGAGTTGGCGACGATCGTCATCAAGCAGGTGGCGTTCACCACGGAGGAGATCGAACGGTTCTCGCAGAAGGTGTTGTCCCTCGAGGGCGGGACCGTGGAATACGTGCCGGGTGCCGTGGGCGGCGCGTGTATCACGGCGACCGCTTCGGGGTCTGAGGACGCCCGGCACTCAGCGTGCTCAGGTTCCTACATGGTGTCGGCCGTCCACGATGACTCGCCCTTCTTCTGGCACTTCACCCCGTTCTCCACCGTTGCGGTCGACATCCTCGGCGACGTCGATGCCCTTGTCGACCCCGAAGACGCGATCGGCGAACGCCTGCTGCTGTTCCTGCTCGGAATCGCATCGGTGTTCGCAGGGGTGTTTCTCCTCCTGCCGTTCGTGCTGGTCCGGCAGACGTGGCAGGCGCTGCCGCACAAGCTCACCTCGGGCGTCTACTTTGGATCCCTGGGCCTGGGCTTCATGCTGTTCGAGATCGCCCTGATCCAGCGGCTGACCCTGCTGCTCGGGTATCCGACCTATTCGCTGACGGTCACCCTGGCGGCACTGCTCGTGTCCACAGGCATCGGGGCATCCCTGAGTGGGCGGCTCGCTGACCGGCCCCGTCTCCGCATGGAGGCCGGAGGGGTACTGGCGTTGTTGACGGCGGTCTACCTGGTGGGGATAGGACCGCTGACCGAAGCGTTGCTGTCCAGCCCGCTGATCGTGCGCGTCTTGGCAACGCTCGTACTGCTCGCACCACTCGGGGTCGTGCTGGGCCTGTTCATGCCCCTGGGCCTGCGGGTCGTCGCCGGCCTGGGCGCGGAAGGTCCCACCTATGTCGCGTGGGCGTGGGCCGTCAACGGGTTCTGCTCGGTGATCGGCTCGGTGCTGACCACGATCCTCTCGATGACGTTCGGATTCAGGGCCGTGCTGATACTCGGCCTGTTGGCGTACGTCGTCGCGCTGACAGCGCTCCGGAGGTTTTCGGCACCTGCCGTAGCCGGTGCCGTTGTTCCCGGCTGAGCCGGGAGGGTGGGCTCAGACCTTGCGGACGTTCAGGGCCTCGGGGCCCTTGCGGCCTGCGCCGACCTCGAATTCGACGGTCTGACCCTCGTCGAGGCTGCGGAAGCCGCTGCCCTCGATGTTGGAGTAGTGGACGAAGACATCGTCGTCGCCGTCACGGGAGATGAACCCGTAACCCTTCTCGTTGTTGAAGAACTTCACGGTGCCGGTGGGCATTGCAGGACTGCTTTCTGGAAACTGTGTACCGACCGGTTGACCGGAACTCCGAAAGGCTAACCGGGAAGGTGCGTGGTGCAACCCCCGGGACGTGGCCGGTTCAACAGCGCCGCAGGACGCACCAGGAACCCTCGCCGGCGCGTGAGGCCACGCCCGACCATTCACCGGTGCCCGCAGCCGTGAGTGACTCGAGGACCTCGTCGGCGGTGAGGTGGATCGGAGTGTCCTCGGCACGGCTGTTCACCCATACGAGGGCGCCCCGGGGGGCTAGGCAGCGGGCCGTCTCGGCTGGGAAGAGGAACATGTTCATCAGGACCAGGGCGTCGGCCACCCCGGTCAGCAGGGGGAGGTGGGCGGCATCGGCGTTGACCTGTGGTGCGTCGGTGACTCCGTGTCGGAGCATCTCGAAGGAGAGGTCGACTGCCACTACCCGATCGAAGCGCTCCATCAGGTGATCGGAGACGAGGCCGGTGCCCGATCCGAGTTCGATGACCGTTCCCCCGGCTACTCCGCCACGGTCGAGGGCGTCCAGCAGGGGCAGCGCCCGTTCGGGAGCACCCCTTGTGGCCGTCCACTCTGCTGCGAGGCCGTCGAAGATTCCCCGAACGAGCGACGATCGATCGGCGTCCCAGGTTCCCTCGAAGGCGATCGTACGGGTCACCTCCCGCATCGGGTGCCCTGCTCCTGAGTAGCGGTCCGAGGCGACGACCGGATGGGTTGCTTCGAGGTGGATGATGGGCACGATGGTGAAGGTAGCCGTCGCAGGGGTCGGGAGGGGTCCCGATCGTGCCAGACTCCCCGGCATGTCCCGGCTGTCGCGTCTTCGGCATCGGCTCCCGAGACGCCTTCGGAAGCGCGAGCAGCACACGGTGTTCGTCATGTCGGGAGGCGCTGTCCGTGGTGCCGCCCAGGTGGGGATGCTGCGCGAGGTCCTGTCGGCCGGGATCTTCCCGGACGCCGTCGTAGCGGTGTCGGCAGGTGCCTTCAACGGACTGCCCATCGCCAACGATCCGTCAATGAGACAGGTCGACCTGCTCGAGGAGATCTGGCGGGAGGTGGCCACCGATCCACCGGTCCGTGGCGGGACGCTCCGCACCCTGGTGTCGATCCTCCGTGGGCGGCCCGGCTTCGATTCCGGCGAACGGCTCCGGAAACTGCTCGAGGAGCACGTGCCGGTGGCGAACCTGGGTGACACGCTGATTCCGATCCACGTGGGGACCACAGCGGCGTCCACCGGCCGCCTGTGCTGGTGGAGCGAGGGCCCGTCGGTCGACGTCCTGTGTGCCTCCGCCGCCATCCCCGGGGTCTTTCCAGCGGTGCCCCTCACCGACGGTGACCTCCACCTCGACGGTGGCGTGCTCTCGAATGTTCCGTTGCGCCACGCGGTCACGCTCCGACCGACCCGCCTGGTCGTGTTCGATGTGGCCGCCGACTTCCTGCCTCCGGAGAGACAGACGGCGCTCACGCTCATGTTGACGGGCTTTCGGGCTGCCACGACCGAGCTCACCCGACAGGAGTGGCTCGACGTTCCCCCCGACATCGAGGTCCTCCACATCGAGCTCCGGGATCCGGGCGGTGGCCTGGACCTCGACTTCGGCGAGACCGACCCGCTCTTCGAGGAGGGCGCCGGCGCAGCCCGGGCGGCGATCGCTGCCAGCGACTGGCTCAATCCCGGCTGACGGCGTCTTCGGGCAGCCAGCCTGCCGTTACCAACTCGTCGGCCACCAGCAGGGCGTAGCGCCAGGCTCCGAGGGGCTCGAGGTGGCCGCCGGGTGGCAGTGAACGGAGGAACCCACTGCCGTCGACGCAACCGGGTTCATGGACGGCACAGGTCGATTCCTGGACGAATCGGCCGTCGGGGGACAGCACCGGCCAGGTGGAGACGTGGCGGACGGATCCGTCGGGAAAGGATTCCGGAAGGCCGGCGAACACATAGTGGGTCCCGACCGACTTCTCGGTACGGGAGACCGGCTGGGCGACGAACAGCACACGGGTGTCGGTCTGGGCCGCCAGGCCGATCGCGTACTCGGCGTCGATCCGGTACTTCTCGTAGTAGTCGGCGCCGACGTGGTCGGCGATGCACTCGGTGAACGCGTTTCCGCCGTGATCGACTACGAGCACGTGCGGGCGCCAGTCGGCGAGGCGCTCGAGGCTGATGTCGGTTCCCTGTTCCTCGAACCAGTCACACAGGGCAGTTCCCCCGTGGGCACGGTCGACGACTTCGGCGGCGTCGCCGAGCAGGTCCGCCAGGTGGGGGATCCACTGGTCGGTGATCGAATCACCGGTGACGACGATGCGGGCGACCTCTCCATCTCCGAATGCGATCGGCGTGGCCGGGAGGGTCGTGGTGGTCGTGGTTGGCGGAAGGGTCGTGGTGGTCGTGGTCGTGGTCGTGGTTGTGGTGGTTGTGGTGGT
>DCXR01000050.1:52207-53602 GCA_002329075.1 Candidatus Neomicrothrix sp. UBA2131
TGGTGGTTGTGGTGGTGGTTGTGGGGGTCGTGGTCGGTGGAAGGGTCGTGGTGGTCGTGGTCGGTGGAAGGGTCGTGGTGGTCGTGGTCGGTGGAAGGGTCGACGATGTGCCCGGCGTGGAGCCTGGTCCGCAGGCCGTCAGGAGGACGGCCAGGAACAGGGCAGCCAGCCGCCGGGGGGTCGAGTTCGTGGTCAGCCGCGCGACCGCCGACGGCGACGTTCCCGTGGGGGGGCCGGTGTGAGGTCACTTTCGGGGACGGGAACTTCCACTTCGGGTACCGGGAGTTCGCCGGACAGCACCCTGGCGATCATCTCTATGTGCTCGGGCCCACTGCCACAGCAGGCGCCTATGAGCGAAACGCCCGCATCGCGGACACGGACGGCGTGCGCGGCGAGCACTTCGGGCGTGCCGTCGTAGTGGAGTTCGGCTCCGTGCCAGACGGGGATTCCGGCATTGGCCTTCGAGACGACCGGGATATCACCGCAGGTCGCCCGGATGAGGGCCACCGCAGCCTCGGTGTCGGGAAGGGTCGCTCCGCAGTTGGCGCCGGAGGCATCGAGACCCAGGGAGGCGACCAACTCGCCCTGGGCGGTACCGGTGACGCCCATCATGGTGCGGCCGGCGGTGTCGTAGCTCATGGTGGCGACCAGGGGCAGGTCAGACGCCTTGCGCACGCCCCGCACGGCTGCCTCGAGGACGTCGAGGGCGCTGAGGGTCTCAAGCCAGAGGATGTCGGCACCTCCCTCGGCGAGCCCCTCCACCTGTTCGGCGAAGCCGTCCTCGACCTCTTCGGGGGTGAGGCGACCGAGTGGCACTACCAACTCGCCGGTCGGTCCCATCGAGCCGGCGACGAGCACTCGGCGGTCGGCCTCGTCGGCGGCTGCCCTGGCATTGCGTGCTGCCGCGGCGTTGACCTCGTGGACCCGGTCATCGAGGTGATGGAGCCTGAGGCGGAACCTGGTGCCACCGAAGGAGTTCGTGAGGATTACGTCGGACCCGGCGGCGACGTAGGAGCGATGGATGGCGGTGATGTCGTCGGGGCGGCTGAGGTTCCAACTCTCGGGGGCGTCGCCGGCCACCATGCCGGCCTCGAAGAGCTGCGTGCCCATCGCCCCGTCGAGGACGAGGTGCCCTTTCTCGGCAAGGAGGTCGGCCAACGCGTTCACGGCGGCAAAACTACTGGCTGTCGAGGGGGATCGGCCCCAGCGGATTGGGACCACTTGCATTCGGCAACCCCGTGGCGCGAACATGGGGGTGACCGGATGACCGGGTGAACGTGCCCGACCGATACTCGGGTGTCGCCAAAGGGGGTCCTCCGGTCGGGGGTCCGGTGAATGTCGGGCTCCGGATCGCACCCGCTCCGAGTTGGGGGCGGGTGCCTTCGCGATGTGGCA
>DCXR01000039.1 GCA_002329075.1 Candidatus Neomicrothrix sp. UBA2131
GGCGTCTTCGACCTCGACTGCCTCGTGGTCGTGTCCGTCATCGTGCTCGTGGTCGTGTCCGTCATCGTGCTCGTGGTCGTGCTCGGCTTCGCGGGCGGTCTCGGCTGCACGGCTCTTCTCGACGCGCTCGCGACGCGAGACGGCGGCACGGGCACTGGCACCGGTGCGCTCCCGCAGGGCGTCCTGGGCTGCCATCCGCTCGAGTTCCTCTTCCGTGTACCGGCTCACCACCACCGTGATGTGGCAGGTGCGCTTGTGGATCGGGGTGGCGCGACCACGGGCACGCGGACGCCATCGCTTCAGGGTCGCTCCCTCGTCGGCATAGCAGGCCGACACGAAGAGCTCTTCGGCAGGGACCTGGTCATTGTGTTCGGCATTGGCTACGGCCGAATCGAGGCACTTGCCGACGACCTTGGCAACGCTGCGCTCCGAGAAGGCGATGATCTCGCTGGCCCGACCGTACGACTCGCCACGGACGAGGTTCAGGACCTCGCGGGCCTTCGAAGCCGAGACACGCACATGGCGGGCTACGGCCCGGGTGCCCGGGCGTCCCTCGTTGGTCTTGAGGGCGGCGGTGCCCATCAGCGACTCACCCCCCGCTCCTGGCCGGTGTGCGACCGGAAGGTCCGCGTCGGGGCGAACTCGCCCAACTTGTGGCCGACCATCGCCTCGGTGATGTACACGGGGACGTGCTTGCGACCGTCGTGGACGGCCAGGGTGTGGCCGACCATGTCGGGGATGATCGTGGACCGGCGGGACCAGGTCTTGATGACCTTCTTCTCGCCGGACTCGTTGAGGGCGTCGACCTTCTTGAGGAGATGATCGTCGACGAACGGTCCCTTCTTGAGACTCCGTGGCACTGCTGCCTACCTCCGCGATCCGCGCCGACGACGGCGACGCACGATCATCTTGTCGGACTGCTTCTTGCGCGAACGGGTACGACCCTCGGGCTTGCCCCATGGCGACACGGGATGACGGCCGCCCGAGGACTTGCCCTCGCCTCCACCCAGCGGGTGGTCGACCGGGTTCATTGCCACGCCGCGGGACTGGGGGCGGACGCCCTTCCAGCGATTGCGACCGGCCTTTCCGATCTTGATGAGCTCATGCTCCTGGTTGCCGACCTCCCCGATGGTCGCCCGACAGTCGATGCGCACCCGCCGCATCTCGGTGCTGGGAAGTCGCAGGGTGGCGAAGTCGCCCTCCTTGGCCACCAACTGGACGCTCGAGCCGGCGCTGCGGGCCATCTTCCCACCGCCACCCGGCTGGAGTTCGATGTTGTGGAGGACCGTACCGACGGGGATGTACCGCAACGGCAGGGCATTGCCGGAGCGGATCTCCGAGCCCTGACCCGACTGCAGCGTGTCGCCGACCTCGACGCCCTTCGGGGCGAGGATGTAGCGCTTCTCGCCATCGTGGTAGTGGAGCAACAGGATGCGGCAACTGCGGTTGGGGTCGTATTCGACGGCGGCGACCTTGGCGGGCACGCCGTCCTTGTTGCGTCGAAAGTCGACGACCCGGTACCGCTGCTTGTGGCCACCACCACGGTGGCGGGCGGTCTTGCGACCATAGTTGTTGCGACCACCGGTCGATGTCTGCTTCTCTACCAGCGACTTCTCGGGGGTCGACCTGGTGATGGCCGAGAAGTCCGAGACGGTCTGGAACCGGCGGCCGGGGCTGGTCGGCTTGCGCTTGCGCTGTGGCATGGCTACCTGCCCTCGAACAGTTCGATGGAGTCGCCCTCGGCGAGGGTGACGTAGGCCCGCTTGACGTCGGGTCGCTTGCCCCAGGTGCCGGTGCGCCGGTTGCGGGTTCGCTTGCCATTCCGGTTCAGCGTGTTCACCCGGAGGACGCTGACGTCGAAGATGGACTCGACGGCGTCACGGATCTCGGGCTTGGAGGCCGACCTCGGCACCTCGAAGGTGTAGACGTTGGCCTCCAGGAGTTCATACGACTTTTCTGACACGATCGGTCGGACGATGACGTCGCGTGCGTCCTTCACGATGCCTGTTCCTCCTCGTCGCCGGTGGGCGACTCGTCGGGCTCGGCATCGGGCTCGGCATCGGGCTCGGCGACGGCCTCGGCCTCGGGCTCGGCTGCTGCGGGGGGACATGCGGGAAGCGTGTCCCTGGAGAAGACCACGGTGTCGCTGACCAGCACGTCGTAGGCGTTGAGCTCACCCGGCGAGACCACGTGGACCTCGGGCAGGTTGGCGAAGCTCTTCCAGGTGTTCACGTCGTCGCGACCGGCTACCACCAGGACCCGACCTTCGATGTCGAGTGCGGACAGGACGGCCACGGCGTCCCTGGTGCGGGGTGCCTCAAAGCCCCAGGCATCGACCACGACGATCTGTCCCTCGGCCGCACGGTCGGACAGTGCCGACCGCAACGCCAACTGGATCATCTTCTTGGGGGTCTTCTGGGCGTAACTGCGGGGCTTGGGGCCCAGCGCCACGCCACCGCCACGCCACTGGGGTGAACGGATCGAGCCCTGGCGGGACCGCCCGGTGCCCTTCTGGCTCCACGGCTTGGCCCCACCACCACGGACCTCGGCCCGGGTCTTGGTGCTCTGGGTACCGCTGCGGCGTGCCGCCAACTGGGCGGTAACCACCTGGTGCATCACAGCGGTGTTCGGCTCGATGCCGAAGGTGGCTCCGTCGAGTTCGACGACGCCGACATCGCCACCGCTGAGGCTGCGCATCGGGATGCTGGCCATCACCGAACCCGCTTCACGGCATTGCGGATGAGGACGGTGGCGCCCGTGGGGCCGGGCACCGAACCCCGGACGAGCAGCAACCCGCGTTCGGCGTCGGCCTCGACCACGACCAGGTTCTGGGTGGTGGTCTTCTGGTTGCCCATGCGGCCGGGCATCTTCTTGCCCTTGAACACCCTGGACGGAGTGGCGCACTGGCCGACGGCGCCTGGCTTGCGGTGGACCTTGTGGGCACCGTGGCTGGCCCGCTGGCCCTTGAAGTTGTGGCGCTTCATGACGCCCGCAAAGCCCCTGCCCTTGCTGACCGAGGTGACGTCGACGTGTGCCACCTCGGCGAGAGCGTCGACCGTGAGTTCCTGACCCACCTCGTACTCGCTTACATCATCGAGCCGCAACTCGAGCAGACGGACCCCGGGCTGCACGCCGGCCGCCCTGAAGTGGCCGGCCTCGGGACGGGTGATCTTGCGCTCTTCGCGTTGGCCGAAGGTCACCTGGAGTGCGCTGTACCCATCGCGTTCGGCGGTCTTGACCTGGACGACGCGGTTTGGCCGGACACGCAACACGGTGACCGGGACAACGACGTTGTCGCTGTCCCAGACCTGTGTCATGCCGACCTTCTCGCCGACGAGTGCCTTGTTCGCCATGGTGGCTCCTGTTGATACGCCCGGGGTCATCCCCTGGCGATCGGCCCGTTCGGGCCGCTTCACGCGAACGCTCCGCACGGGAAGACCCGGCGGAGCGGTAATTCGGTTGTGTCGGGTGGTTCCCGCCGGTCTCCCCGGGGATTCGGGCGGGCCTTCACGAACATCGCTTTTCGCACCAACGGAAACCTCCGGAGGCGCAGGGCCCAAGGCTAGGGGCGTTAGCGGTCCCCGACAACGCCGCGAATCCGCGGTCACCCCCCCGTCCGCAACTACCGTCTGGGTCCGTGTCCGAACTCGATCCGACGCCCAACCCCCCGATGTACCCGCCCCCTTGGCTGGTGCGTTCGATCCTCCTGTTCCTCGGTGGGCTGGCGGGCCTCTGGTACCTCCAGGGTGTCCTCGAGTCGCTGCGTTCCCTGTTCATCATCCTGCTTGTGGCGCTGTTCCTGTCGTTCGCCATGGAACCAGCCGTCAACGCCCTCGAACGCTGGAACATCCGCCGGGGACTGGGGACGACCCTCGTGTTCCTCGCCTTCCTCGCGGGCCTCGGTGGCTTCGGATTCGCCATGGGCTCGTTGCTCTCCGAACAGGTCACCGAATTGAGCGACAACCTCCCCAGCTACCTCGAGTCCGTCGACGAGTTCCTGGCCGACAACCTCGGTATCGACAATGCCACCGCCGACGTCCGTGACAGTTGGGACTCCGGGGCCCTTGCCGAACGGCTGAGCGGATTCGCAGACGACCTTGCCAAGTTCGGCACCACCGTCGCGAACGTGCTGTTCCAGGTGTTCACCATCGGGTTGTTCGCCTTCTACCTGGTGGCCGAGGGCCCCAAGTTGCGACGAACCGTCTGCTCGCTGCTCCCCGAAAGGCGCCAGAGGTACGTACTCGAGGTCTGGGACCTGGCCATCGCCAAGACCGGTGGCTACATCGTGTCCCGGGGCATCCTCGCGGTCATCGCCGCCGTCGTCCACTGGGCGGCCTTCGAGATCATCGACCTCCCATCGGGCCTGGCCCTCGCCATCTGGGTGGGAGTGATCTCCCAGGTGGTCCCCGTCGTCGGCACATACCTCGCCGGCGCCCTTCCAGTCCTGATCGGCCTCATCGACGAACCGATGTCGGGCCTGTGGGTGCTGATCGTGATCGCCGTCTACCAGCAGGTCGAGAACTACCTCCTCGCCCCCCGCATCACCTCGCAGACGATGGCGATTCACGCCGCGGTGGCGTTCGGCTCGGTCATCGCCGGCGCAGCGTTGCTGGGCGTGGTCGGGGCGATGCTGGCACTCCCAGCGGCCGCCACGCTCCAGGCGATCATCTCAGCGGCTGCCGAGCGGCACGACGTGGCCGAGGACCTGCTCGAGGCGAGTCAGCAACGGCGTCGAAAGTTGAAGGGCTAGTCCTTCCTTTCCAAGGTTGTGGGTCGCATCTCCACGGTGGACGGGCATCGGCAGGCGCCTGCTCGTTCACAAACCGAATGCTCGCTTCCTCAGGTACCTGCCACTGCCCGGTCCAGACTCGAACGCCGCTTCTGCAACCGCTCAACCGCCGTTTTCTCCCAATCCGCCCGGTTTGCCTCGACCAGTGGACCTGGGGAGGGGGGGTCTGTGGTCACCACGGCGAACAGTTGCGCCGCCAGGGTTGGCGACGCCAGTCGCGACAGTCCGAGAGCACTCGTGGGAGCGCGGGCGGTGTCGGGTCGGGAGTTCGGCGATGTTTGCGAGCCGAAACCCGGCCCGGCGACGCAGCCGCGGTGACGCCGGTAGTCGTGAGCACCAACTCGAGAGCCGGCAGGGACCGGTCGGTGACAATTCGAGACCAGCAACCGGATTGCCGGGGGAAACTGGAGAAGCGCCCTCCGGAGAGGGCGCTTCGTCCTTTTCGTTCTGGTGATCCGGAGGAGTCAGTCCTGTTGGATCTTGATCTCGATGTCCACGCCGGCCGGCAGGTCGAGGCGCTGGAGCGCATCGACCGTCTTGGGCGAGGGTTCCAGGATGTCGAGCAGGCGCTTGTGGATGCGCATCTCGAAGTGCTCCCGGGAATCCTTGTCCTTGAACGGCGACCGCACCACCGTGTACCGGTGCTTCTCGGTAGGCAACGGGACCGGACCGCGGATTTCCGCCTGGGTCCGAAGAACCGTCTCGACGATCTTCTTGGTCGACTGGTCGATGACCTCGTGGTCGTAGGCCTTGAGCCGGATCCGGATCTTCTGACCAGCCGCCATCGAAGTCAGCTGAGGATCTTGGTGACGGCGCCGGCACCAACGGTGCGGCCACCCTCGCGGATGGCGAAGCGCAGGCCCTCGTCCATGGCGATCGGGGCGATGAGCTCGACGCTCATGGTGGTGTTGTCGCCCGGCATGCACATCTCGGTTCCGTCGGGAAGGGAGATCGAGCCCGTCACGTCGGTGGTCCGAAAGTAGAACTGCGGCCGGTAGTTCGAGAAGAACGGCTTGTGACGGCCGCCCTCCACCTTGGTCAACACGTAGACCTCAGCCTCGAAGTTGGTGTGCGGGGTGATCGAGCCGGGCTTGGCGAGCACCTGTCCACGCTGTACCGCGGTCTTGTCGATGCCGCGCAGGAGGGCGCCGATGTTGTCACCGGCCTGACCCTGGTCGAGGATCTTGCGGAACATCTCGACACCGGTACAGACCGTGGTCTGGGTGTCCTTGATGCCGATGATCTCGATGTTGTCACCGGTGTTGACGATGCCCTGCTCGACCCGGCCGGTGACGACGGTGCCGCGACCGGTGATCGTGAAGACGTCCTCGATGGGCATCAGGAATGGCTTGTCGACATCGCGCTCCGGCTCCGGGATGTATTCGTCGACCTGAGCCATCAGGTCGACGACCGCTGCGGCTGCGTCGGCGTCACCATCGAGGGCGTTGAGCGCCGAGACCCGACAGATCGGGGTGTCGTCGCCCGGGAAGTTGTACTCGTCGAGGAGTTCACGCACCTCGAGTTCGACCAACTCGAGGAGTTCCTCGTCATCGACCATGTCGCACTTGTTGAGCGCAACGATGATCTTGGGAACGCCGACCTGGCGGGCCAGCAGCACGTGCTCACGTGTCTGCGGCATGGGGCCATCGGCAGCCGACACGACCAGGATGGCACCATCGACCTGGGCGGCGCCCGTGATCATGTTCTTGATGTAGTCGGCGTGGCCCGGCATGTCGACGTGGGCGTAGTGCCGGTTGGGGGTCTCGTACTCGACGTGGGCCACGTTGATCGTGATACCCCGCTCCCGCTCCTCGGGTGCCTTGTCGATGTTGTCGAACTCGGTGAAGGCGGTCGAGTCGGGGTCGAGGTCGGAGAGGACCTTGGTGATCGCCGCGGTCAGGGTGGTCTTCCCGTGGTCGATGTGGCCCATCGTGCCCACGTTCACGTGGGGCTTGTTGCGTTCGAACTGCTGCTTGGCCATGCCTATTCCTCGGCTGCTTTCTGTGTTTGTTTGCCTAAGTCGATGTCACTCGCCACGGAAGCGCTTGACGATCTCTTCCTGCACGAATGCCGGTGTCTTCTGGTACGAGTCGAACTGCATCGTGTAGGTCGCGCGCCCCTGGGTGCGCGAACGCAGATCGGTAGCGTAACCGAACATCTCCGACAACGGCACCCGTGCCGCGATGACCTGGTTGTGGCCACGGGCCTCCATCTGTCCCACACGTCCACGCCGGGAGTTCAGGTCGCCGACAACGTCGCCCATGTAGTTCTCGGGAGTGACGACCTCGACGGACATGACCGGTTCGAGGAGCACGGGCCCCGCCTTGACGATGGCATCGCGGAACCAGGCCTGTGCGGCGATCTTGAACGCCATCTCCGAGGAGTCCACGTCGTGCGACTTGCCGTCGCTGAGGGTGACCTTGATGCCGAGCACGTTGTAGCCGGCGAGCACGCCGTTGGTCATCGCCGCCTGGATGCCCTGGTCGACTGCCGGGATGTACTCCTTCGGAATGCGGCCACCCCTGACGTTGTCCTCGAAGTGGTAGGTCTCGTCCGGGTCGGAGTGGGGTTCGAGGGTCGCCACGATCTCGGCGAACTGGCCCGACCCGCCTGTCTGCTTCTTGTGCGTGTAGCGGAGGTCGACGACCGTCCTGGTGATGGTCTCGCGATACGCCACCTGCGGCCGGCCCACGTTGGCGTCGACGCTGAACTCGCGCAGCATCCGGTCGACCAGCACCTCGAGGTGCAGTTCGCCCATGCCACCGATGATGGTCTGGCCGGTCTCCTCGTCGCTGCGGACGCTGAAGGTCGGATCCTCTTCGGCGAGCGCACCGAGGGCCTTGCTCATCTTGTCCTGGTCGGCCTTCGAGCGGGGTTCGACGGCGACGTGGATGACCGGTTCCGGGAACTCGAGTTGCTCGAGCACGATCGGATGGTCCGGCGAGCAGAGCGTGTCACCCGTCCGCGTGTTCTTGAGGCCGATGCCGGCCACGATGTCTCCGGTACGGACCTCGTCCCGGTCCTCCCGGTTGTTGGCGTGCATCTCGAGGATGCGACCGATCCGCTCCTTGTTGCCGGACCGGGTGTTCAGCACCGCAGAGCCCTTGTCCAACGAACCGCTGTAGACCCGGAAGTAGATGAGCTTGCCGACATGCGGGTCGGTCATGATCTTGAAGGCCAGCGCTGCAAAAGGATCGCCGTCGTCGGCAGCCCGCTCGATGGTGTCACCCGAACGGGGGTGCACGCCCTCGACCGGCGGCAGGTCCATCGGAGACGGCAGGTATTCGACCACTGCGTCGAGGAGTGGCTGCACACCCTTGTTCTTGAAGGCGCTGCCGGTGAGGATCGGCACACAGAGGCCGCTGAGGGTGCCGGTTCGCAGCGCCGACCGGAGGTCATCTGCGCTGATGTCCTCCCCGCCTACGTACTTCTCGAGGATGTTCTCGTCGAACTCCGACAGCACGTCCACCAGCTCGTGTCGGTACTCGTCGGCCTTGTCGATCATGTCGGCTGGGATCTCCACGACGTTCCATGAAGCACCCAGATCGTCGCTGGTCCAGATCAGGGCGTTCATCTCGAGCAGGTCGACGACCCCGGCGAACTCCGCCTCGGAGCCGATCGGCAACTGGACGACGGCGGCCTTGCAGCCGAGGCGCTCGCGGATGGTGTCCAACACGAAGTAGAAGTCGGCACCCGTTCGGTCCATCTTGTTGATGAAGCAGAGGCGGGGCACCTTGTAGCGGTCGGCCTGTCGCCAGACGGTCTCCGTCTGGGGTTCAACCCCGGCCACGCCGTCGAATACGGCGACCGCGCCGTCGAGGACCCGCAACGAGCGCTCGACCTCGACCGTGAAGTCGACGTGGCCGGGCGTGTCGATGATGTTGACCCGGTGATCCCGCCAGAAGCAGCTGGTGGCGGCGGAGGTGATGGTGATACCCCGCTCCTGTTCCTGCTCCATCCAGTCCATGGTGGCGGCGCCGTCGTGGACCTCGCCGATCTTGTAGTTGACCCCGGTGTAGTACAGGATCCGCTCGGTGGTGGTGGTCTTGCCCGCGTCGATATGGGCCATGATCCCGATGTTGCGGGTCTGTTCGAGGGGGTGTCGCTTGCTCATGCTCGTTCGAGGTGTTCGGCGGTCTGCGGGCATGTCCCGGAATGCGTCACACGGGGTGACGCAGGTTGCCGGGACGGGATGGGCGGAGGATCGAAAGGTCGGGGGGGTGGCCGTCCAGAACGGACGACCTACCAGCGGTAGTGCGCGAAGGCCTTGTTCGCTTCGGCCATCTTGTGGGTGTCCTCACGTCGCTTGACGGAGGCGCCCAAGCCGTTTGAGGCGTCGAGGATCTCGCTTGCGAGCCGTTCGGACATGGTGCGCTCCCGGCGATCCCGGGCATTGCCCACCAGCCAGCGAACGGCAAGGGTGTTGGAGCGACGGGGACGCACTTCGATGGGCACCTGATAGGTGGCACCACCCACACGGCGGCTCTTGACCTCGAGTTGCGGCTTGATGTTCTCGAGGGCCCGCTTGAGGGTGCCTACCGGCTCGCTGCCGGTCTTGGACTCGACCGTCTGGAGTGCCGAGTAGACGATGCGTTCGGCAGTGGATCGCTTGCCGTTGCGCAGCACCTTGTTGACCACCTGTGTGACAACGGACGAGCGATAGACGGGGTCGGGAACCAGTTCGCGACGATCGACAGGGCCCTTACGCGGCATGTCAGCCCTCCTTCTTGGTGCCGTAGCGGCTACGGGCCTGGCGACGCTGGCTGACGCCGGATGTGTCGAGCGTTCCCCGAATGACCTTGTAGCGGACACCTGGGAGGTCCTTCACCCGGCCGCCGCGCACGAGCACGATCGAGTGCTCCTGGAGGTTGTGTCCCTCACCTGGGATGTAGGCCGTGATCTCGACGCCGGTGGTCAGGCGGATACGGGCGACCTTGCGCAGTGCCGAGTTCGGCTTCTTCGGGGTGGTCGTGTAGACCCGCGTGCACACGCCGCGGCGCTGGGGCGCGCCCTTGAGGGCCGGCGTGGCCTCCTTGCGTCGCTTGGACTGGCGGCCCTTGCGGACCAGTTGCTGGATCGTGGGCACGAACTACCTCGGAAAGAACGGGTTGGCAGGCATACGGATGTGGGCCGAAAGGGACTTCCGGCCGGCGGCCGAGTCTACGGGTGCCCCTTCCCGACTCACACGCGCAGGTCGTCGGGACGGGGCCATGTCAGGCGGTGGCGTCGTCGGTCGTCCCGAGGCTGTTGGCCAGGTCGATGACATCGGCTTCGTAGGCGCCCGCTAGCTCGTCTTCGCCAAGGGAGGCTTGACCGGCCAGCCAGTCGGCAAGGTCCTGTTCCTCGTCGGCGGAACTGTAGAAGTCCATCGGCTTGTAGTCGGGAGCATGGGTGGCCACCCGCCGGTACCGCTCGAGGCCGGTGCCCGCAGGCACCAACTTGCCGATGATGATGTTCTCCTTGAGGCCGATGAGCCTGTCGCTCTTGCTCTCGATGGCCGCCTCGGTGAGTACCCGGGTGGTCTCCTGGAACGAGGCCGCAGAGAGCCACGAGTCGGTGGCGAGCGAGGACTTCGTGATCCCCATCAGCACCGGTCGCCCCTCGGCGGGGCCCTGGCCCTCGGCCACGAGCTCGCGGTTGGTCTCGGCGAACACACGCTGGTCGACCTGCTCGCCGGGTAGGAACGACGAGTCGCCGGGATCATTTATCTGGACCCGTCGGGTCATCTGGCGAACGATCAGCTCGATGTGCTTGTCGTGGATCGACACGCCCTGCTCGCGGTAGACCTTCTGGACCTCTTCGACCAGGTACTGCTGGGTCTCACGCACACCCTTGATCTCGAGCAGTTCCTTCGGGTCGCGTGGGCCCTCGACGATGGCATCGCCGGCCCGGACCTCCTGGCCATCGACGACCTCGAGGCGGGACTGGGACTGGATGAGGTGAACCTCTTCCTCCCCGTCGTCTGCCACGACGACGACCTCGCGGCCGCGGCCCTCGTCATCGCCGATGCGGACGACACCCGAAACCTTCGACAACACCGCCTTGCCCTTGGGGGTACGGGCCTCGAACAGTTCCACGACTCGGGGCAGGCCACCGGCGATGTCCTTGCCGGCCACGCCACCGGTGTGGAAGGTCCGCATCGTGAGCTGGGTGCCCGGCTCGCCGATGGACTGGGCAGCGATGACGCCGACGGCCTCGCCGACCTCGATCGGCTTGCCCGTTGCCAGCGACATGCCGTAGCAGGCCCCGGAAACGCCGATGGGAGAGTCGTCGGTGAGGGGCGACAGCACCCGTACCCGGGTGACTTCCGGGTCGTGGCACAGCAACTCGAACTCGCCTTCGCCCACGATCGTGCCCCGGGGGTAGACGGTGCCGTCCGACAGGGTGACATCGTCGGCGAGAGTCCGGCTGAACAGACGCGTTTCGAGGTAGGTCCGCTTGTTGTCGGTGTCGGGGTAAACGTCCTCGAGCCAGATACCGAACACGGGGCCGTCTGCCTCGAGCGGCGCGTGCTCGCTGATGATCAGCTCCTGCGCCACGTCGACGAGGCGGCGGGTCAGGTAGCCGGAGTCGGCGGTTCGCAGGGCGGTGTCGACCAGGCCCTTCCTTGCGCCGGGCGTGGCGATGAAGTACTCGAGCATCGTCAGGCCCTCGCGGAAGTTGGACTTGATGGGGCGCGGGATGAGGTCACCACGGGGGTTGGCCACCAGGCCGCGCATGCCGGCGATCTGGCGGATCTGCATCTTGTTCCCCCGGGCTCCCGAGGAGACCATCATTTCGATCGGGTTGAAGGGGTCTTCCTTCAGGACAACGTCCATCTTCTCGGTCACCTCGGCGGTTGCGGCGTTCCAGATCTCGACCTCCTTCTGGCGCCGCTCGCCATCGGTGATGATGCCCTTCCGGAACTGCTTCTCGACCTTCTCGGCGTCACGCTCGTAGGCGTCCAGGATCGGCTGCTTCTCGTCCGGCGTCTTGACGTCGTCGATGGAGACGGTCAGGCCCGATCGGCTGGCGAACCGGAAGCACAGGTCCTTCATGCGGTCGAGGCTCTCGGCGACGACCCGCTTCGGGTAGTGCCGGGCCAGGTCGTCGACCAGCGCGCCCATCGACTTCTTGTCGATGCGGGCGTTGGCGTACGGGAACTCGTCGGGCAGTGCCTCGTTGAAGAACACCCGGCCGGCCGTGGTCCGGTGCCAGGTGGCGGCGGACCCGTTTGCGGGGGCATCCACGAGATCGGGTATGTCGGACGATCGGAACTCGATCCGGGCGTGGAGGTCAAGCGTGCCGGCGTCGATCGCCCGCTCCAGTTCGTCGATACGACGGAAGGCGAGACCCTCGCCGACGGCACCATCCTGGGCCATGGTGAGGTAGTAGGAGCCGATGATCATGTCCTGGGTGGGTGCCACCAGGGGGCGTCCGTGCGCCGGACTGAGGACGTTGTTGGCCGACAACATCAGCACCCTCGCCTCCGCCTGGGCCTCGGCGGACAGGGGCAGGTGCACGGCCATCTGGTCGCCGTCGAAGTCGGCGTTGAATGCGGTGCACACCAGGGGATGGAGTTGGATGGCCTTGCCCTCGACCAGCAACGGCTCGAAGGCCTGGATGCCGAGGCGATGCAGGGTGGGCGCACGGTTCAGCATGACCGGGTGCTCCTGGATGACATCTCCCAGGACGCTCCATACCTGCGGACGACGACGCTCGACCATGCGCTTGGCGGACTTGATGTTGGGCGCCAACTCCTCGTCGACCAGCTTCTTCATGACGAACGGCTTGTAGAGCTCGAGCGCCATGATCTTGGGCAGGCCGCACTGGTGGAATCGCAACGTGGGGCCGGCCACGATGACCGAACGGCCCGAGTAGTCGACCCGCTTGCCGAGCAGGTTCTGGCGGAAGCGGCCCTGCTTGCCCTTGAGCATGTCGGACAGCGACTTGAGTGGACGGTTGCCCGGTCCGGTCACAGGGCGTCCGCGGCGGCCGTTGTCGAACAGGGCGTCGACGGCCTCCTGCAACATCCGCTTCTCGTTGTTGACGATGATCTCCGGTGCACCGAGGTCGAGGAGGCGCTTGAGCCGGTTGTTGCGGTTGATGACGCGGCGGTACAGGTCGTTCAGGTCGGAGGTGGCGAAGCGGCCTCCGTCGAGTTGGACCATAGGGCGGAGGTCCGGTGGGATGACCGGCACGGCGTCGAGGATCATGGCGCGCGGTTCGTTCACCCGACGACCGTGCTCGTCACGACGGTTGAAGCCGGCCACGATCTTGAGGCGCTTGATCGCCTTCTGCTTCCGCTGTACGGAAAGTGGCTTCTGGCCTTCAGGCGGGTCGATCATCGAGCGGAGCTTGACCTCTTCGTTGTCGAAGTCGGTCGACTCGATCAGCCTGGCGATGGCGTCGGCACCCATGCCGCCGTCGAAGTACTCGCCCCAGCGGTCGACCATCTCGCGCCACAGGCGCTCGTCCTCGATGATCTGGCGGGAGAAGATGCTGCTGAACTCGTCCCAGGCGCGGCTCAGGATCTCTAGTTCTTCCAGGTATTCCGCGCGGATCTCGGCGAGGTCCTTCTCGGCGGCGCGCTGACGTCCCCGGAGGTCCGGCTCCTTGGCGCCCCCCTCTTCGAGTTCGGCCAACTCGGCCTCGAGCGCCTCCTGACGGATGGCCAGGCGGCCGTCGCGCTCTTCTTCGATGGCGACGCGCTCCTCGTCCAGTTCGGCCTCGAGCGTCGTCAGGTCTTCGTGGCGACGTTCCTCGTCGACCGAGACGACCATGTTGGCGGCGAAGTAGATGACCTTCTCGAGTTGCTTGGCCTTGAGTTCCTCTCGGGGCTCGGTGCCCATCAGCAGGTAGGCCAGCCACGACCGGGTGCCACGCAGGTACCAGATGTGGACGGCTGGGGCGGCCAGTTCGATGTGGCCCATGCGTTCGCGGCGCACCTTCGACCGGGTGACCTCGACGGCGCACCGCTCGCAGATGATGCCCTTGAACCGGACCCGCTTGTACTTGCCGCAGTAGCACTCCCAGTCCTTGGTCGGACCGAAGATCTTCTCGCAGAAGAGCCCGTCCTTCTCCGGCTTGAGTGTGCGGTAGTTGATGGTTTCCGGCTTCTTGACCTCGCCGTTGGACCACATGCGTATGCCGTTGGCGGTCGCAAGGCCGATTCGGATCTGGTCGAAGTCGTTGACGTCGAGCACGCGTTCTTCCTGGTTCTCTTGGCGGGGGGTGGTTGCGGTCAGCGGAGGAGGCCGGCGCTCCGGCGCTCGTCCTCTTCGTCGGATCCACGCTCGGGACGGGACAGGTCGATGCCCAGTTCCTCGGTGGTGCGGTAGACGTCCTCGTTGATCTCGCGGATCTCGACTTCCTGGCCGACCTCGTCGAGGACCTCGACATCCAGGCAGAGGGACTGCATCTCCTTGATGAGGACCTTGAAGCTCTCGGGGATGCCGGGCTCCGGGATGTTGTCACCCTTGACGATCGCCTCGTAGACCTTCACGCGGCCGAGGATGTCGTCGGACTTGATGGTGAGCAGTTCCTGCAGGCAGTAGGCGGCGCCGTATGCCTCGAGGGCCCACACCTCCATCTCGCCGAAGCGCTGGCCACCGAACTGTGCCTTGCCGCCCAACGGCTGCTGGGTGATCATCGAGTATGGGCCGGTGGACCGTGCGTGGATCTTGTCGTCCACGAGGTGGGCCAGCTTCAGGATGTAGACGTAGCCGACCGTGATCGGCCGGTCGTACTTCTCTCCGGTCCGGCCGTTGTAGAGGACGGCCTTGCCGTCGTTGCCCAGGAGGCGCTCGCCTCCGACCGATTCGGGACGGATGTTCTCGAGCACCTTCTGGATGGTCGGGTGGCGTCCGGCGCGGTCCTCCTCGTCCCAGTGGGCGCCGTCGAAGACGGGTGTCGCCACGTGGACTGCGGGTGGGGTCGACGGTCGGGTCTTCGTCTCGGTGCCCCGGACCGGCTGGTCGCCGACGGGCTCACCGTCGATGTCCCAGCCCCAGCGGGCGCCGTAGCCCAGATGCGCCTCGAGGACCTGGCCGACGTTCATGCGGGATGGCACGCCTAGCGGGTTGAGGATTATGTCGACCGGGGTGCCGTCCGCCATGAACGGCATGTCCTCCACGGGCAGGACCTTCGAGATGACGCCCTTGTTGCCATGCCGACCCGCCAGCTTGTCGCCGACGCTGATCTTGCGCTTCTGGGCGACGTGGACCCGCACGAGTTGGTTGACTCCCGGGGGCAGTTCGTCGCCGTCGTCGCGGTTGAAGAGGCGCCGGTCGATGACCTTGCCGGACTCGCCGTGCGGAACCTTGAGCGAGGTGTCGCGGACCTCGCGGGCCTTTTCGCCGAAGATTGCGCGCAGGAGGCGTTCCTCGGGGGTGAGCTCGGTTTCGCCCTTGGGGGTGACCTTGCCTACCAGTACATCGCCGGGCTCGACTTCGGCGCCGACACGGACGATGCCGAGGTCGTCGAGGTCGGCGAGGATCTCGTCGGAGAGGTTCGGGATGTCCCGGGTGATCTCCTCGGGGCCCAGCTTGGTGTCGCGTGCGTCGATCTCGTGTTCGTGGATGTGGATCGAAGTGAGCACGTCGTCCTTGACGAGGCGTTCCGAGACGATGATGGCGTCCTCGAAGTTGTAACCCTCCCAGGACATGAACGCCACGAGCAGGTTCTTGCCCAGCGCCAACTCGCCATAGTCGGTCGAGGGTCCGTCGGCCAGCAGTTGGTCGGCACGGACCTTGTCGCCGGGCTTCACCCGGGGCCTCTGGTTGATGCAGGTGTCCTGGTTGGATCGCTCGAACTTGAGCAACTGGTGGCGGTACTTGCCGGCCTTGCGGTAGTCGATGGTGATCGAGTCGCCGTCGACGTCCACGACCGTGCCGGCCTCCTTGGCCAGCACCATGTCGGCGGCATCGAATGCGGCCCGGACCTCGATGCCGGTGCCGATGTACGGTGCTTCGGCACACACCAGCGGCACTGCCTGACGCTGCATGTTGGCGCCCATCAGGGCACGGTTGGCGTCGTCGTGTTCGAGGAACGGGATCAGTGCCGTGGCAACCGAGACGATCTGCTTCGGTGAGACGTCCATGAGTTGGACCTCTTCCGGTGGCACATAGGAGATCTCGGTGGTGGCGCCGAAGAAGACGTCCTGTTCGAGTTGGAGGCGCAGGTCCTGGAGCGAGGCCGCCTGCGGCGAACGGCGCACGAGAACGCGGTCGTTGCGGAACGTGCCGTTGTCGTTGAGGGGCGCGTTGGCCTGGGCGACGACGTACTCCTCCTCTTCGTCGGCGGCCAGGTAGATGATCTCGTCGGTGACCTTGCCCTTGGTCACGACGCGGTAGGGCGATTCGATGAAACCGAACAGGTTCACCTGCCCGTAGGTGGCCAGTGCACCGATGAGCCCGATGTTCGGGCCCTCGGGGGTCTCGATCGGGCACATGCGGCCATAGTGCGAGAAGTGGACGTCGCGGACCTCGAAGCCTGCTCGCTCGCGCGACAGGCCGCCCGGGCCGAGCGCCGAGAGGCGACGACGGTGGGTGAGGCCGGAGAGCGGGTTGACCTGGTCCATGAACTGCGAGAGTTGGCTGGTGCCGAAGAACTCCTTGATCGCGGCGACCACCGGCCGGATGTTGATGAGTGTCATCGGCGTGATCGCCTCGACGTCCTGGGTGGTCATGCGCTCGCGGACGACGCGTTCCATGCGGGTGAGGCCGATGCGGACCTGGTTCTGGATGAGCTCGCCGACCGAGCGGATGCGCCGGTTGGCGAAGTGGTCCTGGTCGTCGAGGCGGTAGCCGGGCTCGCCCATGGCGAGGCTCAGCAGGTAGGTGCAGGTGGCCAGCACCTCGGAGCGGGTGAGGACGGACTGGTCGGGATCGGGTATCTCGAGTTCGAGCCCGAACAGCTCCTCGCAGCGCTCGATCTCGGGGCGGAGTTTGCGGTTCAGCTTGTAGCGGCCGACCCGGGACAGGTCGTAGCGGCGCGACTCGAAGAAGGCGTTGCGCAGGTAGGCGCGTGCGGCTTCGACGGACGGAGGTTCGCCGGGACGCACGCGCTTGTAGATCTCCAGCAGTGCCACATCCTGCGGAGGCTCGCGGTCGCCGGCCTCGAGTTCCTCTTCCCAACCTTCGGGAAGGCGTTCCTTCTCCCACTGGCCATCGAGGAAGTCGAAGTGGTCGACGAACTTCTGGAAGAATCCGGGCTCGTTGACCTCGTCGTAGCCGAGGGCACGCAGCAGGGTGAATATGGGGAGGCGGCGCTTCCGGGCGATCTTGGTGCCGGCGGTGACGTCCTTGCCGGGCTTCTGCTCGACGTCGAACTCGATCCACTCGCCGCGGTACGGATGGATGGTGCCGGTGACGAGCTGGTGCTTGGCCATGTTGCGGAGGCGGAAGCGCTCTCCGGGCTGGAAGATCACGCCGGGTGAGCGGACCAGTTGCGAGACGACCACACGTTCGGTGCCGTTGATCACGAAGGTGCCCTTGTCGGTCATCATGGGGAAGTCCCCCATGAACACGACCTGTTCCTTGATCTCGCCGGTGTTCCTGTTGTTGAAGCTGGCCCGGACGAAGATGGGAGCGGAGTAGGTCATGTCCCGCTCCTTGCATTCGTCCACCGAGAACTTCGGAGGCGGGCGCAGGTCCTCGTCGTCGGGATCGAACTCGAGGTCCAGCGAGAGCGTCTCGCTGAAGTCGGTGATCGGACTGATATCGCTGAAGATGTCGGCGAGACCGTTGTCGACGAACCAGCGGAACGACTTGCGCTGGATGGCGATCAGGTCGGGGATCTCAAGGACCTCCGACAGATTGCCGAACGAATACCGGTCCCGGACGAGGGGGCGAACAGACACCTAAGACTCCTGGCCAGGGCGAGCGGACGAGGGCGACGCCGAAACGCGCACGTCCGTCGTCACGAAAACGAGTCGACGGGCAGGCGCGAGCACGGCAACGAGGAATCCTAGACGGACGCGCAGGCCAAAGCAACCCCCAAAATGGGGGATCCACGTCGCCCTGGGAGCGGCGTTCGCCCTCATCGTAGGGACGGATCGCGCTCAGGTCAACCATTGGGGACGCGAGTGAGCCCCGGAGGCAACTCCGGGGCTCGCCCACACAGGTTGGTCGACCGGCGAATGCCGGCCGGGCACTAGGACAGTTCGACGGTTGCGCCTGCAGCCTCGAGTGCAGTCTTGGCCCGCTCGGCGTCCTCTTTCGAGGCGCCTTCCATGACGGGCTTCGGGGCATTGTCGACCAGGTCCTTGGCGTCCTTGAGCCCGAGGTTCGTGAGCGCACGCACCTCCTTGATGACCTGGATCTTCTTGTCGCCTATCTCGGTCAGGACGACATCGAACGCGTCCTTTTCCTCGGCGGCATCGCCTTCGTCGCCGCCAGCTGGTGCGGCGGCAACCGCTGCGACCGGGGCCGCCGCCGTCACGCCGAACTTCTCCTCGAAGTCCTTCAGCAGTTCACTCAACTCCAACACGCTCATCTCGGCGATGGCGTCCAGGATCTGTTCCTTCGTGGCCATGGTCAGCCCTCCTCGGTGTCTTCGGCCTCGGCGTCTGCCTCGGCGTCGGTCTCCTCGGCGGCCGCCTCGTCAGCGGCCTCCTCGGTCTCGTCGGCATCGGCCACCTCGGCCGGCACCTCGTCAGCGGCCGCGTCAGCATCGGCCACCTCGGTCTCGTCGGCATCGGCCACGTCATCGT
>DCXR01000077.1:0-19829 GCA_002329075.1 Candidatus Neomicrothrix sp. UBA2131
ATCTCGAAGGCGGCGAGGATCGTCTCGATGAGGACGGTTGCCTTGATGGTGCCCCGCGGGATGCCGAGGGCGTCCTGGGCATGGCAGAACACGTCGTTCCAGAGGCGTGCCTCGAGGTGTCCCTCGAGCTTCGGTAGGTAGAAGTAGGGGCCGCTGCCCCGGTCGAGGGCCTCACGGGCGCCGTGGAAGAAGGCCAGCCCGAAGTCGACGAGAGAGGCAGAGGCGGGACGGCCGTCGACCTGTACATGCCGCTCGGGGAGGTGCCAGCCCCGGGGTCGCACCACCAGCGTGGCGGTCTCGTCGTTGAGTCGGTAGTGCTTGTCACCCTGATCGAGGGTGAGATCGCGGCGGTGGGCGTCGCGGAGGTTCAGGTGCCCCTCGACGACGTTGTCCCAGGTCGGGCTGGTGGCATCCTCGCAGTCGGCCATGAAGACGCTGGCACCCGAGTTGAGGGCGTTGATCATCATCTTGCGGGCTGTGGGACCCGTTATCTCGACCCGGCGGTCGAGCAGGTCCTTGGCCACCGGGTCGACGGTCCAGGTGCCGGAGCGGATCTCGGCGGTCTCTGGCAGGAAGCGGGGCCGGGCACCGATGTCGAGGTGGTCCTGGCGCTCCCGGCGGGTACGGAGGAGATCGATGCGTTGGTCGCGGAAGGTGCGGACCAGGTCGGCGACGAACCCGGTCGCCTCGGGGGTGAACAATTCGGCCCGGCGGGGGTGCTCGGCGATCTCGATGTTCTCCTGATGCTCCATGCTGCCCCCATGTGGCTTCCTGACTGGCGGCAATTATCGACGGAGTTTGGGCCCAGACAGGGGACTGAGGGAGTGAAACTTCGACAGAGATAGCCTGTAGTGCGAAGAACTCCAAGTCTTCGCACCCGACGTGGGCTGGAAAGCCATCCACCGACTCAGATCAAGGTTCAGCCTGAAACGAGCCGGATACGACCCTGATACAGGAGGAACACCCCGTGGGAGCATCACAGCAGGGTTCGCAGTACGACCCGGTCGTGCTAGGCCACCGGGTCCGGCACCATCGTCGCCGTTGCGACCTCACGCTGGCGGAACTCGGAAAGCGGGTCGGACGCCCTCCCTCCTACCTGAGCCAACTCGAGAACGGCCGCCTCGAGCCCAAGTTGGGGGTCCTCGCCTCGCTTGCCGAGGCGCTCGACACCAGCACCGGCGACCTCCTGGACCCGACGCCACCGGATCATCGCGCCGACCTCGAGATCCGCCTGACCCGACTCCAGTCGGACCACTGGCGCGAGACCCTGGGCCTGCCACTGATACGCGCCGGCGCCCGGGTGGACGACGACCTGCTCGAGACGTTGGTGGGCCTCTACGAGGCACTTCCCAAGGCCGAGGTGAGCAGGGTCGGACTTGCCCGCCAGCAGGCCGACGCCCAGGCACGCACCGCCAACCTGGCCCTCCGTACGGAGATGAGGGAACGGGACAACTACTTCGCAGAGGTGGAGGCGGTGGCCGTCGACACGCTTGCCGCCTCGGGTTACACCGGCGAGGGACCACCCTCCGAGAAGCACCTCACCGACCTCGTGGCGTACCACGGCTTCAACATCGAACGGGTTCGGGGGATGCCGATCACTGCCCGGTCGGTAACCGACACGACCCGGCGAATCATCTACATCCCCCAACGCGACGACCTCAAGGTCCGGGCCGCCCGTTCCGTGATCCTCCAGACACTCGGACACTTCGCCCTCGAACATGCAGAGACCACCGACTTCGAGGGCTACCTCCGCCAGCGGGTCCAATCGAACTACTTCGCTGCAGCGGTGCTGATTCCCGAGCAGGCGGCCGTGGGGTTCCTCGAAGCGGCGCATGCCGAGGGTGACCTCTCGATCGAAGACCTCAAGGAGCGCTACTACGTCTCCTACGAAATGGCGGCCCACCGGTTCACCAACCTGGCGACACGACATCTGGACCTACCCGTGCACTTCCTGCGCACCGACACGGCGGGAACCATCACAAAGGCCTACGAGAACGACGGCCTCGTCTTCCCGAGCGACGAGGGCGGAAGCCTCGAGGGCGTCCGGGTGAGCCGACTCTGGGGTGCCCGCCAGGCGTGGGCATCATCCGAGGTCGTCCATGAACAGTTCACGGCCACCGACGAAGGTGACTTCTGGTGCGCCACCTACGTCGAGAACGTCGCTGAAGGCACCCCGTTCGCCATCACCATCGGATGCCGGGCCGACGACGCTGGGGCGTTTCGGGGAGGGGACACCGTGCGTCGTTCCAGTGCCCGCAGCGAGGACCTGGCCGCCGATCCGGAGTTGATCGACCGATGGGAGGGGGTCGCCTGGCCTTCGGCTTCGGAGCGCAGCTTCGTACTCACTGCGCTGCCGCCCGCCGGCAGGGAGTTCTCGCCGTTCCCCGGTATCGACCTCGTCGACGTCTACCGCTTCCTGGAGCGGCAGTCAGGCGGGGGCTGAGCCGAAGACTGGCGCTCAACCCTTCGGGAAGCCCTCGCCGCGTTGGGCCCTTCCGAGCACGTCCCGGACGTAGCCGGTGATGTCGAGTCGCCGGCCCTTCCGGACCATTCCGGTGTGCGTGATGAAGCGTTCGCCGTCCCAGCGGTGGAGTTGGAAGCCGGGCGGCTCGTCCACTGCGCCACCACGGGCGGGATTCAGGTCGAGGTCGAGTTGGAAGCCCGTCGACGGACAGACGGAGAGCAGGGCTGACCCGACTACCGCCTGGATCGGTCGGTGCAGGTGCCCGGCCACGACGAGGGCCACCTGCGGATGGGTGGCGACGACCTCCTCGAAGAGGTCCGCGCCCGTGAGGCCGGCGACGTCCATGTAGTCGAGCCCCACCCGGACGGGCGGGAAGTGGGTGAAGACGAGCGTGGGCCGGTCGGGGGCTGCGGCGAGCGTCCCGTCCAGCCAGTCGGCCCGCTCGTCGTCGAAGCAGCCGTCGTGGTGCTCGGGCTTCGCGGTATCGATTCCGACGAGGCGCACGGGGTGGTCGTCGACCACGTAGCTGCAGTGCCGCTCGGGTAGGCCGCCCGGCAACAGGTCGGCGAAGGCCGTCCGGAAGGCGAGACCATGGTCGTGGTTGCCGGGGAACGGCAGCAGGGGAGAGGCGAGCGGCTCAAGGATCTCGCGGAACCAGGCGTACTGCTCGGGCGTGCCGTCGTCGGTTACGTCGCCGGTGGCGAGCACCACGTCGGGCTGTGGGTCGAGCCCCTCGAGGTGTTCGACGACTGCGGCCAACCTCGCCGAAGTGTCGACCAGCGAGGAGAAGGCCCCCTTGTCATCGCAACGGATGTGGCAGTCGGTGATCTGGGCGACGAGCACGTCCACAGAGTACGGCGCAGTCGCACCCACTTCCCACGACGAGGACGGACGGGGCCCCAGCCGGCGGCTTCGGGCTTGGAGCGGGTGAAGGGAATCGAACCCTCATCATCAGCTTGGAAGGCTGAGGTTCTAGCCGTTGAACTACACCCGCGGCCTCGCCGATCGTACCGGTCCGGGTCCGCTGAAGGCCGTCTAGCCTCCGGGTGATGGGAGCAAAGGGACCAGCCGGCATGCACGAGTTCGACCAGGAGGCCGAGGATCTCATCCAGTCGGTGTTCCGCTACGTACTCGATCGCATCAAGCACGAGCCACCGCTCGACGGGCCCCTCTCCGAGGCCGAACTCACCGCCCTGGTCGGCGAGACGATCACGCCTGAGGGCCTCGGCGGGGCCGAGGCGCTGCGCCGCTACACGGAGCACCTTGCACCTGCCTGCACCTCGGCCGACCATCCCCGCTACCTCGCCTTCATTCCCGGTGCGCCGACCATGGCAGCCGCCGTGTTCGACCTCGTGGTCGGTGCCTCGTCGTTGTGCGGCTCGACCTGGTTGGACGGCGCCGGGATGGTGTTCGCCGAGAACCAGGCGCTGCGCTGGATCGCCGACCTGGCCGGAATGCCCGAGTCGGCAGGTGGCTGCTTTGCCACCGGCGGGACGATGGCCAACCTGTCGGCCCTCGTGGCTGCCCGTCATTTCGCCAATGGAAAGCGGGATGGTGCAGGCCTGGGTCGGCCCGCACGCTGGGCCGTGGTCGCCGCCGAGAGCGCCCATTCGTCGGTCGACTCCGCTGCCCGCGTGATGGACGTTGACGTGGTCCTCGCCCGGGTGGACGACGACCGGAGGCTCCGGGGCGATGCGGTGGCCGAGGCCATCGCAGGTCGGCCCGAGGGCACCGAGGTTTTCGCCGTGGTCGCCACGGCCGGCACCACGAACCTCGGCATCGTCGACGCCCTCGACGGGATCGGCGACGCCTGTGCCGACGCCGGTATCTGGATGCATGTCGACGGCGCCTACGGCGGCGCAGCGATGGCGGCACCGTCGGTCCGTCACCGCTTTGCCGGCGTCGAACGTTGCGACTCGCTGGTGGTCGACCCGCACAAGTGGCTGTTCTCGCCGTTCGACTGCGCTGCCCTGCTCTATCGCAATCCGGGGATCGCCCGAGCCGCCCACACCCAGCACGCCGGCTACCTCGACCCGATCGTCGACGACACCGTCTGGAACCCCTGCGACTACGCCCATGTGCTGACCCGTCGGGCACGGGGCATGCCCTTCTGGTTCTCGCTTGCGGTCCACGGCACCGACGCCTACCGCGACGCCATAGAGGGCGCCATCGAGGTCACACGGGCGACGCGGGAGATGGTCGTGGCGGCCGAGTGCCTCGAACTCATCGTCGAGCCGGAACTCTCCGTTGTTGCATTCCGACGCGTCGGCTGGGACCTCGACGACTACCAGGCATGGTGCGATCGACTGCTGGCGGACGGTACGGCACTGCTCACCCCGACGACGGTCGACGACGGGCCCGCCATGCGCGTCTGCATCATCAATCCGCGCACCACGGTCGGGGACCTCGAGGAGATCCTCGCCACGCTCACCTGAAGGGTTCCGCGGGCGCCGCCGTCTCCTCGGGTGATTCCCCGGCCTGCCTGTCACGGGTCGCCAGTACACTCGCCCAACCGTGAGCCTGCTCTCCAAACGCCGACGAAAGAACAAGGACGCCCCTTCCGAGGGAACGCGCGTCGTATCCGGCGCCGACAGCGTTGGCATGACAAGCACCGTCGAGCCGCTCGAGGGCGACCAGGTCCGGCTGACCGTCACGATCGACTCCGTCGAGTTCGAAGGAGCGGTCGACAAGGCTTTTCGGGGGCTGGCACAGGAGATCAAGTTGCCCGGCTTCCGCCCGGGCAAGGCACCACGACAGTTGCTCGAGGCCCGGCTGGGCACCTCTGCCGGCCGCCACGAGGCCATCCAGGAAGCGGTCCCCGGCTACTACCGCAAGGCGGTGATCGCACACGCCGTCGACGCCATCGACTCCCCGTCGCTGGAGATCACCTCGGGCGAGGAGGAGGGCGACCTCGTCTTTGATGCCACGGTGCCAGTCCGACCCCGGGTGTCCGTCAGCGGCTATGCATCGCTGAGCGTCGAGGTTCCCGCCCCGAGTGCCAGCGAGGCCGACATCACCGGCCAGATCGATGCCCTCCGGAAGCAGCACGGCACCCTCGAGGTGGTCGAGCGGGCCGCCGGGGACGGCGACCGGGTCACCATCGACATCGAGGGGAGCCACGAAGGCGAGCCCGTCGAGGGCCTGACCGCCACCGACTACCTGTACGAAGTCGGCACCGGTGCCGTCATCGGCGAGATCGACGAGAACCTCAGGGGCGCATCGGCCGGCGACACCATGGAATTCGACGCCGAGCACCCCCAGGAGGAGGGCAGCCTCCACCTCCGCATCTCCCTCAAGGAGGTGCAGGTTCTCGTGCTGCCCGACGCCGACGATGCCTTCGCCGCCGATGCGTCCGAATTCGACACCATCGCCGAACTGACCGACGACCTGCGGTCCCGCATCACCGCGATGAAGCAGGCCCAGGCGGCGGTCATGGCCCGGGAGCACATCGCCCGTGCGGTGGCAGGGCTGGTTGCCGATGATGTCCCGGTGCCACTCATCGAGTCGGCCATCGACGACCGCATACGCGACATGGCGATGCGCATGGCGCAGCAGGGCATCGACTTCACCCGTTGGATGGAGGCCACCGGCCAGGACGCGGGGACGATGCGCGAGGGCTTCCAGACCGAGGCCGAGATGGCGGCCCGTGCCGACCTGGGCCTGCGGGCGGTGGCCCACGCCGAGGGGATCGAGGCCGAGGACGCAGACATCGATGAGTACCTCGAAGCGATGGCGGTACAGGCAGGCCAGCCCGACACCGACCTCGACGAACTCCGGGACCGGATGGCCGACAACGGCCACCTCTTCGAGCTTCGGGCAGACCTGCGCAAGCAGGCGGCCATGGACTGGCTCTTCGAAAGGGTCGAGTTCGTCGACGAGGACGGCAACGCCATCGAACGCGACGACCTGCGACCATCCGAGCCGGAGATCGTGCTTCCCGACGCGGAGGCGCTCACCGACGGCGTCATCGGCGATGGCGGCGCCGGCCCTGAGGCCGATGCAGACTCTGATAGCGATTCCGTTAGCGATCCCGAAACCGACCAGGAACAGGAAACCGGCGCATGACCTTGGCTGACCTTCACGTGCAGAACTACCTCGTGCCGACCGTCGTCGAGCAGACCAATCGGGGCGAGCGGGCGTATGACCTCTACTCGCGCCTGCTGAAGGAGAACATCATCTTCATCGGTACCCCGATCGACGACATCACGGCCAACCTGATCTGTGCCCAGATGCTCCACCTCGAGTCCGAGAACCCCGACCGCGACATCAGCCTGTACATCAACTCGCCGGGTGGCGACATAAACGGCCTGTTCGCCATCTACGACACGATGCAGTACATCAAGCCCGACACCACCACCATCTGCTTCGGCCAGGCGGCCTCCGCGGCTGCGGTGTTGTTGGCGGCGGGCACCAAGGGAAAGCGCCTCGCCCTGCCGCACGCCCGGGTCCTGATCCACCAGCCCTACGCCGGCGCCCAGGGTCAGGTGTCCGACATCGAGTTGGCCTCGAAGGAGATCCAGCGCCTCAAGACCCAACTCGAGGAGATACTGGCAAGGCACACCGGCCAGAGCGTCGAGCGCATCAACGTCGACACGGACCGCGACTATGTCATGACAGCCGAAGAGGCCAAGGAGTACGGCATCATCGACGAGGTCATCGAGGCCCGCGATCTGGCCGACAAGGGCGGAGCGATCGCTGCTGTGAAGTAGGGAGGCAACCCTCCGAGGTCTACGGCCACAGGCAGTTTCCCGGGTGGCAATCGGTTGTCGGTGAAGCCCCGGAAACGGGTCCCGACCGGCGGGGCTGCAGCAACTACAGTCTGAGCCTGCCCACAGGGGCGGGTCGCACAGGTAGATCCACGACAGGAGAGAGCACGTGGCCAAGTTCGGAGAAGGGGGCGAGTTCCTCAAGTGCTCCTTCTGCGGCAAGACGCAGAAGCAGGTGCGCAAGCTCATTGCGGGCCCCGGCGTCTACATCTGCGACGAGTGCATCGACCTCTGCAACGAGATCATCGAAGAGGAGTTCTCCGAGCCCAGCGACGTCTCGTTCGGCGAGCTCCCCCGGCCCAGGGAGATATTCGCATTCCTGGACGACTACATAGTCGGCCAGGAGCAGGCCAAGAAGATCCTCTCGGTCGCTGTCTACAACCACTACAAGCGTGTGCAGGCCGACCGGTCGCCCGGCGACGATGTCGAGTTGTCCAAGTCCAACATCCTGCTGATCGGCCCGACGGGCTGTGGCAAGACCCTCATGGCCCAGACCCTTGCCCGGATGCTCGACGTGCCGTTCGCAATCGCCGACGCCACGGCCCTGACCGAGGCGGGCTATGTGGGGGAGGACGTCGAGAACATCCTCCTGAAGCTCATCCAGGCGGCCGACTACGACATCAAGAAGGCCGAGAACGGCATCATCTACATCGACGAGATCGACAAGATCGCCCGCAAGAGCGAGAACCCGTCGATCACCCGTGATGTCTCAGGCGAGGGCGTCCAGCAGGCACTCCTCAAGATCCTCGAGGGCACGACTGCGGCCGTGCCACCGCAGGGGGGGCGCAAGCATCCCCACCAGGAGTTCCTGCAGATCGACACCACCAACATCCTGTTCATCTGCGGCGGCGCCTTCGCCGGCCTCGAGCAGTTGATCGAGAACCGACTGGGTGGTGCCAGCGTCGGCTTCGGAGCCGACATCCGGGCCCGCGGCGAGAAGGACCTGGGCACCCTGTTCGCCGGTGTCCGGCCGGAGGACCTCGTCAAGTTCGGCCTCATACCGGAGTTCGTCGGGCGCGTTCCCGTGGTCGGCACCGTCGACAGCCTGGACGTCGAGGCACTGATCCAGATTCTGGTCGAGCCCAGGAATGCCCTGGTCAAGCAGTACCAGAAGATCTTCGAGTTCGAGGACTCCGAACTCGAATTCACGACGGAGGCACTTGCAACCGTCGCCGCCGAGGCCCTCGAGCGTGGCACCGGAGCGCGTGGGCTGCGGGCGATCCTCGAGGAGGTCCTCCTCGACGTGATGTTCGACCTTCCCGGTGGCTCCGAGGGCTGCCGGGTCGTCGTCGACGAAGTGTGCGTCGGTGAGCGCGGCGCACCCGAGGTCGTGCCGGCTTCCGAGCAGCAGCCCGACCGCGCCGCTTCCTGAGCCGGCCTGCCGCCCTCGAGGCCACGGCCCGCCCATGGACTTTCAGGGGGCACTTGGATTCCTGGGCCGGCACGTCAACCTCGAGGCAACCGCTGGGCGCGTCCACGGCCTGAGCCTCGACGTCATGCGGGGGCTCGTCGCCTGCATGGGTGATCCGCAGCAGGACGTGCGCACGATCCATGTCACCGGAACCAACGGCAAGGGCTCGGTTGCCGCCATGGCGGCGTCGCTGCTCGATGCGCTGGGCCTGCGCGTCGGCATCTACAGCAGCCCCCACGTCGACACGATCCGCGAACGACTCGCCATCGGAAAAACGATCATCGACGAGGAGGAGTTCGCCAACCTGATCGGCGATCTCGCCCGCTATGCCGAGGCGTCATCCGAGACGCCCTCGTACTTCGAGCTCATGACCGCCGCAGCCCTGCTCTGGTTCGCCAACGAAGCGGTTGACGTGGCGGTGGTCGAGGTCGGCATGCTAGGCCGCTTCGACGCAACCAATGTGGTCGAAAGCGACGTCGCCGTCGTGACCAACATCGGTCGTGACCACACCGACGGCCAGGGCGACTGGCGGCGTGCAATCGCCGGAGAGAAGGCGGGGATAGTCCGGCCGGGGCGACCGCTGGTTCTGGGCGAGACCGCCATCGACGTCCGGGACCTGTTCCTCGCGGAGCAGCCCGACCCGCTCTTCGAGTGCGGCCGGGACTTCGGCGTCACGGCGACGCAGATGGCCGTAGGTGGCCAGCAGGTCGACCTCTTCGGCCCACACGGCCGGTACGACGAGGTCTTCGTGTCGCTCCTCGGCGCCTACCAGGCGGACAACGCCGCCGTCGCACTGGCAGCGGTCGAGGCGTTCGTCGGCGCTCCCCTGGGGGAGGAGGTGGTGGAGCAGGGGTTCGGAACGGTTCGGCTGCCAGGTCGCCTCGAGGTTGCCGCCACCGGGCCGTTGGTCCTCCTCGACGGCGCCCACAACCAGGAAGCCGCGCGTGCGGTCGCCGAGGCGGTGCCGGAGATCTTCTTCGGGGGCCACGCCGCCGGACGACGGGTCATCGTGTTCGGGGCCCTCGGTCCGAGGGAACCGTCGGAGATGCTCGAGGAGTTGGCCGTGCTGGCTCCCGAACTGGTCGTGACCTGCACGGCGCCATCTCCGCGGTCCGTGTCGGCCGACCGGTTGGCCGAATTGGCCAGGGGGCTGGGGCTCGATGCCGAGCCGGTGTCCGCTGTGGGCGATGCCGTACGCCTTGCCGTGACCCTTGCCGACGAGGACGACATGGTCCTCGTGACAGGGTCGTTCTATGTGCTGGCCCCGGCCAGGGAGGCGCTGGAGTTCATGTGGGACGAGGTCGGCGAAGAGCGCCTGTGAGGCCGATCACCGTGACGGATCCGGCATGAAGCCCGAGTTGCGCCCGTAGCCTCTGCGCCCATGGACCGCACCCTCGTCATCTGCAAGCCTGACGCCGTCGAACGTGGCCTCGTCGGAGAGATCATCAGCCGTCTGGAGGGAAAGGGCCTCCGGTTGGCGGCCGTCGAGTTGCGTACACTCGACGCCGACACGCTCGGCCGGCACTACGCCGAGCACGTGGACAAGCCCTTCTACGGGGATCTCGTGGCGTTCATGTCCCGAGGCCCTGTCGTTGCCATGGTCGTAGAGGGCCCCGGTGACACCTTCGCCGTTGTGCGCACGCTCATGGGGGCCACGGATCCGACCCGGGCGGCGCCCGGCACGATCCGCGGCGACTTCGGCCTGCTCGTCACCGAGAACCTTGTGCACGGCTCCGACGCCGTCGAGTCTGCAGAGCGCGAGATCGGAATCTTCTTCCCGGAGGAGTAGCCCGAGCGTCCCGGCAGCACGGCCCTGCTTCCGGACACGGGGCGCGATTTCCGGAATGCCCCTCAGTGCTTTTCCACGCGCCATCCTTGACGCCGTTGTGTGGTCAAGCGTGCGCTGAGAGTGGCAGTAGCGTGACGAATGCGTTACGTTTCACGACAGGACCCCCCGGGGGAACGCCGAATGGCGTGAACCCGCGGTTCGGCACGCGTCACAACGCGAGATCCCACCACGACGAGCGCCAATCGGAAAGACCGGAGACTGAGCATGCCCGGAGGGAACAGGCGAGGAATCGGCCCGGCCCTCGGAGGTCGCGACATCGCCGTCGACCTCGGCACCGCCAACACCCTCATCTACGTCAGGGGTGAGGGCATCGTGCTGAACGAGCCCTCGGTGGTGGCCATTGACGTGATGACCGGAACCCCGTTGGCCGTGGGCTACGAGGCAAAGCGGATGATCGGTCGCACGCCCAACAACATCCAGGCCTCGAGGCCGCTCAAGGACGGGGTCATCGCCGACTTCGACGTCTGCGAGAAGATGCTCCGCTACTTCATCCAACAGGTGCACCGCCGGCGCTGGTCGAAACCGCGCATGGTGATCTGCGTACCCTCCGGTGTAACCGGCGTCGAACGCCGGGCGGTCCAGGAGGCCGCCGAATACGCCGGTGCACGGGCCCCCGCCTACATCATCGAAGAACCCATGGCGGCGGCCATCGGCGCAGGGCTCCCCGTGGCTGAACCGATCGGCAGCATGATCGTCGACATCGGCGGCGGAACCACCGAGGTGGCGGTTCTCTCGCTAGGCGGAGTCGTCGCCAGCCAGTCCTCGAGGGTGGGCGGCGATGAACTGGACGAGGCCATCCTCCAGTACCTCAAGAAGGAGCATGGCATCGCCGCCGGCTCACGCACGGCCGAAGAGATCAAGGTCGCTTTCGGATCGGCGTGCCCGCTCGTGGACGAGGAGCGCGCCGAGATCAGCGGTCGCGACCTCCTCACCGGCCTGCCGCGGACCCTCACGATCAACACCCAGGAGATCCGGGAGGCCATCGAGGAACGGGTCTCCGACATCATCGACGCGATCAAGGTCACCCTCGACCGGACGCCCCCGGAACTGGCTGCCGACATCATGGAGCGGGGGATCACCCTTTCCGGCGGTGGTTCCCTGCTCAACGGGCTCTCACAGCGCATCCGGGACGAGACCGGAATGCCGGTATGGATGGCTCCCGATCCGCGCCTCTCGGTGGTCCTGGGCGCCGGCAGGGCACTCGAGGAGTTCGGGACCTTCGGCGAAGTCATCTTCGACGACACCCCCGAGTAGCCCGTGGCCGCACCTCGGCCCGCCGAGCGGCCCCGCCCCACCCTGCTGCTCCTGGCAGCAGCAGCGCTCACCCTGCTGACGCTGCACATCCGCGGAGCGGCACCCCTGGATGCCTTCCAACAGGGGGTCAGGGACATCCTCGAGCCCCTTCGGACGGTCACGGACACCGCCACCGATCCCATCCAGACCGCCTGGAACGGGATCTTCGGCTACGAGGAGCTACTCGCCCAGAACGAGAGGCTGGCCGAGGAACTTGCACGCCTCCGGGGACGGTCGGTGACCGATGATGCCGACCGGGAACTCCTCGAGCGCCTCCTCGACGAGGTCGGCCTCGACTACTCGCAACTGGACACCGTCGTGGTCCGGATACTGGGCACACCGCCCGGCAACTTCGGCACCCACCGCATCGAGGTGGACGCCGGGAGCGACGACGGGCTGACCGAGGGCCTGGCGGTCGTCTCCGGAGCCGGCCTGGTCGGTCGCCTGGAGCAGGTCGACCGGGCCCGTTCCACGGTGATCCTGGCAACACACCCGGAGTTCCTCGTGGGAGTGCGCCTTGTCGAATCCCAGGACGAAGGCCTTGCCCGGGGCACCGGACGGGGAACCCTCAGGATCGAGGCCGGAATCCGACCAGGTGCCGATATCGCCTGGAACGAGGCAGTGGTCACGAGCGGGGGACGCAGCATCCTGCCGGCCGACATCCCCGTTGGGCGGGTGATCGACCCCGACGAGAACGCCGAGTACGAACGCAACGTCGTAATCGACCTCGCCGCCGACCTCGAAAGCCTCAGCTTCCTCAACGTCGTGTTGGCACCTTCCGAAGCTGACCCGCTCGACGTGGATACAGGGCTGTCCTGGAGCCGGCGACGATGACCCCCCGCCTGAGGGTGCTCCTCGTCCTCGTGACGGCCGTGGCCCTCGAGGGGACCCTCCTCGACGAACTCCGCATCGGCGGCGTGTCCGTCGAGCTCCTCCTGCTCGTCTCGGTGCTGACGGGCTACCACGGGGGCCCCGAACGGGGCGCCATCACGGCCTTCTTCGCCGGGCTGCTCCACGATTCGATCGTAGGCGCCCCGCTCGGCCTGCACGCCCTCGTCTATCCGCCCATGGCGGTGGCTGTCAGCAGCCTCGAGCTCCGCATGCTGCGCTCGACACCCGTCACGGACGGCCTCGCCGTGCTCGCCGCCGTAGCGGCCGGGCAGGGACTCGCTTCCGCCGTCGGGATGCTGTTCGGCGTCCTCGGCTCCTCCACCGACGAGTTCGTCCGACAGGCCATCCTGGCCGGAATCCTCACCGCCGTGGTCTCGGCACCGGTAAACAGGGTCGTGCGCTGGGCGGCGACCGGGGGCCTCCCCGACACCATCGAACTGCGCCGCGGCGGCTCCTGAGACCGGGCCAGGATCGGATCCCGCGCATGGACGACCTCACCCGCTACCGGATGCGGGTCATCGCAGTCGTGGCGATCTCATTGTTCGCCGCACTCGTTGCCCGCCTCTGGTACCTACAGGTGATCACGACCGAGCAGGCGGTCGCCGTCGCCGAACAGAGCGTGACCCGCCAGATCCGGGTCCCCGCCCCACGGGGGAGGATCCTCGACGCCCAGGGGCGGGTGCTGGTCGGCAACCGAACCACGACGATGGTCACCATCAACGAACGGGAACTCGAGCAGGCGGATCTCGGCGATGATCAGCGCCTGCAGATGTTGACCCGTATCGCCATCGAGGTGAACCGGTCCGGCACCGAGTTGCTCAAGACCACCGACATCGAGTCGGCGCTGAACGATCCCGCCTACGGCCTCTACGACGACGTGCCGGTGGCGGTCGATGTCGGCGAGGACCTGTTGATCTTCTTCGGGGAGCGTGCCGAGCAGTATCCGGGCGTCCGGGTGGTGGACTCGACGGTTCGAAGCTACCTCTACGGGAACCTCGCCAGCCACCTGCTCGGATGGGTGGGGCCCCTCAACGACACCGAATATCGGACCCGTCGACCCTCGGAGGGCAAGGAGTATGCACTGCGCGACGAGATCGGCAAGGCCGGCATCGAACTGCTCTTCGAAGACGACCTGCGCGGGGTCGCCGGTGGCCGTGTCGTCGAAGTCGACCGCCTGGGTCGGATCGTGCGGGAACGCGACGACCTGTTCGTCGCGCCCGTCTCCGGCGACGACGTGGTGCTGACCGTCGACATCGACCTGCAGTACCTCGTCGAGACAGAGTTGGAGAGGGCCGTCTTCGCAGCCAGGTCCCGTGAGCCCGAACGCGACCCCGACTCGGATGAGGACCCGCCGGACTACGACGCACCGGGAGGGGCGGTGGTGGTCCTGGCTCCCGACTCGGGTGACGTCCTGGCCATGGCCTCCTATCCGACCTACGACCCGAACGAATCCATCGGCGGCTTCCGAGCGGACCGTTGGAACGAGTTGAACGACCCGGCAAACGACCTGCCGATGTTCAACCGGGCGATCCAGGGCGAATATGCGCCCGGTTCGACGTTCAAGCTCTTCACGGCACATGCCGCCTGGCATGAGGGCGTGTTCGGCACAGGGCGGGTGAGGCCGGCGGACGAGGCCTGGGACGATCCCGGCTACTACCTGCTCCAGAGTTGCACCGGAACCGATGCCGAGGAAGCCGAGGCGGGCGGCTGCGTGTTCCGGAACGCCAAGAGTGCCCCCAACCCACAGGTGGACCTGGAGCGCAGCCTCACCGTCTCGAGCGACGTCTACTACTACACGATCGGTGAGTCGATATACATCAATCCGATCCACAACGAGACCGGGATCCAGGACGCTGCCGAGGACTATGGCATGGGCCTTCGCAGCGGCATCACCCTGCCCTTCGAACAGGACGGTTTCCTTCCGACTCCCGCGAACCGCCAACAGCGCCACCTCGACAATCCGACTGCCTTCCCCAACGGTGTCTGGTACCCGGGCGACAACGTGAACGTCGCCATCGGCCAGGGTGATGTGCTCGTCACGCCCGTCCAGTTGGCGAACGCCTTCTCCACCTTCGCCAATGGAGGGACCCTGCGTTCGCCGAACGTAGTGTCCTCCGTGCGCACCAGGGAGGGGGACGAGGTCCGCGACTTCGGTCCCCGGCAGATTTCAGTCGTGGAAATCGACCCGGAGTTTCATGGAATCGCCCTGGCGGGGCTCTCGGGCGTCACCAGCGACGAGCACGGCACGGCCTACTGGGCGTTCAACTCTGAAGCGACCGGCGGCGTGTACTTCCCGCTCGAAGAGGTACCGATCGCCGGCAAGACCGGCACGGCGGAGGTCCGCGGCAAGGCCGACACCTCCCTCTTCGCGGCATTCGCTCCCACCGACCAGCCAACACACGCCGTCGTGGCCGTCGTCGAGGAAGCCGGGTTCGGCAGCCAGGTCGCCGCACCGCTCGTCGCCCGGTTACTGGAAGATGTCCTCGTGGAGGGCATCGCAGAGGCCCCGACAGCGGCGGTGAGCTATGCGCGGTCCGTTGCGCTGCCCCTGTGCGTCGACTGGTACCAGTGGATCACCGGCGAGGATTCGCTCAGTCGCCTGAAGGGATCCGACCCGACCGCCGATCCGACCTCCGGGCCGGTCCTCGACGCCGACGGCCGGGTGAGGGTCCGCGGTGAGGTCGTCGACTGCACGAGGCTGCTGGACGATGTGACCGGGGTGTTCGACGGGCTGGACGCCCTCCGGGAAGGCGGATGATGGCCGCTGTCCGGTATCCCTTCCGGGAGGCCCGTCCCTCGCTTGCCCGGCACATCGACATCGGCGTGCCCCTGTTCTCGTTGCTCCTGACCGCAGTCGGGGTCGTCATGGTGTATTCCGCCACACGTGGTCCGGCGACCGACCTGCGCCCGGCCGACGACACCTTCCTCAAGCGCCACCTCGTCTTCGCCGGGGTCGGCGTCGTCGCCATGGCCCTGACGGCCCTGATCGGACATCGTTGGGCACGCCGCCTGATGATCCCCGCCTACCTGACGACCCTCGGGCTGCTGTTGGCGGTGCTGACGGCCGGGGTCGAGGTAAAGGGCTCCCGTGCCCGCTTCGACCTGGGCGGGTTCCAGATGCAGCCCAGCGAGTTCGGCAAGGTGGCGATCATCGTGACCCTGGCGGTGATCCTCAGTTCGGGAGATCAGGTCGGCGTCTGGCGCCTGTTGATAGCAGGTGTCTCGCTGGCCGTGCCGGTGCTCCTGATCATGGCCGAACCCGACCTGGGGACCATCCTCGTATATGGCGCCATCTTCGCCGGGATGGTGTTCGTGGCCGGCGTGCGTGGTCGACATCTGGCGATTCTGTGCCTGCTGCTGCTGACCGGCACGGTTGCAGTCCTGCAGTCGGAGCGACTCGAGGCGTACCAGATCGAACGGCTGCTGGTCTTCATCGACGAAGAGGCGGACACGCGTGCGCGCTACAACCTCGAGCAGGCGGAGGTGGCCATCGGCAACGGGGGGATCACGGGGAAGGGACTGTTCCAGGGCACCCAGAACGTCTCGGACATGGTCCCCGAGCAGCAGACCGACTTCATCTTCACGGTCATCGGCGAAGAGACCGGCTTCGTAGGAAGCATCGTGGTGCTGGGCCTGTTCGGCCTGCTGCTCGCCCGGATCTGGCGCATCGGCCGGATGGCCGACGACCGCTTCGGCCTGCTCGTCGTGGCCGGAGTCTTCTCGATGCTGCTCTTCCAGGTCTTCCAGAGCGTGGGCATGTCGACGGGGATGATGCCGATCACCGGGATTCCCCTGCCCCTGATCAGCTACGGCGGTTCGTCGGTGGTCGCCGTCTTCCTCGCCCTCGGCCTGGTCCAGAGCGTCCACATGCGACGCCACGAGGGCAGGGACAGGAGAAGGTTCTGAAGCGAGAGGCGCGTAGCCCCGCCAGGACCGGGGGATCTTCGCCCGACGGGGAAGCCGCGTCGTGCGTGGATAGAGTCCCCTCACCATGAGTTCGCTCTGGCCCGAGCTCGAGAGACTCCTCGGCGAGGTCCAGAAGCCGGCCCGCTACATCGGCTGCGAAGACGGGATGATCCTCCCGGCGCACCATCCTGACAAGGCGGCCTGGCTCCTGATCTACCCGGACACCTACGAGGTCGGGCTTCCCAACCAGGGTCTTCAGATCCTGTACGAAATCCTGAACGAACGGCCCGATGCCGTGGCCGAGCGGTCCTACGCGCCCTGGACCGACCTCGCCGCCGCGCTGCGCCGGGAGGGCCTGCCCCTGTTCTCGCTCGACACGCACCGGGCGGCGGGCGACTTCGACCTGCTGGCGTTCAACCTGTCTGCCGAACTCGTCTACACGAACCTGCTCGAGTGTCTGGACCTGGCCGGGGTTCCGATCCGGACCGCCGACCGTGGGCCCGAGCACCCGCTGGTCCTCGTTGGGGGTCACTGCTCGTACAACCCTGAGCCGCTGGCCGATTTCATCGACGCCGCCGTCCTGGGTGACGGCGAGGAGGCGGTGTCCGAGATCAGCGAGGTGGTGGCGGCCTGGAAGGCGCAGGGCCGGACCTCACGCGAGGATGTCCTCCTGGCGTTGGCCGGCGTGACCGGCGTCTATGTGCCGAGCCTCTACACGGTTGGTTTCCGGGACGACGGGATTCTCGACGTCGTCCGTCCGCTCCATCCGGCAGTTCCGGAACTGGTGGAAAAGCGCACGGTCGCCGACCTGGCCGACTGGCCGTATCCGAAGAACCAGTTGGTGTCGTTGACCGAGGTGGTGCACGACCGCCTCAACGTCGAGGTGTTCCGGGGCTGCACGCGGGGTTGCCGGTTCTGCCAGGCGGGCATGATCACCCGCCCGGTGCGGGAGCGCCCGGCAGAGCAGGTGCGCACGATGGTGGCCGAGGGCCTGCGACGCACCGGCTACGACGAGGTGGCGCTGACCTCGCTCAGCACCGCCGACTTCAGCGGCATAACGGAGGTGCTTGCAGACACGGTCTCCGACGACGCCTGCGGTCAGGTCTCCGTTTCGCTGCCGAGCCTTCGGGTCGACGCCTTCACCGTCGGCATCGCCGCCCAGATCCAACGGGCCCGCCGCACCGGGCTGACCTTCGCCCCCGAAGCCGGCACCTGGCGGATGCGCCAGGTCATCAACAAGCTGGTACGCGAGGAGGACCTGTACGGGGCCGTCGAGTCGGCGTTCTCGCAGGGTTGGCGGCGGGTCAAGCTCTACTTCCTGACGGGACTGCCCACCGAGACCGACGAGGACACGTTGGGCATCATCGAGATGGCTGAGAAGTGTGTCGAGATCGGCCGTCGGCATCAGAAGGGCGCATCGGTCACGATCTCGGTCGGGGCGTTCGTCCCCAAGCCGTTCACGCCGTTCCAGTGGTTCGGCCAGAACACCGAACAGGAACTCAACCGCAAGGTGGGGTTGCTCCGCGATGCCGCCCGGAAGGCGAAGGGCGTACAACTCAAGTGGCACGACACACGCGCCTCGGTGGTCGAAGGGCTGCTCAGCCGGGGTGACCGGCGCATGGGTGCCGTGATCGAAGACGTCTGGCGCAACGGCGGGGTGTTCCAGGAATGGGGCGAGCACTTTGCCCTGAGTCTCTGGACCGACGCCATGGACCGTCACGGGGTGTCCTTCGAGGAGCACGTATACCGTCACCGACACGAAGACGAGGCGCTGCCCTGGGACCACCTCTGTGCCGGTCTGCACAAGGACTTCCTCTGGCAGGACTGGCGGGACGCCCTCGACGAGGTCGGACTCGAGGACTGTCGCTGGACGCCGTGCTACGACTGCGGCGCCTGCACCGGCTACGGCATTGAACACGTCGTCGCCTCGGCGACCCCGCCGGCCGGTGGCAGCCAGGGCACCGGCCAGGAACTGGGCCCGGATCGCGTCGGAGCGGTGCCGGTCGGCCTGTCCCAGCGGCGACCCCCGATCGTGGAGCAGAGCGTGGAGCCGAACCTGCTCCCTGCGGGGGCCGAGAGATGAGCGTCGTGGCGAACCCCAGGATCCGCATCCGGTTCAGCAAGCAGGGCAAGGTGCGCTTCACGAGCCACCGCGACGTGGCCAGGATCTGGGAGCGTGCACTACGGCGGGTTGCACTGCCCGTTGCCTACAGCGAGGGCTTCTCCCCGCGTCCGAAGATCTCGTATGGGCTCGCCCTTCCCACCGGCTATGCGTCGGAGGCCGAATACCTGGACGTGGAACTGGACCGGGAACAGGCAGAGGCGCTGGGGCTCGTGTCACAGGGGATCCCGGGAAATCCGCAGGATGGCCTCATCGGGCGCCTGAACCAGGTGTTGCCGGTGGGCATCCGGGTGCAGGCGATCGCCCCGGTGCAGCCCGGAAGCAGTTCGCTCCAACAGGCGGTTGTGGCCTGCACATGGGAGTTCGAGGTGGATGCCGCAGGCTTCGACGAGGTCGAGGCATGGGTGTCGAGGGTGCTCGATGCCGACGAGATCATCGTGGAGCGCGAACGCAAGGGAAAGCAGGTCACCGACGACGTGCGACCCCTCGTGGAGGCACTCGAGGTTGGGCGCGGCAGGTGTGGAGCCAGTGGCGAGACGGTCCGGGTGACCGCCGTTCTCGGCACACGACCCCGAGCACTCCGACCCGTAGAATTGCTGGAGGCAATGTTGGCGGATCCGGCGGCGGGCCCGCATCCGCCCCTCTCGGCTCGAACCGTGTGCAGGATGCAGCAATGGATGTTGCGGGAATCTCAGGAATCTCAGGAGTATCAGGAATCTCAACAGTCTCAGGAATCTCAAGAGTCAAAGGAAGACATCAAGATCACGCAGGGCGACGCGCGCGTCGAACCGCTGTCGGTGGACGCCGGCCCTGCCGCACTCGTGGAGACGCGGGTGTGAACAGAAGGGAAAGAACCCATGGGCGATACAAGCCCCGAAGCAAGTACACCTGCCGATACGCAGGACACACAGGCAAGCGCTACTGATTCCGGAAACGCTCGATCCGGGAGGAGAACCGACGCCGCTCCGGCCATCGGTTCCTCGGGGCCGATTCCGCCACCTCCGGTGGCGAGGCCCTCGGGCGGCGACACGCGACCTGCAGCGGGTGAAGCAGGTGGCGACGCATCAGGCGGCAAGGCCCCAGGCTCCGGTAGACGCCGGCGCCGGCGCCGCGGCGGCCGGGGCGGC
>DCXR01000077.1:20201-27905 GCA_002329075.1 Candidatus Neomicrothrix sp. UBA2131
GCAGGGCCAGCAGGGCCAGCAGGGACGCGGCAGGCAATCTCAGGGCCGAGGCAAGCAGGGCAGGCAACGCAATGAACCCGTCGAGGCCATCACCGACGACGGCCCGCTCGAACTCGACGAGGCGACCCTCAAGACGAGACGGGGCCGCGAGCGACGTGGCAAGCCACTCGGTCGCTACCTGATGTGCGTGAGCGTGGGCGAGGGTGGCACGCAGATCGCCGTGCTCGAAGGTCGCAACCTGATCGAGCACTACCTCTCGCGCCCGGCTGACGATGTCAGCGAGATCCACGGCAACGTCTACCTGTCAAAGGTCCAGAACGTGCTGCCCGGGATGGAGGCGGCCTTCGTCGACATCGGGACCCCGAAGAACGCCGTGCTCTATCGGGGCGACCTGCAGTTCGACCCCGAAGAGGTCGAGGGAGGAGGCAAGGCCCGGATAGAGCAGGTTCTCAAGGCCCGGCAGACGATCCTCTGCCAGGTGACCAAGAACCCGATCGCCCACAAGGGTGCCAGGCTCACCCAGGAGGTTTCCCTGCCAGGTCGCTTCGTGGTGCTGGTGCCCAACAACTCGACGTACGGCATCTCCAAGCGCCTGCCCGACAAGGAGCGCAAGCGCCTGCAGAGCATTCTCGACCGGGTCAAGCCGGCCGAGCACGGCCTGATCGTGCGTACGGCAGCCGAGGACATCACAGCAGAGGAACTCGAGCGCGACGTCGGCCGCCTCGTCCAGCAGTGGGCCGACATCGAGGCGCTGGCAAAGAAGTCGTCGGCACCGAGCCTGCTCTACCGTGAGCCCGAGGCGGTGTTCCGGTTCATCCGAGAGGAGTTCACGAAGGACTACCGGGGCATCGTGATAGACGACCGGGACCTCTACGACAAGGTGCTCGTCTACGTCCAGGGGGTGAATCCGGCGCTGGCCGATCGGGTCCAGTTCTACGACAGCGGGCCGGACGGCTCCGAATCCCTTCCCCTTTTCGAGCGCCACCATGTCCACGAGCAACTTCGCAAAGCGGTCGACCGCAAGGTCTGGTTGCCGTCCGGCGGCTCGCTCATCATCGAGCACACCGAAGCCTTGACGGTCATCGATGTGAACACCGGCAAGAACGTGGGCAAGAAGAGCCTCGAGGAGACGGTGTTTCGCAACAACCTCGAGGCCGCAGAGGAGACGGCTCGCCAACTTCGCCTACGCGACATCGGCGGCATCATCGTGATCGACTTCGTCGACATGGACGTGAAGAAGAACCGGGATGCGGTCGCTGCGACGCTTCGCGACGCCCTGGCCCGAGACAAGACCCGGACCCAGGTGTTCGACATCTCCGAGCTCGGCCTGGTCGAGATGACCCGCAAACGCATCGGCGAGGGCCTCCTCGAGAGTTTCTCTGAGCGCTGCGACGACTGCGACGGCCGAGGTGTCGCCCTTGACGAGGAACTCCTGCTGGCAAGGCCAGCGAGATAGCCGGGGAGGCATCTGGGGAAGCAGCCGGAGAAGCACCTCAGGAAGTGCTTCGCGCCCCGTGGCGCTGTGCCTGCTCAGGGCTAGCCTTTGGGGACTATGTACGCAGTGATCGCCACCGGCGGGAAGCAGTACCGGGTCGAGGAGGGGCAGCGGCTCCTCGTCGAACGGCTCGGCGACCCGGAGACCGACATCGAACTCAGCCCCGTGCTCCTCGTGGACGGCGACGACGTACTCGCCACCCCCGAGGCGCTCTCCGGCGCCAAGGTGACCGCTCGCATCATGGGTGACGCCAAGGGTCCCAAGATCCGAGGGTTCACCTACAAGAACAAGAGCAACCAGCGTCGCCGCTGGGGTCACCGTCAGCACTACGCCGAGATCGAGATCCTCGGCATCGCCCGCGGCTGACAACTCCGCTGCTTCAAGCTTCGATCTCACGCAACAGACAACCTCTCGGAGAGGCAGGCCAGCATGTCCAAGACCAAGGGCGGCGGTTCCACCCGGAACGGTCGTGACTCCAACTCCCAGCGCCTCGGTATCAAGGTCTACGACGGCACCCTGGTGACCGCCGGCTCGATCATCGTCAGGCAGCGGGGCACCAAGTTCCACCCCGGCGACAACGTGGGCCGTGGTGGCGACGACACCCTGTTCGCCACCGCAGACGGCGTGGTCAAGTTCGGCAATCGCCGTGGCCGCAAACTCGTCGACGTGATCGCCGAGTAGCAACAGTTCCCTGTAGAGCCGGCAAGGTTCGTGCCTACCGGTTCCTGTTCAGTGCAGGCTTCCGACCCCGGTCGGTAGCCGCTCCTCTTTCCAGCCCAGGAGCCTCACCGCGCTCCGGCAGGCGAACCGGTCGGTCATCCCTGCCACATAGTTGACCACGGCGAGCCTGTCGGAATCGCCAGGGTCCTGAAGCTCCGCCGGCAGGTCGCCTGGTGAGACCAGCAGGTGCTCGACCAGGGCCTGGAGCATCTCGACGACCAGTGCAGCCTGGCGCACCGAGTCGGGTCGAAGGTAGATCTGCTCGTAGTCGAAGTTACGAAAGGCGGCCAGCGCATCGGCGGTCTCATCGTCCATGCCCACGCGGCCCGTGCTCGCAGAGGTGTGGACCACAGCGCCGATGAACGCGCCCAACTGTTCCCGGCGAGCCTCGCCGCAATGCCGACGGACCGTGTCGGGAAGCATGTCCGGCCTGACCACGCCGGCATGGACGGCATCTTCGAAGTCGTGGCAGACGTATGCGATGCGGTCGGCCCAGCTCACGACCTCGCCCTCCGGTGTCGACGGCGCCGGGCGAGACCACGAGTGGTTGCGAATGCCGTCGAGGGTTTCGGTACACAGGTTCAGTGGGTCGAGCGTGACGTCTGCGCCCCACCGCGCATGGTCGTAACCGCCGTCCACGTACGGGCTGAGGGCGTCCTCGCTGGCGTGCCCGCCGGGCCCATGTCCACAGTCGTGTCCGAGGGCGATGGCTTCGGCGAGGGTGACGTTCAGGCCGAGGCCGGTGGAGATGGACCGGGCCACCTGGGCTACCTCGAGGGCGTGGGTGAGCCGGGTGCGCTGGTGATCCTCCGGGAAGACGAACACCTGGGTCTTGCCGGCCAACCGCCGAAACGCCGTGCCGTGCAGGACCCGGTCCCGATCGCGTTCGAAGCAGGTGCGCAGTGGGTCCGGTTCCTCCGGGAGGATTCGATCTCCGGCTCCGATTCCCGGGGTGGCTGCGGGATTGGAGATCGGGAGCCCGCCCGATTCGCGCTCCTTGCGACCGATCACCTCGCAGGGTTCGATCGTCGCCCGGCTGTCGACGTGGGCGGTGCGGACCGAGGCCGATCCATGATCCGAAGCGCCGGCGCCGGCCACGTGCCCGTCCATCGTCGAGGCCCAGACCTGATCGCGAGTGGGTCCGGTGGCTTGCGTGGGTTCTTCGCCTGGCATCCGGGCCACCCTATGGCGGGCAGTTGCCATAGCAGGCGTTCACCCCGACCGTCCGCAGCCCGTCGGTAGGCTCGTGCCCATGTCGCAGTTCGTGGACGAATGCGGGCTGAACGTCCGGGGCGGCGACGGCGGAGCCGGCGTGGTGTCCTTCCGTCGTGAGGCCCATGTGCCCAAGGGCGGCCCCGATGGTGGAGACGGTGGAGACGGCGGCAGCGTCTGGCTGGAGGCCGATCACAACGTGGCCTCCCTGCTGGGCTTCCGGGACCACCCGCACCGCAGGGCGGAGAACGGCACCCACGGCTCCGGCGGCAAGAGGCACGGTCGTTCGGCCGAGGACCTCGTCCTCAAGGTCCCCGAGGGCACCAGCGTCCACGACATGTATGAAGAGGAGCGAATCGCCGACCTGGTCGCCCATGGCGACCGATGCCTCGTTGCACGAGCGGGAATAGGCGGCAAGGGCAATGCCAAGTTCCTCAGCAACAGGCGTCGGGTCCCGACCTTCGCCGAGCAGGGCGAGGAAGGTGAGGAGCGGTGGCTGCGCCTCGAATTGCGGCTCATGGCCGACGTGGCGCTGGTCGGCTTCCCGAACGTCGGCAAGAGCACCCTCATCTCGCGGATCTCGGCCGCCAAGCCCCGAATAGCCGACTACCCGTTCACCACGCTCGAGCCGAACCTGGGGGTTGTCCGTCCAGAGGGCCGACCGGAGTTCGTCGTGGCGGACATTCCCGGCCTCATAGAGGGAGCATCCGACGGCAAGGGCCTCGGACACCTCTTCCTGCGCCACATCGAACGGGCGAGCGTGCTCGTCGTGATGCTGGACCTCGCACCGACCGCCGAGCGCCCGCCCGCCGGGCAGTTGGCGGTCCTCGAGCACGAACTGGACGCCTACCGACCAGAGTTGCTCGAGCGACCCCGCATCATCGTCGGTTCACGTGCCGACGTGGCCGAACAGGACGTCGACTTCGACGGTGACCGCCTGTCGGCGCTGACCGGCGAAGGCCTCGACGCCCTCGTCCACCGAATGGGCGATGCGGTCGACCTCGCCCGGGAGGTCCACGTCGACCGAACACCGGTGGTGGTACACAGGCCAGAGCCGGAGGGCGTCGTGGTGGTTCGCGGGGAGGACGGGGCCTGGGAGATCCCGGACCGGCACATAGCCCGCACCGTCAACCTCAATGACCTCACCAACCCGGAGGCGCTGGAATACGTCCACGAAAGGCTCCGCTCGATGGGTGTCGACCGGGCGTTGGTGCGGGCCGGGGCGAAGCAGGGTGAAACCGTGCGCATCGGCCGGCTCGAGTTCGACTACGAAGAGGACACATGAACCTGTTCACCCCACGACACGGCCCGGCACCCGGGCGAACCCGCTGATGGCCCGGACCATCGTCGTCAAGGTCGGAACCTCGTCCATCACCGACGGCGAGGGGGTTATCGACAGCGCCCTGGTGGCCAAGCTCTGCGACGAGGTCGCCGTCCTGCGTTCCGATGGCGCCAGGGTCGTCGTGGTCACCTCGGGCGCCATCGCCGCCGGCCTCCCGGCCCTGGGCATGGGGGGTGACCGCCGTCCGAGCGACTCCGTCACCCTTCAGGCGGTGTCCGCCGTCGGGCAGGGCAATCTGATCGGCACCTACCAGGAGGCGTTGGGCCGCCACGGCCTGGTCGCCGGACAGGTTCTCCTGGCGCCGCTCGACTTCTTCGTGCGGGCCCAGTACCTGCACGCACGGGGCACCCTCACGCGCCTCCTCGAACTCGGCGTCGTGCCGGTAGTCAACGAAAATGACGCCATTGCCGACGATGAGATCCGCTTCGGCGACAACGACCGCATCGCCGCCCTCGTGGCCCACCTCGTCGAGGCCGACCTGCTGGTGCTCCTGACTGACACGCCCGGCCTGTTCACCGCCGACCCCCGACTCGACGCCGGCGCCTCGCTGATCGAGGAGATCATCGAGATCGACCACGAGATGGAGCGTCTGGCGGGTGGTACCGGCTCGACCCGGGGGAGTGGCGGCATGGCCTCGAAGTTGGCCGCCGCCAAGATCGCCGCCTGGTCCGGAGTTCCCTCGGTGATCGCTGATGCGAAGCGCGACGGCGTGATCGTCGACGCCGTGGCCGGGACACCCGGCGTTGGAACGGTCGTGCGCGCCCGTCAGGGCCGCCTCGGCGCCCGTCGACTCTGGATCGCCTTCGCCGTGGGTTCCTCGGGACAGGTTTCGGTCGACGCCGGAGCCCGCCGTGCGCTCGAGGGCCGACGGGTGTCGCTCCTACCGGCCGGCGTGATCGGCGTAGAGGGCAGGTTCGAGGCGGGTGCCGCCGTCGAGGTGGTCGACCCGGAGGGGACCGTCTTTGCCAAGGGCATCGTCCGTCACGACTCCGCACAGTTGCGATCCATCCTGGGCAGCAGGACGAGCGAACTTCCCGACGGCGTCTCCCACGAGGTCGTCCACGCCGACGACCTGGTCGTCCTCCCGCGTTAGCGCCAGAGGCGGCGGCGGATGGGAGCGAGCACCAGGTGGGCCTCGGCGACCTTCATTCGGTGCGAGGCCGCCACGTAGACGAAGCCCGACACCCCGAGGGCGAGCGGAGCGCCGAACACGGCCGGCAGCCCGCCTAGCACGAACTTTGCGGCGGCTCCGACCAGGAAGGCCAGGGCAGCCGGCACGGCCAGCGATCCGAGTGCAACGGCCGGGGAGCGCAGGTCCGGCGCTGCAGAACGTGCCCGACCGGTCAGCAGACCCAGTTCGATCCAGGCGGCCACGGCCGAACCGAGGGCCAGGCCGACGGCGCCGAGGTGGGGGGCCAAGCCGTCCTGCTCTCCGATGCCGCCGGTGCCGAACGCGCCGTTGAACACGAAGACCTCGTCGAACTGGAACATGAGGACCAGGCCGACCACAGCGGCGACGGCGACACGGATCCCGGCGATGCGTGCGGGGCCGGCCGTGTCGCCGACCGAGTGGCAGGTGCCCTGCAGCACCCGGGAGACCGAGGTGGCGGGCAGCCCCAGCGAGTAGGCGGCCAGGACCAGCCAGACCACCCGGGCGTCGTCGGCATCGAACGCCCCCCAGCCGAACAGCGCCTCGACGAGCAACTCGCCGACCGCCACGTAGGCCACTCCGCTGAACAGCGTGAAAAAGGCCGTCCGTCGCATGGCGTCGGTGGCCCGCGAGGCGAGAACCGACGAATCGACCGCCCGGGACATCTCGGGCAACTCTGCGGCTGCCACGCTCATTGCGAACAGGCTCAGCGGAAGCAGGTAGAGAGCCTGGGCCGACAACAGGGCGGCGACGGCGCCGGTGGCCAGCAGCGATGCCAGCACCAGGTCTACGTAGCCCGAGACCTGTACCACGCCACGTCCCATGACCGCCGGCACGAAGCGGCGCCGTACCTCGATGACACCGGGGTCCGAGTGGGCGAGGCTGGGTCGCAGGTCGGGGACCATGCGCCGTACCGCCACGGCCTGCACCGCGAACTGCAGGAAGCCGCCGACGACCAGCCCCCAGGCCAGCGCCCTGGCGGCGCCCGTCGGGTCCCAGTCGGCGACCAGTGCTGCTGCCAGGACCACGATCTGGGCGGCGTTCCAGAGCACGGGCGCCACGTACGGCAGGAAGAACCGCCGGTGGCTGTTGAGCACCCCGAGGCACCACGCCGACAGCACCAGGAAGCCGATGCCCGCCGTCGTGACCCGAATGAGGTCGATGGTCAGCTCGTGGCGGGCCCCGTCGAAGCCGGGGGCCAGCAGCGAGGTGAGCGGCCGGGCGAAGATGATCCCGAACAGCGCCAGACCGCCGGACAGCACAGCCATGAGCCCCGCCACGGCACCGGCGACCTTGCCGGCCTCTTCGTCCCGTCCCTCACCCAGCAGCCGGGAGTAGACGGGGATGAAAGACGCCGACAACGAACCCTCGCCCAACAGGTTCTGGAGGACGTTGGGGATTCGCAGGGCGGCCCCGAAGGCGTCGGCGGCCGGCCCCAGGGCCAGCACCGAGCGAAGCAGGGACTCCCGAAGCAGCCCCGCCAGGCGCGACCAGAGGATGCCGGAAGCCACGGAACGGGCTCCCTGTGCAGGGCCGTCGCCGTCCAGCGCAGGAGCGTCGTTCACCCCGGCGACCCTAGTAGTCGGCCCGATCGCAGGAGGGTCGCAAGGGACCCGTCCGCGGCCCTGCCGGTAGCCTGCATTTCCGTGAGCGTCAGCACCTCGAACATCGCGGACCTCGGTCGGCGCGCCAAGGGCGCCGCCCCGGCGTTGGCCGTCGCCTCGACCGACCAGAAGAACGCCGTGCTGCACGCCGCAGCCGAGCGCCTGCTCACCGATGCCGACC
>DCXR01000077.1:28319-36595 GCA_002329075.1 Candidatus Neomicrothrix sp. UBA2131
CTCGAGGGCATGGCTTCAGGGCTTCGCCAGGTGGCCACCCTGCCGGACCCGGTGGGGGAGGTCACCGCAGCCTGGGATCGACCCAACGGACTCCACATTTCCAGGGTCCGTGTCCCGCTCGGCGTGGTTGCGATCATCTACGAGATGCGCCCGAACGTCACCAGCGACGCCTTTGGCCTGTGCCTCAAGTCCGGCAACGTTGCGTTCCTGCGGGGCTCCTCGGCCGCCCTGGAGTCGAACCGGGCCATCGCCGCCTCTATTCGGGCTGCCGTCGAAGGCAACGGACTGCCCGCCGATGCGCTGCTCCTCGTCGAGGACGTCAGCCGTGAGGCCGCCGTCGAGTTCATGCAACTGCGCGACAGCATCGACTGCCTGATCCCGAGGGGAGGCCCCTCGCTGATCCGCTCCATCCTCGACAACGCCACCGTTCCCTACGTGATCGACGGAGACGGCAACTGCCACGTCTACGTCGATGCCGCAGCCGATCTCGAGATGGCGGTCTCGATCCTCCACAATGCCAAGACCCACCGGCCGTCGGTGTGCAACGCAGCCGAAAGCCTCGTGGTCCATGCCGACGTGGCCGAAGAGTTCCTGCCGATGGCCCTGGCCGCCCTCGACGGCGTCGAGTTCGTGGGAGACGGACGCTCGCGCGTCGTCGCACCGTCGATCGGGGTGGCCCACGACGACGACTACGCCACCGAGTTCCTCGACCTCAAGATCTCCGTGCGGGTGGTCACCGACCTCGACGATGCCATCGAGCATGTCAACCAGACCGGCAGCGGTCACTCCGAGGCCATCGTCACCGGCGACGAGGCGGCTGCCGAGCGGTTCTGCAACGAAGTCGACGCAGCCGCAGTCCTGGTCAATGCCTCGACCCGCTTCGTAGACGGCGAGGAGTTCGGCTTTGGAGCAGAGATCGGCATCAGCACCCAGAAACTCCATGCCCGCGGGCCCATGGGCCTCGCACAGCTGACCACCGAGAAGTACCTGGTGCGCGGCGACGGCCAGATCCGGGCCTGAGGCACCCGAACCTGCCCCGAGCCTGCTTGCCGACTGCGGTCCTTCGGTTACCGGTCGGTACGATCGCCTCCATGTTCCACCGTTTCGAAGACGTCGCGTCCGTTCGCACCAAGTTGGCCGACGCCAAGTACCTGGCCGACGAGGGGATCGCCGGCATCGTCTACCTGGCCGACCGCCTCGGCAAGCCGGTCCTCGTCGAGGGCCCGGCCGGCACCGGCAAGACCGAACTGGCCAAGTGTGTCGCCGAGGTGACCGGCTCGCGTCTGATCCGACTCCAGTGCTACGAGGGCCTCGACGAGTCCAAGGCCCTCTACGAGTGGAACTACAAGAAGCAACTCCTGCGCATCCAGACCGAGGAGGACAGCGACTGGACCGAGATCGAGGACGACCTCTTCTCCGAGGAGTTCCTGTTGACCCGACCGCTACTCGAGGCCATCCGGGCCGAGGATCCCGTCGTGCTGCTGGTGGACGAGGTCGACCGGCTCGAGATCGAGACCGAGGCCCTGCTGCTCGAGATCCTCTCTGAGTACCAGGTGTCGATTCCCGAACTGGGTACGGTCGTCGCAACCCAGGTGCCGCTGGTGTTCCTCACCTCGAACGCAACCCGTGAACTCTCCGAGGCCCTCAAGCGCCGGTGCCTCTACCTCTACATCGACTATCCGGACCTCGACCGCGAGCGCCAGATCATCGAGTCCAAGGTCGAGGGCATCAACGAGAACCTGGCAGACCAGGTCGCCCGCATCGTCCGATCGGTCCGCCAACTCGACCTCAAGAAGCACCCCTCGGTCTCCGAGACGCTCGACTGGGCCCGCACGCTGGTGCTGCTGGGCATCGACAAGGTCGACGCCCAGACGGCCACCGACACGGTCAACGTCCTGCTCAAGTACCGCACTGACATCGACAAGGCGGTCAAGGAGTTCGCCGACAACCAGGACGAACTGGTCCCCGAAGGGACCTGAACGCCCGGCTCGACATCGGAGTCCCATGGTGAGCCTCGCCGAACCCACCACCCACGGGGGTGAGAAGCCGCTCCTCGACCTGCTCAGCGACTTCATCGTCGAACTCCGCCGGGCCGGGCTGCCGGTCAGCCTGACCGAGAACCTCGATGCCATGGAGGCGGTCACCCACATCCCGATCGAGGACCGGGAGGCCTTCAAGTACGCCCTCGGGGCGACGCTGGTCAAGAACCATGCGCACTGGAAGGCGTTCGAGGTCGTTTTCGAGGTCTACTTCTCGCTGCGGGGACCCGAATACGACGTGATCGGCGAGGGCGACGATGCCGAAGGGCCAGACGGCGAGGTCGCTCCCGGCGACGGCCAGCAGCCGCAGGGCGGTGGTGGTGGCATGCAGGCCCTCACTCCCGAGCAACTGGCCGAGATGCTGTTCAAGGCACTCATGAACGGCGACGCCGCGATGCTCGCCGCCCTTGCACGCCAGGCGGTCACGCGCTTCGCCGGCATGGAACCCGGCCGACCAGTCGGCGGCACCTACTACCTGTACCGCACGCTGCGGAACCTCGAGCTCGACGACCTGCTCGAGCAACTCATGGAGGCCTCCCGGGAGGACGCCCCCGAGGACCTGACGCCGCTCGAGGAGCGTCTCGAACGCGACGAGTTCTCGGACCGGATCGAGCAACTCAAACGGGAGATCGAGGCCGAGATCCGCCGTCGCCTGGTTGCCGACCGCGGCGTAGATGCCATGGCCAAGACACTCCGCAAGCCCCTGCCCGAGGACGTCGACTTCATGCACGCATCACGCGAGGAGCTGGCGAACCTTCGCAAGGCCATCTACCCGCTCACCCGCAAGCTGGCGGCCAGGCTGGCCCGCAAGCGTCGCCACGGCCGCAAGGGGGCCCTTGACTTCCGCAGCACGATGCGCCATTCGCTCAGCTACGGGGGCGTCCCGGCCGAGCTCAAGTTCCGCTACCCCCGACCAGCGAAGCCCGAGATCATGGTGGTTGCCGACATCTCGGGTTCGGTGGCGGCGTTCGCCCGGTTCACCCTCCACCTCGTCTACGCCATCAGCAACCAGTTCTCGAAGGTGCGGTCCTACGTGTTCATAGACGGCCTCGACGAGGTCACCCGCTTCTTCGACGGGGTCGAGGACATCGGCGAGGCGGTTCACCGGGTCAACACCGAGGCCGACGTGGTCTGGGTGGACGGGCACTCCGACTACGGCCACGCCTTCGGTGTGTTCTGGGAGCGCTACAACCGCGACATCGGCCCCAAGACGACGGTCCTGGTGCTCGGCGACGCCCGCAACAACTACCACGCCTCCCAGTCCTGGATCCTCAAGGAGGTCCAGCAGAGGGCCCGCAAGGTCTACTGGCTGGACCCGGAGCCGAGGGCCTACTGGGACACCGGCGACTCGATCGTGGGGGAGTACGGCAACCACTGCGACGGCGTGTTCGAGGTACGCAACCTGCGCCAACTCGAGGCGTTCGTCGAGAAGTTGGTCTGAACCGGAGAGCAGACTCCGGAACTGCTAGGCGTGGCCGTTGCGCAGGAACTCGGCGAGCCGGAACGCCAGGTCGACGCTCTGCATGCCGTTGAGGCGGGGGTCGCACATGGTCTCGTAGCGGTGCTCGAGGTCCGTGGAGGCCACCTCGCCGCCGCCGCCGAGGCACTCGGTTACGTCGTCGCCGGTGAGCTCGAGGTGCACGCCACCCGGGTTGGTCCCTACATAGCGGTGGGCGGCGAAGAAGCCGGAGACCTCGGCGAGCACGTCGTCGAAGTGGCGGGTCTTGTGGCCGTCGTCGGCGGTGAACGTGTTGCCGTGCATCGGATCGCACACCCACACGACCGGGTGGTCGGCATCCCTGACGGCTTCCAGGAGGGGCGGCAGTGCGTCGACGACCTTCGTGGCGCCCAGCCGGGTGATGAGCGTGAGCCGACCCGGCATGCGGTCGGGGTTGAGCGCCTCGCACAGGGCCAGCACCTCGTTGGGGGTAGCCGACGGCCCCACCTTGCAACCCAGCGGGTTGTGGACACCGCGCAGGAACTCGATGTGGGCACCGTCGAGTTGGCGGGTGCGGTCGCCGATCCAGAGCATGTGGGCCGAGCAGTCGTACCAGCCGCCGGTGAGGGAGTCGCGACGGGTCAGGGCCTCCTCGTAGCCGAGCAGGAGGGCCTCGTGGCTGGTGTAGAAGTCGACCTGGCTGAGTTCGGACAACCGCTCGGAGGTGACGCCGCAGGCGCGCATGAACTGCACGGCCCGGTCGATCTCGGCGGCCAGGGCGTCGTAGCGTTGGCCGACGGGGCTGGCGGCGACGAACTCGCGGTTCCACTGGTGGACGCGTGAGAGGTCGGCGAAGCCACCCTTGGTGAATGCGCGCAGCAGGTTGAGGGTGGCGGCAGCCCGGTTGTAGGCGGTCAGGAGGCGTGACGGATCGGCAGCACGTTCGCCCTCGGTGAAGCCGATGTCGTTGACGATGTGGCCGCGGAATGCAGGGAGTTCGAGGCCGTCGACGGTCTCGGTTTCGCTTGAGCGGGGCTTGGCGAACTGTCCGGCGATGCGGCCGACCTTGACCACGGGAACACCGGTGAAGTAGGTGAGTACGACCGCCATCTGGAGGATCACCCGCAGCCGGTCGCGGATCGAATCGGCCGAGGTGTCGAAGGACTCGGCGCAGTCGCCTGCCTGGAGCAGGAACGCCTCGCCACGGGAGACAGCGGCGAGGCCCTCGGTCAGGTCCCGTGCCTCTCCGGCGAAGACCAGCGGCGGCAGGTTGGCCATCTCCTTGAGGACGGCCTCGTGGGCGGCGTCGTCGGGCCAGGTCGGCTGTTGCAGGGCGACCCGCTCACGCCAGGTGCGGGGGTGCCAGTGGGCGGGGGAATCTGCGGGGGTGTCGGCGAGAGAAGTGTCCACGGGAATGAATCCTAGGGCGAGGGCGCGCGCGTGCCCCTGCGGGTTTTCGGGGTCTGCGGGTGGCGCCGGCTGGGTTGCCGGCAGGGGGCGTGGCTCAGGCTGCGTCGTTGGCGAAGTCTTCGGCGCGGTCACGCACAGTGCTGACGGCACGCTTCACCAGGCGTCGGGCGGCCTCTGCAGTCACACCGAGTTCCTCACCGACCTCGCGGTACGAGCGCTTGCGGCCGTCGTGGAGCCCGAAACGCTGTTCGACGGCGTAGCGGGCCCGGGTGTCGAGGACGTCGAGCAGGCCCATCGCCATGTCATTCTCGGCCTGGGCCATGACCTGCGACTCTGGCCCCGGCTTGGAGTCGGGGAGGAGGTCGACCAGTTCGTTGCTGTCGTCGTCTCCGATGGTGCGGTCGAGTGAGGTCGGGGTGGTGAGCCGATGCAGGCGGGCGTGCTCCTCGTCGAGTTCGTCGCCGTTGCCGGAGACAGCTCGCAGGGCGGCCCGGAGGCTGGCCGACCGGTCGCCGGGGAGGCGGACCAGGCTGGCCTTCTGGTCGAGGGCCCGACCGATGGCCTGGCGGATCCAGAAGGTTGCATATGTCGAGAACTTGAAGCCCTTGCGCCAGTCGAACTTGTCGACGGCGTGCTCGAGGCCGAGGTTGCCCTCCTGGATGAGGTCGAGCAGCTCCATGCCGGGCGGCAGGGGATAGCGGCGGGCGACGCTCACGACCAGCCGGAGGTTGGAGCGGATGAACCGGTCCTTGGCCTGGGCGGCCTTGCGAATGGCACGGTCCAGGACGACGCCGGTTTCGCCGGCTTCCTTCTGGGCGCGAGCCTCGGCGCCCGCTTCGATGGTCTGGGACAACTCCCGCTCATCCTGGGCGTTGAGCAGGGGGACCATCCCGATCTCGTTCAGGTACTGGCCTACGGAATCACTCATTATCTGTTCACACTCACTTGCTCTATTCGGGGTCCGATTCGCGCGCAGGCGACCGGCGGATTTCTGGAGGTTGGGAGCCGGGCCGCAGGTTGGGGGGGTTCGACCGCTCCGACGAAGGGACATATAAGCACAGATCGTCCTTCAGGTAAAGAGATGATCGGGTGAAATAGGGCACACCCCCAGGAAACCTCCCGTATCGACCGGGATATTCCCCGTTGTGGCCTATACGGCGATCGGGTTTCGGGCGGACTTGCCCCGGATTTCGTTGCACGCATGGTGGGTAGGCTCCCGCCGTGACCGAAACAGCCGCCGATTCCCACCCTGAGCGGATCGGCGTCCTCGGCGGGACCTTCGATCCGCCACACGGGGGGCACGCCGCGGCTGCCGAGGTAGCTGTCGAGGTCCTGGGACTGAACCTCCTCTACCTGGTTGTCGCCAACGACCCCTGGCAGAAGACGGCCGATTCGGCGATCACGCCGGTCGAGGACCGCCTGGCGATGACCAGGGCCATGGCCGAGGGGTTCTCCCCGGGCACGGGACGGTTCGTCGTCGACGACCGCGAGATACGACGCGGTGGCCCTTCCTACATGGCGGACACCCTGCTCGAACTGGGGGCCGCACATCCGGGGGCTGAACTGCTCCTGCTGCTGGGCACCGACGCCGCGGCGCTGCTCGACACGTGGGTGCGCCCCGATGAAGTGCGCGAACGTGCCACGATCGTCGTCATGCGCAGGTCGGGGCAGTCGGGCGGGCCACCACCGGGGTGGGAGTTCGAGGACCTGGAAGCCGACCTGCCCGAGGTGTCCAGCAGCGACATGCGTTCCCGGTATGCGGCCGGGGCTGAGGTCGGGGTCCTGGTTCCGGCGAGGGTCGACGAGGTGATCCGTGAGCGGGGCCTCTACGGGGCCAGGGGTTCGGCGTGACACCCGTGGAGGCACCGGAGCGCGACCACCTCGATCTGCCGACGCACCCGCCGCGCTTCCAGCAGCGCATCCCGACCCCGCCGCTGTCGACCGGGTGGCGGTGGGGGTTTCCGGTCCTGCTTGTCGCGGCCATCGTCTGGTCGGCGTTTCTCGTGGTCGAGGGGTTCGACCAGGTGCTCGAGAGCGAGGAGGGTGCGACCCTCGACGTGATCGTGGACGTGACGGCGCCCGGCTTCGAGGCCTTCGTAGAACAGACCTGGTCGCTGCTTGTCGTCTCGGAGGACGAGGAGGGCCATCTCACCGGCGTGACGATCCTGGCGGTAGCCGACCGTCAGAACGGGGGCGGCACGGTGCTTGTGGTGCCACCCGAGGCGCTCTCCGGTGGACGGACGCTGGCCGCTGCCCACGAGGCGGGCGGAGTCGACGGGCTCCGCGACGCTGTGGTCGACATCCTCGACGTCGAGGTCAGCAACACGGCGCTCCTCACGCCGTCCCGGCTGAGGAGCCTCGCCGAGCCGGCGGGGACGATCCAGGTCCCCTTCGAGGACGCCTCCGTCGCCGGAGTCGAGGCTGCGGACTATCTGGGCCTGCCCTTCGAGGACCCGATGCTGCGGGTCGCCCGGCAGGAGGCGTGGTGGCGGGCGTGGTTCGCAACGGTGGGAGTGGCCTCGGATCCGGCCGACCGACTGCCCGCCATCGTCATCGAGTTGGTCGAGGTGGTCACGGCGGTGGCCGGTGGGAACGTCCGGGTGGTGGCCTGGCCGTCACCGGAGCCCGGCACCGAGTGGGTCGACCGGACGGTGGTCGAGACCTTCCCCTTCCCGATCCCTGCCGTCCCGGGGTCACGGACGACGGTCCGACTCCTCAACGGCAACGGCGACTTCGCACTCGACGACATCGCCCGGGAACTGCTCGTGGCTGCCGGAGCCGAGGTCTCCGTGGTCGGCAACCACGAGGACTTCGACCTGATCGGTACCCGGGTCCTCTACCGGGATCCCGCCTCCGAAGCCGAGGCCGCCCGCCTTGCTGTGGTGGTCGGCGGCGGAACACTCCACGATCCGATGCTCAGCCCGGCGGCAGACCTGACGGTGATCCTCGGCGCCGACTTCGTCGCCGAGCACGGAACTTCGTCGAACGGCGGCGCCTGATGAGCCGCCGGGTAGCGTCGCCGCAGTGATGCCCGAGACGACCGCCCCTGCAGACGCCACCACGTTCGAGGGCCTGCACGAATGGGCGCTCGAGGCGGCCCGGGCCGCCGACCAGGGCCTCGGCCGCGACACCGTGATCATCGACGTGGGCGACGTGCTCTCGGTGACCGACCTGTTCGTCATCACCAGCGGCGCCAACCGCCGTCAGGTTCGGGCCATCGTCGACGATGTCGAGCAGATGGTCGCGGTCGCCGGTGGCCCCCGACCGGCACGGGTCGAGGGCGCCGAGCGCAGCGAGATGGTCGGCGGCCACCTGTGGATACTCATGGACTACGCCGGCTTCGTGGTCCACGTCTTCGACGACGACTCCCGCGCCCACTACGACCTCGA
>DCXR01000077.1:36689-41055 GCA_002329075.1 Candidatus Neomicrothrix sp. UBA2131
CACGCACGTGGTCGGCGGTTAGATATATCCAGGGCAATGAGGGGGCGTCGATCCTACCTGATCTTCTTCTCTAGTCTCAGCAAAGAATGAGGTACCACCGAATCTATGCAGAATTTGAGGACCGAAGGTTTCTGAAGCTGATGCAACGTCTGAACACATCATGTGGAACTGATCAGTGGTGGTGCCCAGTGCTACAGAACTGGTTCCCATCATTACTTGCCTCCCAAACCAAGTGATCCGAAGAAAGGTAAGACGACAGTTGATTGTATTCAACTCGTCCAACAGGTCCGCTGAGCAACTGNNCGCCTCTGGTCCGACCGCCCGAGGATCCCGCTCGACGGGGAGTGAGTGAGTGACTGAACGCGAAGCATCCCGGGCAGGTCAACAAGCGTGCAGATTGCACGCACGTGGTCGGCGGTTAGATGAAACCAGGTCCCCGTGGGAGCGTCGGTTCTCCCTGGTCTTCTTCTCTTGTTTCCGCAAAGGATGGGGTGCCACCGAACTTATGCAGAATTTGAGGACCAAATTCTTCTGAAGCCGACGCAACTTCTGCGCACAGCAGGTTGAACTGGTGGGTGGTGGTTTCAAGCGCTGTGGCGTTGGTTTCCATCAGTACTTGTTGCTGAACCCAAATGGCTCGAGGAAACGTAAGGCGACAGTTGATTGCATTCAACTCTTCCAACAGGTCCGCTGAGCAACTGATGTCCTTGGAGATGACGGTGAAGACTCGAAGGATCGGCATCTCATCGCCATCAACGCGTGCATAGAACCCGCCGTGTTGAGTCTTGACGAAGTAGTCGCCGTCGTGGTCCGGCATCGCCTTCTCTGACCGGGTTACACGTTCGACCATGGTCTCAAGATGTGATCGGGCGATGTCCAACTGCTGTGACATGGTTCCGTCCTTCCTCTCACGGAGAGTCTTTCATAGCCAACTGGCTGTCCTGCCGGTCGGGGGGTGATGTCGAGCCAGTTGCGCAGACCTGGTTCCGTGATTGTCGGAGAACCGCAACAAGCGGTGAGATGACCACTTTGGGCGCGTTGTTTGTGCGATGATCGCAAGATCTTGAAGATGTTTGTGGCTGTGGTGTGCCTTTCGCTAATTGCCGTTAGCTCTTGTTCAAACACCAGCGACGACGTTTCCGAGACACAGGATCCGGCAGCTACAACCGCGACGACTGAGTCAGCACCCGATCCAACTGTCACTACCGGCTTGGAGCCTGCGTCCTCCGCCGGTGGGGGAGCCAGAGGGTCCATCGTCGAAGTCGACGTGTTCGAATCCTTGTTGGCGATCCCGCCCGCCGCCGACATTTGCCGGCAAGAAAACCTGCCCGTCGATGCGATCTTGTCGGTTGTGATCGTCCAAGTCTCTTGTGAGTTCATCCCCGACGACCGCATTACGCCCTTCAGTATCGACGTCGACTACCCGCTCATGGAGGGGCCCCACGCCGCAAGCATCAATGGCGAGGTTCGTGCAACCGTCAAGGACCTCCTCACAAGGTTTCTCGACTCTGCACTCCACAACTCTGCGTACCAGGTGGAGGTGGGTTTGCCCTACGAAGCGCCGTTCCGCCTCACAGGAGGTGTCACTCTCGCCAACGAACGTCTTTACAGCGTCGAACTTCCCCTCTGGTACTACGTCCCAACCGCGGCCCATGGTGACAACGCCGTACGCAACTTCACCTTCGACCTCGAAACCGGCGAGCGGGTGCTGTTGGCCGACCCGTTCTTTCCCGACAGCGACTGGACGACAACGCTCGAAGCGTCACTTGAGGTCTCTCTCCGGGACAGCAAGGCAGCGGGCACAATCCAACATCTCTGTCGACTCGGAGCTGGCCCCTGGGAATACGAAGACAGTGTCTATGCGGACACGTTCAACGTCACCGAAGACGCACTGCGCATCTACCACTGGCTCGACCCCTATGCCTGCCGGGTCGAACCGTTCGACATCCCGTATACGGACCTCGTTGATGTCCTCGACCCCGACGGGCCGCTGCAACTATGCGAGGTGTCGCAGGGGGCCGCCCTGTTAGCGGCATGCGGAAACGACGTCTCAGAAGCCGCGTTCGACGTCGCAAACTCCACCTTCGAAGTGAGTCACCATTGCTATTTCGCTGAGAGCGGCACCGGTCCCTGGTTGACGACGTTCGTCGATGGCACAGCCAACGATGAACGGTTCGAAGGCGGCTACGGCCACATCAAGGTGACAGAAGAAGCATCCGTACTCGAACTCGTCGCGGAGTCACCTGGCCCAGAAGCCATCGCCCTCATCGACTGCTGGAGCGGAGGCTCAGGGACCTGGTCCGAAATTCAGGTGTTCGCTGGCCACACCACCGAGGCAACGCGACTGGGACGAATCATCGAACGTAGTATTTACCAGCCCAGGACCTTTGGCCTGGCCGACGGGGGCTTCCACACGAAGCATTGGGACTGGCAGGCAAACGATCACGCAAGGACGCCTTCCATCTACAGGATCGTCAATCACACATGGGTCGACGGTGACTGGATCGACGAGGTGGAGGAGGCATGGGAACGCACCATCCCGCCAGCAGGTTCGAGCGTCGCATTCGACGTCGAGAACGCCACCTTCGACGTCGAAGTCCGGGGCGAGAGGGGGGGAGATCATCTCCTAGAGTCCCCGTTGAACACACGCAGGAACAGGGGCTTGTGGGGCCAGGAGGTTCACGGCTATGAGGAGCGACTGCCGAGAGGCTTGCGATGTGATTCAAAGAGTTGCGGAGGGGATTGAGCGTGGTGACCTCCCGGACGGGGTCGAACAACTTGTGCTCATGCTGCGGGAACTGAAGGGCGCATCCGGTGCGATCAGGAAAGCTGTGAGGTTCTTGGAGAACGAGACCTGTGTTCGCCTTGCTGACGCGGAAGCCAAATCTTTCACGCTGGATGACGGCACCACCATTCGGAGCACGTGGAGGTGGTCTCGTACCGGGATCGATAGGGAGGGCTTGGTTGAGTTCGTTCGAACGCATCCTTCAGTAACTCATGTAGCCCTCGAGACTGGTGAGATTCATGAGGACCCCACGTTGTTTGTTGAGCTACTCCTAAGTTGCTTTCGGCAAGAACCGCGATGGGCACAACTTGAGTCGATGGGCCTTGATGATGAGAAGTACTGCACTAACAAGGAGTACGTCCCAGTACTGAACATCAATCATCCACCGTTGACGGAAGTTGAGAACTGAACCTCGGTCTTCAGGGGTAGCGAATCGTGAACCTACACCGATGGCAGGGGCTACGAGGTGCGGGCCGTGGATGATGACGAGGACTGCGACGTCCTTACGTACTCCACCGGGGCTGCTGCGCGGGTATGCGATGCCTCCGGTACCTGGACTCCCTCGGGGGGGACGCAGGTGGCATGGGAGCAGGACCCGGACGACGACGCGTGTTTGACCTTCACTGCCGATGACGGGCGTGCGTTGGCGGTCTGCCACACGGAGTTCGACCGGGCCGAGCGCGAACAGGGGGCCAGGGTCGTGCTCGGGACGGGTTCGTACACGCCCGTCGACGGCCCGGAGGTCCCCGTCGTCATGGAAGCATGGCTCGACGAGCAGGCGGGCGATTGCACGCGACTGCGCTACGAGGACGCCGACGCCCAGACCGTCACGTACTGCGGATCCCAACGGTCCCCGGTTCCAACGGTGATCGCAACGGGGCGCGGTGGCCGCGTCGTGACCCTCGACCACGAGCATCCGCCGGACTGGTTGCGGACCCTGCCGATCGACGAGGTGGTGTGGACCGAACCGCGCACCGAGGAGGTCGACGGGTGCACGGTGACGACCTGGCCGTCAGGCTGGATGGAGGCGACCTGCGCCGATGGGTCGGCGTGGCAGGAGGACGAGTCGGGCTACCGGTGGGACTCGTGGCTCGACGCCGACGGCTGCACGCGCACCGAGACGAGTGACGAGGAGTACTGGGCCCGGTCGCGCCAGTGCTCGGATGGGACCGGCTGGACCGAGGACGCCACAGGGTGGCGCTCGGACACGGTGCTCGACGACGGGACCGGCTGCCTGCTGGCAACCGACACGACGGGCTGGCGGGCGCTGTGGTGTGAGGACGGGTCGGGGTGGACCGAGGACGGGACCGGCAACCGGTCGGTCACCGAGGTCGACGCGGCGACCGGTTGCCTGCGGATCACCGACACGGACGGCATGGAGCAGACCTGGTGCGAGGGCGTCCCGGCCGAACCCGGGAATGTCGCCGGCCTGTTCGACGCTGCCCCCGAGCCCACCGCGGAGCTGGAACCGCTGCCCTCCGCCCCGGAGCCGGACGCAACGGTCAGCGTGACGCCGGCCGCCGAGCCGGTCGAGCCCGTGGCCGAGGAGCCCGACGCGCCCGACGCGCCTACGACCACGAC
>DCXR01000001.1:0-16440 GCA_002329075.1 Candidatus Neomicrothrix sp. UBA2131
CATCGCGCATTGCATCGCGCCGTGCACTGTGTCGCCGTTGCAGCCGCCTCCGGTCTCGGCTAACGCAGCGAGCCGCGGGCGGTGTTGATGAGGTCTTCGGCTTCGGCGTGGACGACGTAGCAGTGGACGCCGCGGAACTGGGCCACGTCGTGCTCGAAGTCGGTGCGGTTAGGGACAAGGAAGGCGATCTCGAGTTCGGACAGTTCGTAGATGAGGCCCACGAACTCGTCGAACGCCTCGTAGCACTGCGACCGGGCGAAGCTCTCCATCTCGCCGTCGCCGGGCCACGGGGCGCCCTGGCGGGCCGGGTGCTGGACGTGCAGGTAGATCTCAGCCTGGTGGGGGAGCTCGCACGGCACGACCGTGTCGAACTCGATGTGCCGGTCGGCCTGGAACCACGAGTAGCGGTTGAAGCACTGACCGGCCGTGAGGTCGTGGAGGTTGACCATCTCCCCGTACCAGGTGGGCGGCTCCTCCTCCGCCACGGTCGGCCGCACCTCGGGCAGGGTGGTGGCGGTTCCGGTCGTCGTGGTCACGGTGTCGTCCCCGTCCTCCGTAGCCGTGCCGTCGCTCGCACACGCCGACGCCAGCAGGGCAACGAACAGCAGCGGGACCGTGATCAGGGAGCGCACCGGGTCAGGGTACGCCCGGTGCCGGTACCGTTGCGGGGTGCCCGTGGTCGAACTCAATGCTGCGGTCGCCCTGCTCGGACGCTTTCCGGCGCTGACCGGCGTGGACCTGCGCATCGAGCCGGGCGAGACCGTCCTGTTGCAGGGTCCCAACGGGGCCGGCAAGACCACCCTGCTGCGCCTCTGCGCCGGCCTGCTGGCCCCAGAGTCAGGGTCGGTGACGGTGCTCGGCCACGACCTCACGACCGGTCCCGAGCGTCGTGCCGTGCGCCGCCGGGTGGGGCTGCTGGGCCATTCGACCGGCCTCTACGAGGACCTCACGGTCGCCGAGAACGTCCGCTTCTGGGCACGGGTCGCCGGGCTCGACGCCGAACCGTCGGTGGAGCGGGTGGTCGGCGCCCTCCAGCGCCTGGGCCTCGACGACGGGCTCCTCGACCTGCCCGTCCATCGGCTGTCGGCCGGCCAGCGGCGCCGCACCTCGCTGGCGGCACTCGTCGTGCGCCGGCCCGAGCTGTGGTTGCTCGACGAGCCCCACGCCGGCCTCGACCAGGCCGGCCGCAATGTGGTCGACACGCTCATCGGCGACGCTGTCGCCGCCGGGGGGACCGTCGTCGTGTCGTCACACGAGCTCGAACGGGTCCGCTCGCTCTCGCCGCGGGTCGTGACCCTCGCCGGCGGTACCGTCCATCGGGACACGAACGCATGAACCGCTTCCTCGCCGACGCCCGCCTGGTCGCCGCCAAGGACCTCCGCATCGAGGCCCGCTCGCGTGTCGTGCTCAACCAGGTGGCGCCCTTCGCCCTGCTGGTGCTGGTGCTGTTCGGGTTCGCCCTCGACGCCGACCAGCGCACGCTGCGGGCCTTCGCCCCCGGCCTGTTCTGGGTGGCGGTCCTGCTCTGCGCCCTGCTGGCAGTCCAACGGTCGGTGTCGGTCGAACAGGCCGACGGGGCGCTCACCGGCCTGCGCCTCTCAGGCATGTCACCGGCGGCGCTGTTCGTCGGCAAGGCAGCCGCCGTGTTCGTGCAGTTGGTGGTGCTCGAGGTGCTGTTGACCGCCGGGATCATCGTGCTCTACGGGAGCGAGATCGAGCAGCCCCTGCTGCTGGTCGCCACCGGCGTGCTGGCGGCCGTCGCCGTGGCATGCACCGGTACCCTCTACGGTGCGCTGGCCTCGGGCCTCGGGGTGCGGGAGACCCTCCTTCCCATCCTGCTGCTCCCGGTGCTGGCACCGGTGCTGATCGGCGCCACGCGGGCTTTCGACGACGCCCTCGGGAACGCCGCGGTCGACGGCTGGGCATGGCTGGGCCTGCTGGCCGTCTTCGCCGTGGTCGCGACCGCTGGGGGCGCACTGGCCCACGGGGCCCTGGTCGAGGAGTAGAGGATTCGATGACGGAGACCATGGCGACGAACGGCACCACGACGGGCTCCCGCGGCTCGCGTGTACTCGGCGCCGCCACCCTCCTGGGCCTGGCCACGCTGCTGTTGTTCGCCTTCGGCCTGACCGAGGCCGACATCCGGCTCCACCCCACGACCGGCGAGGAGATCGGCCAGTTCGACGCCGTGCGCCTCCTGTACCTCCACGTGCCGCTGGCGGTGTTCACCTACGTGGCGTTCGTGCTGTGCGCCTTCGCATCGGCCGGGTACCTCATCCGCCGAACGCCATGGTTCGACACGATGGCGCACGCCGCCGCCGAGGTCGGCACGGTGTTCTGCGGCCTGGTGCTCGTCACCGGCTCGATCTGGGGTCGACCAGTCTGGAACACCTGGTGGGAGTGGGGCGACGTGCGCCTCATGACCACGCTCGTGCTGTTCCTCATGTTCACCGGCTACCTGGCGCTGCGCCGGGCCACCGTCGACCCGCGGGCCGCCGCCCGCCGGGGCGCCGTGGTGGCGCTGGTGGCGGTGCTCGACCTGCCGCTCGTCAACCGCTCGGTCGAATGGTGGGAGAACCGCACCCTCCACCAGAAGTCCACCCTCGGGGAGCTCAAGATCCAGGACCTCACCCTGTTCACCCTGATGCTCGGGTTCCTGGTATTCGGCCTGGTGCTGGCGTGGCTGCTGCTGCACCGCTTCCGGGTCGGCTGGCTCGAACGCGAGGACGCCGAACACGGCATCGCCGCCGACATCGCCGAACGGCGGGCCGCCATCGACGAGGGTGACGTGGACGCCGCAGTGGGGGAGGGCACATGACGCACCTCGGCTACCTGATCGCCGGCTGGGGCATCGCCCTGGGAACGTTCGCCGTGTATGCGCTCTCCGTCGTCCGCCGCGGCCGCGACCCGGCCCGCCGCGTACCGGCAGAGCGCTCCCGCTGGCTGACGGCCCCCGGCGCAGATGCCGGAAACCGTGGTTGACGACCTCACGCCGTCGCCCAGCCGGCCGCAGCCGTCCCGTCGCCGGGCCCTGCCCACCCTCGTCACGCTGCTGGTCGCGGCGGCGATCGTCGGCGTGCTCGTCAAGACCCTGGGCGATGCCACGCTCGTCTTCCACGAGGTCGATGCCGCCGTCGAGCTGCGCTCCGAACTCGGTGACGGCCGCTTCCGGGTCGTCGGGACCCCGCTGCCCGGGCTCGTCGAGACCATGGTCGACGGTGAATCGGCCGTGGTGTTCACCCTCTGCTCGTCGGGCACCTTCGCCGACGTCGTCCACGTGGGCGACCCTGCCGAACTCCTCCAGCCCGGCGTGCCGGTCGTACTCCAGGGTGCATGGACGGTCGGCAGCGTCCCCGGCATCGCCGGACTCGTCGCACCCGCAGACGACGGCTGGCACCTGCGCACCGACCACATGGTCGTCAAGCACGACAACGACTACCGGGTCGAAGAGGGGCGCCAGGCCGACATCGAATCCTGCAGCGCCACCGGCTGACCGCACCCCGGTGACCGCGCCGCCATACTCCACCCCATGAACGCAACGCTGGGCTCCGGGTTCGTCGCCCTGGGCCTGACGGTCTCGCTGCTCGGCGTCCTCAACACCGTGCGGGGCCTCGCCACCCGCAGTGCGGTCCACCTGGCGCGGACCCGCTGGTACGTCGCCGCCGTGGCGGTTGCCGCCGTCGGCCAGTTCGCCGTCATGGAGCGGGCGCTCATCACCCGCGACTTCACCATGGCGTTCGTGGCTCAGCACGGCAGCCACCGAACGCCAGCCCTGTTCAACGTGGCGACGCTCTGGTCGGTACTGGAAGGCTCGATCCTGCTGTGGGTGCTGATCCTGGTCGGCTACCTCGTGCTGGTCGCCTGCCGCTTCCGGGACCGCCTCACCGACCCGATGGTCGGCTGGGTGCTGCTCGTGATGCTGGTCGCCTGCACCTTCTTCTTCCTGCTCCTGGCCGGCCCGGCCCACCCGTTCGGCCGGTTCGACCCGTGGCCCGGGTTCGACGGCCCCGGACCCAACCCGCTGCTCCAGAACCACGTGCTCATGGCGTTCCACCCGCCGGTGTTGTACCTCGGGTACGTCGGGTTCACGGTGCCGTTTGCCTTCGCCGTCGCGTCGCTCGCCACCGGCCGGTTGGGCGAGGGCTGGCTGCTCGAGACCCGCCGCTGGACGCTGCTGGCCTGGGGCTGCCTCACGGTCGGGATCCTGTTGGGCGCCTGGTGGTCGTACGAGGTGCTCGGCTGGGGCGGCTACTGGGCGTGGGACCCGGTCGAGAACGCCTCGCTCCTGCCGTGGCTGACCGGCACCGCCTACCTCCACTCGGTCATGGTGCAGGAACGTCGGGGGATGCTGCGGGTCTGGAACCTGTCGCTGTTGTGCTCCACGTTCGCACTCACGATCCTCGGCACGTTCCTGACCCGCTCGGGGGTCGTCGAGTCGGTGCATTCGTTCACCGAGTCCGGGATCGGGCCCATGTTCCTCGCCTTCTTCGCCGTGATCGTGGCGACCGCCGTAGGCCTCGTCGCCTGGCGGGGTGACGACCTGCGGGCCGAGGGGTCGATCGACTCGCCGGTGTCGCGAACCGGGGCGTTCCTCGCCAACAACCTGCTCTTCGGGGCGTTCGCCTTCGTGGTGCTGCTCGGCACGATGTTCCCACTCCTCATCGAGACCATCAACGGGAACCGCATCTCGGTCGGCAACCCCTACTTCGATCGCATGACCATGCCGATCGGATTCCTGCTCCTGTTCCTGATGGCCGTGGCGCCGGCCCTGCCGTGGGGGCGGGCGGGCACCGAGGTGCTGGCAAAGCGGCTCCAGTGGCCGGTCGTCGCCGGTGTGGCCGCCATGGTCGTCGCCGTGGCACTCGGCGGACGCGGGTGGGCGACGGTGCTGGCTGTAGGCCTCGCCGGGTTCGCCAGTGGTGGTGCGGTGCGCCAACTGGCGCTGGCAGTGCACTCCCGGGGGCTGCGTGGGTTCGTCGGCCGGTCGAGCGGTGGGATGATCGTGCACATCGGGGTGGCGATCGTGGCCGTGGCGTTGGCCTGTTCGTCGTCGTATGTGCGACAGGCCGAGGTGGGTTTCATGGAACCGGGCGACCGGTCCATGTTTGCCGGCCACGAGCTGGTCTTCGACGGACTCGAGCGGGTCGAGTTGGCCGAGAAGAACGAGATGCGGGTGCGGGTCCTCGTCGACGGCGACCTGTTCACGCCGGCGATCACGTACTTTCCGTTCGCCGGACAGACCATCGGCACGCCGACCACCCGCTCGACCTGGCGGGACGACCTGCAGCTCTACGTGCTGTCGGTGCCCGAGAAGGAAGGTGACGCCACGAAGGTGTGGGTCACCGTGCAGCCGCTCGTCTGGTGGCTCTGGTATGGCGGCGGGGTCATGGCGTTCGGGACGCTGTTGGCCGCCGTGCCCGACCGGCGCCGGCGTCGCGACGAAGAACCTGTAGAGCGAGCGGCTGCCGCCGACGTGGAGGTTCCGAAGTGAGTCCGGTGCGCAGTGCGGCGATCGCGGTGGGCCTGGTGCTGGCCGCGCTGGTCGGCGTGATGGCCACGCGTGATTCCGGCCACGGGTCCGTGTCAACGCACCTGGTCGGACAGCCGGCTCCACCGCTGGTCGGCACCACCATCGACGACGAGGAGTGGGACCTCGACGCCCAGCGGGGCCGCTGGGTGCTCGTCAACTTCTTCTCCACGACCTGCGTGCCGTGCATCGTCGAGCACCCCGAACTGGTGGCGTTCGCCGAGGCCCACGCCGATGCCGACGATGTCCGGATCGTGAGCGTGGCATTCGATGACTCGGCGGCGGCAGTCGAACGGTTCTTTCGTGAGCAGGGCGGCGGCTGGCCGGTGCTGGCTGCAGGAACCGGGCACATCGCCGTCGACTGGGGGGTCATCGCCGTCCCCGAGTCGTACCTGGTCTCTCCATCGGAGCACGTGGCCGCCAAGGTCATCGGCGGGGTGAAGGCCGATGAGCTCGAGGCGCTGCTGGCCGAGGCGAGCGGCTCATGAGCCGGGTCCCGGGATCCCGTCGGGCGGTCTGGGCGCTGCTGCTGGTCGTCGGCGTCGCCACGCTGGTCGTGGCCGAGGTGGCCGAACGTCCGCCGCTCACCAACGCCGACCGTGCACACCAGTTGTCCCGGGAGTTCGCCTGCCCGGTGTGCTCAGGCCAGTCGGTGGCCGAGTCCAATGTGCCCATCGCCCGCACCATCCGGGCGTCGATCGCCTCGATGGTCGACGGTGGCTCCACCGACGACGACATCCGCACGATGCTCGTCGCCCGCTTCGGCGAGGACATCGACTACACGCCGGGCGGCAGCGGCCTGACCGGCCTCGTCTGGGTGCTGCCGGTGCTCGTCGCCGTCGCTGCGCTGGCGGGGGTGGTGCTCGCCATGCGCCGCTGGAAGGGGAGCGGAGAGGGGGAGGGCGGATCGGCTCCGGTCCGGCCCCTCGTGCTGGCCGGAGTGGGCATCGTGGCCTTGCTGGCAGGCGTGCTCGTGGCCCAGTTCTCGGGAAGCCGGGGGCTGGGCGACTCGCTGTCGGGCGACATCCGCCTGTCGACCCGCACCCTGCTCATCGAAGCGGGCGTGGCGCCAACCGACGAGGCCATCGCCCTTTACACACAGGTTCTCGAACTCCAACCTTCCAACGCCGAGGCATTGGCCTACCGGGGCTGGGCGCACCGCCGCAGCGGCGACGCCGAAGCCGCCAGGTCCGACCTCGAGGCAGCAGTCGAGTCCGATCCCACGTACCCCGATGCCCGGGTGTTCCGGGCCTCGCAGCGCCTTGTCGACGGCGATGCCAACGGCGCCGCCCAGGACCTCGTGATCCTCGACTCCCTCGACGCCCGGCCGATCGTCGGCGACCTGCTGGAGGCAACCCGGCTACGCGAGCGGGTGGCGACGGCGCTGACCGACGGCGGCGCGCTCCTGGGCGCGCTCGACCTGCTCGACTCCGGCCTCGCCGTCGACCCGGAGGCTGCCGGTCTGCTCGCCGAGCGGGGCTGGCTGCTGGCCCGCACCGGCGAACCGGAGTTGGTCGACATCGGTGTCGTGAGCCTCGACGAGGCCGTGGCGGCCGATCCGGTCCACCCCCACGCTCTGGCCTACCGGGCTGTCGTGCGCTCGGTGCTCCTGGACGACTCCGCCGGCGCCACCGCCGACGCCACCGAGTTCTCATCGCTGCCCGACCAGCCACCAGACCTCGTCGCCCTCCTCGAATCCGAGGGCCTGGCCGGCTAGCGGTTGTGGCCCGGGTGGGCGAGGTAGCGGCCGTCCGTGATCCGGCCTTGTTCGACGTCGAGTTCCCAGACCGAGCCCATGGCGCAGCCCCGGGCGCCACCCACCTGCATGCCGTCGACCATCAGGTCGCGTAGCACCTCGGGGATCACGTCGGCGTGGCTACACAGGACGGAGAGGTCGCCGCCTGCCCTGGCCAGTTCCCGGACCAGTTCCGTCGTCGCCGCCGGATCGCCCTCGAACAGGGCCTGGTGGACGACCGGGTCGGTGCCCGTCCGCTGGGCCAGCGGGGCGACCGTCTGCTGACAGCGCACGGCCCGGCTGGTGAGGATCGCGGCCACGGGCGCCTCCGCATACGCGTCGGCAAGGGCATCGGCCTGGACGCGGCCACGGTCATCGAGTGGGCGGTCCACGTCGTCGCCCCACCAGTGGTAGCGGTCGCCGGCCGAGGCGTGACGGGCTAGGAGTATCACGACGGCAACGGAACTCAGCGCAGGGCCCGGAGGCCGGCGAGGATCCCGGGGAGTGCGTCGAGGGCGGCGCCCATGTCGGCGTCGGTCGTGTTCCAGCCGACGGAGAAGCGCAGCGACCGGTGGGTGTCGATGCCCATGGCCTCGAGCACCGGCGAGGGCTCCAGGCCCTCGGAGGCGCATGCACTGCCGGAGTGGGCGGCCACGCCGACACGGTCGAGACCCAGCAGCACGGCCTGGGGCTCGATGTCGGAGATCCCGACGCACACCAGGTGGGGGAGCCGCCGGTCGGTGTCGCCGTACCGCTCGACCCCGTCGAGCGCGGCCAGCCCCTTGGCCAGCAGGTCCGTGAGGCGCCGCGCGTCGGCCTCCTCGTCGGCGAGCACGCCTTCGCCCAGGGACTCGCAGGCGGCGCCGAACCCGGCCACGGCCGGGACGTTCTCCAGACCGGCCCTTCGGGCCCGCTCCTGGTCGCCGCCGAGCAGCAGGGGATCGAGCCGCAGGCCCCGGCGAACCAGAAGCGCGCCAACGCCGGGCGGCCCGCCGAACTTGTGGGCGCTCACCGAGAGCAGGTCGGCCCCGAGCGCCCCGAAGTCGACCGGCACCCGGCCGGCAGCCTGGGCAGCGTCGACGTGGACCAGCACCTCGTGCTCCCGGCAGGCGGCGACCACCGGTGCGAGGTCGTGGCACGTGCCCACCTCGTGGTTGCCCCATTGCAGGTGGACGATCGCCGTGTCGTCGCCGACGGCGCCCAGCAGAACGTCGGGGTCGATGCGCCCCGCCCGGTCGACGCCGACCACCGTGGACGGTCCCTCCCGGTCGGCACAGAGGCGCACGGCGGAGTGCTCGAGGGCGGCGAGCACGGAGTGTGATCTCCGGCCTTCGGGATCCCGACGGGCCGCCCCGTGGCAGGCCATGGCGATCGACTCCGTCGCCCCCGAGGTGAACACCACCTCCCGGCTGTGGGCGCCCAGCAGGTCGGCCACCTGTTGGCGGGCCACCTCGACGGCATGGCGGGCGGTCAGCCCCTCCTCATGGATGCGTCCCGGATCGGCACACAGTTTGAGGGCAGTCGTCAGCGCCTCCCGGGCCGCAGGGCGCAAGGGAGAGGTCGAAGCGTGATCGAGGTAATGGCGGGCCATTGGAGTCGGGAGTCCGGGAACACCCGGCTAGTTGGGGAGAGGCCGGGCGCTCACGCCGTGACCTCGGTGATGCAGACGCTGTCGCCCATCGGGAGGGACGAGGACAGGTCGGTTTCGGCGTCGCCGTAGAGGGCGCCGAGCATCCCCCGCACGAGGCCCCGGTCGACGGCGCAGATCACAGGATGTTCGATGGGGGCACCGCCGAACGGGCAGTGCTCTGAGACGATGCGCAACTGGTCGCCGCCGGTGCGCTCGGCCCTGGCGGCAAAGCCGTGGGCGGTGAGGGCATCAGCCACGGCATGCATCGCAGACTTGAACGATTGGCGCACCTCTTCGGCCCCGATCGACTCGGCCATCGAGCGCCCCACCTCGGCACCCACCTCCTCAGCCATAGCCTCGGCCTGGTCGGAAGGCAGCAGGGCCAGCGCCCTGCCCAGCAGCCCGATGAGCACGGTGTCCTGGCGGACCGGCAGTTCGAGGGGCGTACCCGGATCGGCCACCCGATAGTGCTTGGACGGCCTGCCGGCGGTGGCGCCCTCCGGTCGCACGACGGCGACCTCGAGGTAGCCACCCGATGCCAACTTGTCGAGGTGGTGGCGGGCCACGTTGGGGTGCAGGTCGAAGCGCTCAGCGGCCTCGGCGGCCGTGACCCCGGCAGACGACTCACGGGCGTGCAGGTAGATGTCGCGGCGTGTCGGATCGCCGAAGGCGCTGGTGATCGCCGTGACCGCTGCGCCGAACTCTGTAGGCGTGAGGGGTGCCCCATCCACCCGGTTAGCCTACCGAACCCGGCACACGGCCTCCCGAGCGAAGGCACGCCAGACCGGTATTACCACAGAATCAGCCCGCCGAAACGCCAGGAATCCCGTGACCGCAACCCATGACCAGGTCACCGAAACCCAGGTTACCGAGGCGCTCCGGCCCGTCCAGGACCCGGAACTCCGCCGCAGCATCGTCAGCCTCGGCATGGTCCAGAACATCGCCATCGCCGGCGGCGCTGTCGGCGTCACCATCGCCCTCACCGTGCCCGGTTGTCCCCTCAAGGCCGAGATCCAGCGCTCCGTCAGCGAGGCCGTCGCCCCACTCGACGGCGTCGGTTCGGTGACCGTCGAGTTCACCGTCATGACCGACGAGCAGCGCGAAGCCGTCCGCACGATGGTCCACGGTGATCCAGCCGCAACTGCCGGCACCAACGCCGCCCACGGGCACTCAGGTGGTCGTGAGATCCCGTTCGGCAAGGCTGGCAGCCGAACACGGGTGCTGCTCATCGCATCAGGCAAGGGAGGCGTCGGCAAGTCGTCGATCACCACCAACCTGGCCGTGGCGCTTGCCCAACGAGGCCGCGACGTCGCCGTCATCGACGCCGACGTATGGGGCTTCTCCATACCGCGCATGCTCGGCACCGACCAGCCGCCCGTGGTAATCGACGAGATGCTCGTCCCGCCCGAGGCCCACGGCGTGCGTTGCATCTCCATGGGGTTCTTCGCCGACGAGGACCAGCCCGTCATCTGGAGGGGCCCGATGCTCCACAAGGCCCTCGAGCAGTTCCTCACCGACGTCTACTGGGACGAGCCCGACTACCTGCTCGTCGACCTGCCTCCCGGCACCGGCGACATCTCGATCTCGCTGGCGGGCTTCCTGCCGACCGCCGAGATGTACATCGTCACCACGCCACAGCCGGTCGCCCAGAAGGTCGCACTGCGGGCCGCATACATGGCCGAGAAGGTACGCATCACCGTGAGGGGCGTCATCGAGAACATGTCCTGGTTCACCGGCGACGACGGCACCCGCTACGAACTGTTCGGCTCCGGCGGCGGTGCCGAGCTCGCCGAGCAGATCGGCGTGCGCTTCGTCGGCCAGGTGCCTCTCATCCCCGAAATGCGCGAGGGTTCCGACACCGGCAACCCCGTCGCCGCCCGGCCCGACACCGAGGCGGGCGGCGTGTTTGCCGAGATGGCCCGGGTGCTCGACGAGGAGATGCAGGCCACCAAGCGCACCCACCCCGAACTGAAGTTGCTCTCGTAACCCACCCGGAGAAGAGGAAGCACCATGGACATCCGCATCGGCGTCGTCAACACCGCCAAGGAACTCGCCCTCGAACTGCCCGACGACACGGACGGCGCGAGATTGAAGGCCGACGTCGAGGCCGCCGTGGGGGAAGGGTCGGTGCTCTGGCTCACCGACGCCAAGGGCCGTACCGTCGGCGTCCCGGCCGACAAGGTCGCCTACGTCGACATCGACCCCGGCGACGGCACCAAGTCCTTCGGCTTCAGCTGAGCCGGGTCCAGAGGCGCCGCCCCACCACCCGTAGGCTCCCCCCATGGCGACCCTGGCCGAGCTATGTCGGTCCCAGACCGACCTCACCGAGGCCGAGGTCGCCCACCTCCAGGACCTGACCGGCTCATGGGGCCTGCTCGCCGACCTCTCCTTCGCCGACCTGCTCCTGTACGCACCGGAGACCGAAGAGACCGAGGTGCCGCTGGTGTTGCTCGGCCACGTCCGGCCCACCACCGGCACCACCCTCTACCGGGCCGACCTCGTCGGCCAGGTGTTCCGGCGAAGTCGCCGGCCGCTGATCGCCGAGTGCCTCGAGGAGGGGCGCATCGTGGAGGGCAGCGTCCATGTCGGTGTCGACCGCGACATCTCGCTCAAGGCGGTGCCGGTCCGTCGTGGCGACACGACCGTCGCCGTCCTGGCCCGTGAACGCAGTCGTCCCGGCGACCGGCCGATGGGCGAACAGGAACGCACCTACCTGTCGGTATTCGACCGCTTCGCCAACATGCTCGAACGCGGCGAGTTTCCGTTCCGCGACGAGGAACGCTTCCAGCACCGCGCCCCCCGTGTGGGCGACGGGCTGCTGCTCGTCGACCGCGAGGGCCGCATCGAGTTCGCCTCGCCGAACGCCGTGTCGGTGATGCACCGGCTCGGGATGCACCGGGCTGTCGTCGGTGCCCGCCTCGACGACTCGGGCCTCGGCGCCGAGATGCTCCGCTCGGCGTTCGCCAAGCGCACCTCCGTCATCGAAGAGGTCGTCCGGGGTTCTGAGGCCACCATCGTCAGCCACTGCCTCCCGCTGCTGGAGGAGGGTCGGGCCACGGGCGCGATCGTGCTGGTCCGCGACGTCACCGACCTGCGCCGTCGTGATCGCCTGCTCGTATCGAAGGATGCCACCATCCGCGAGGTCCACCACCGGGTCAAGAACAACCTCCAGACCATCTCGTCGCTGCTGCGGCTCCAGGCCCGACGGCTCACCTCCAAGGAGGCCCGTGCTGCGGTCGAGGAGTCGGTTCGTCGGATCGGCGCCATTTCGGTCGTCCACGATGCCCTGGCGCAGAGCGCCGACCACGACGTGTCGTTCGCCGAGATCGTCAAGCCCCTGGTGCGGGCGGTCGAGGAGAGTGTCTCGATGCCCGAGCGGCCACTGCACTTCGGGGTGACGGGTGACGCCGGCATCCTCCCCGCCCAGGTCACCACCACGCTGGCCGTGGTTGTCACCGAACTGATCCAGAACGCCGTAGACCACGCCTTCATCGGATCTTCCGCCCCCGAGGGCGGGTCGCCGGGCCGGGTCGAGATCTTGCTCGATCGAAGGCCCGACCTGCTCGCCGTCGACGTCGTCGACGACGGTGTCGGACTGCCCGAGGACTTCGACCCCTCAGACGCCACCGGCCTCGGCCTCACCATCGTGCGGACCTTCGTCGAGGTGGAACTGGGGGGCACCATCCACCTTCGCCCCGGCGACGAGAGCGGAACGGTTGCCGAGGTTCGGATCCCCGCCAGCAGGCTGGTCAGCCCACTCGACGACGCCCGTGATCCGCGAAGGTGACCCGCCCCTGAATCGCCGGGCGCACGTCTGCCGCTAGGTTCGCCGGGAATGGACAGCGACCAGACCGCCCGCCCTCTCGTGATCGCCCACCGGGGCGACTCGGCGAACCATGCCGACAACACCGTCGGTGCCTACCGCTCGGCGCTCGAACAGGGTGCCAACTGGGTCGAACTCGATGTGCGCCGTACAGCCGACGACGTCCTGGTGGCCCACCACGACGCCCACCTCGCCGACGGGCGCCTCATCCGTGAACTGGCCGCAGCCGACCTGCCCGACGCGGTCCCCACCCTGGCCGAGGCGTTCGAGGCGTGCGAGGGCATGGGCGTCAACGTCGAGGTCAAGCACCTCCCCGGTGACCCGGACCACGCCGACGTCCACCTCGTCTGCGACGCAGTTGCCGGACTCTCCGCCGCCTACCGTCCACCCGAGCAGCTGCTCATCTCGTCGTTCGACATCGCCGCCGTCGACATGATCCGGGACACCGACTCCGGCCTACCGACCGGCTGGATCGTGGCCGAGCGTTACACCGCCGACCTGATCCTCGAGCGCACCGTCGCCCACGGACACGGCACGGTCTGTCCATGGGACGGGCTCGTCGACCAGCACCTGGTCGAACACGCCCGGGATCGCGGCCTCCGGGTGGTGGTGTGGACGGTCGACGATCCCGACCGCATGGTCGAACTGGCCGGCTGGCGCGTCGACGGGATCATCAGCAACGATCCGGGACTCCTGCGCCGAACCCTGGATTCATAGCAGCGGCGGCTACGAGAACGCAGACGACCCGAGGGGAACGACAAGGTCCAGGGCGTCGGGCACGTGGCGAAACCTGAGTTCCTCGGCATCGCCGAGGTGGTCGCCGTCGACCTGCCACGGCACCGGCCGGTGGGGGACCAGCAGCGCCTCGGCAACGTCGGTGCGCACGTCGACGATCGTGCTGCCGGCGACGCTGCCACCCATCCCCGCTGCCGCGGCCAGTACCGGCAACAGCCTGCCCGGTGCAAGCGATGTGAGGGTCACCATGGCGAGTGGCGTGTCGAGCCGGGTCTCTGGTGCCAGCGAGAGGCCACGCGTGCCGAGGTACGTGTAGGGGTCGGTGTTGAGGCACACGGCCATCAGCCCCTCGACGGCCGCCTCCTCGCCGAGGTGGTCGACATCGTCCATGTCGTCGCCCGGCGCTTCGCGGACAGACCTCGTCGAAACCCGGAAGGCGGGGCTGCGACGGTCGTAGTGGCGGACCCAGGTGTCGACCGCGGCAACCACGAACAGCGGGTGCCCGGCGAAGCGCTTGAGCAGACCACCCCTGCGCTCGACCTGTTCGACCACAGCGGCATCGAAGCCGATGCCGACGTGGAACAGGAAGTAGCGGTCGTTGACGCAGCCCAGACCCACGCGCCGGAACGAGCCGGCCTCCATGGCGTCGAGCAGCGCACCGGTTGCCTCCACCGGATCGTCGGGAAGGCCGAGGGTGCGGGCGAACACGTTTGTCGACCCGCCCGGCACGGCGGCGAGGGCGGTATCTGTGCCCGCCAGTCCGTTGGCTGCCTCGTTGAGGGTGCCGTCTCCGCCGAGTACAACGACCACGTCCATGCCGTCGTTGGCGGCGCTCTGGGCCAGGCGGGTGGCGTGGCCACGCCGGCTGGTGGCGGCCACCTCGAGGCGGTGGTCGGCCGACAGGGCCTTCTGGATCACGATCCGGGTTCGGGCCGTGACCGACGAGGCCGACGGGTTGACCACGAGCAGGATCTTCATGCCGGCGAGGGTAACGGCGCTGCGCTCGTCGTGGATCGGTTGTCGGCCTCGAACGGCCCACCGCTCGAGATCGGGCCGTCGAACGTGACGCATTTCGCTTTTGGCTGATGGCGGGAAAGTGCCGCGTAGCAGCCAGACTCCAAGGCTATGAACGTCGTCGTATGTGCCAAGCAGATCCCCGACCCGGCAGACCCGGGTCAGATGGACCCCGAAACCCGGACCCTCAAGCGGGACGTCAAGCTCATCCTGGATGAGTCCGACTCCTACGGGGTCGAGATGGGCCTCCAGTTGGTGGATGCCGCCGGCGAAGGCGAGGTCGTCCTCGTCTCGATGGTGCCGAACAGCGAGGTGGGCGGGCTCCGCACCGCACTCGCCATGGGCGCCGGAAGCGCCATCCTCGTCAGCGACGAGGCACTGGCCGGCTCCGATGCCCTCTCGACCGCCAAGGTCCTTGCCGCCGCCATCCAACGCTGCGAACCCGACCTCGTCCTCACCGCCACCGAGTCGAGCGACGGCTACACCGGCACCGTGCCCGTGCAGATCGCCGAACTACTCGACCTGCCGTCGGTCACGTTCGCCAAGTCGATCGAGGTTTCGGGCGACACCGCCACGGTGCAGCGCCAGACTGAGGACGGCTACGACGTGATCGAGTGCAGCCTGCCCTGTGTCGTCTCGGTCACCGCCGGCGTCGTCGAGCCCCGCTACCCGTCGTTCAAGGGGATCATGGCGGCCAAGAACAAGCCGGTCGACGAACTCGACCTCGCCGCACTCGGGATCGATCCGGCCACCGTCGGTTGGACCGGCGCCCGCCAGGAGATCGTCGCCACCGCCGAGGCACCCGCCGGTGAGGCCGGCGAGATCATCCACGACGAGGGCGACGCCCACGAACGCATCCTTGCGTTTCTCGACGACCTGAAGATCCTGTAGGAGGCCGCTGTGGGAATCTCGAAGATCTGGATATACGGCGAGTCGACCGGCGGGGTCGTCTCCACCGCAACCCTCGAGTTGCTGGCCAAGGCCCGCACCATCGGGGACACCGTCGAGGTCGTCGTCCACGGCGACGCCTCAGCCGTGGCCGCCGAACTCGGCGAGCACGGTGCGTCCACCGTCCTGTCGATCGGCGAACTCGGCGATGGCCTGCCCGGCCCCCGGGTCGCTTCGGCGATGGCCACAGCGATCGACGCCGGCAACGGCCCCGACGTGCTGCTCTTGGCCACCAGCTACGACGGCCGCGATGTGGCCGGGCGCCTGTCGGCCAAGATCGACGCACCTGTCATCACCAACGTGGTGGACCTCACGGTCGACGGCGACCGCCTGCTGGGCGTCGAGTCGATCTTCGGTGGTTCGCTCGACATCTCGACCGGCTTCACCGGTGACGGCACCGCGATCTTCCTCGTGCGTCCCAAGTCCTTCGCAGCCGAATCGGCCGGTGGCGCTGCCGCTGCGGTCGACAGCCTCGAGGGCGGCGACCTCGGCAACACAGGCGGCTCGACCGTCAAGGACCGCTTCGCCGAGGAGAGCACGGGCCCCAAGCTGGACGAGGCCGCCATCGTCGTTTCGGGCGGCCGTGGCCTCGGCTCAGCTGAGCACTACGAGTTGATCGAGACGCTGGCCGGCCTCCTCAAGGGTGCCGCCGGTGCCTCGCGTGCCGTGGTCGACGCCGGCTGGGTGCCGTATTCGTACCAGGTGGGCCAGACCGGCAAGGTCGTGAAGCCGGCGGTCTACCTGGCCTGCGGCATCTCGGGCGCCACGCAGCACCTGGTGGGGATGAAGGGCTCAGCCAACATCATCGCCATCAACAAGGACGAGGAGGCCCCCATCTTCGGCGTGGCCGACCTCGGCATCGTCGGTGATCTCCACAAGGTCGTCCCGAAGCTCATCGAGGCCCTCCAGGCCCGAGCCTGATCCACGGCGGGGCGTTGTCCCGCCTACTCTCCCCGGTCGACCGCCTCGAGGGCCCAGGCCAGGCCGTCGGCCGGATCCTCGACAGCCATCTGCAGGTGCCAGCCCTG
>DCXR01000001.1:16823-17847 GCA_002329075.1 Candidatus Neomicrothrix sp. UBA2131
TCGTCGGGATCGGGAGGCCACGGCGCCTCGTCGCCGGAGGCGTCGTCCAACAGGCCCACCAGTGTGGCCGCACACCACCAGGCCTCGAAGCGTCCACGGGCCGCACCGCGACGCCGACCGTGCGCCCCGCCGGAAGCGGCCGCCCAGGCCATCCGGCCCAGCGCCTCGTCGGGATCGATCCGTCGCACCCGCAGCCCGGAGGGGCCGAGGGTGGCCACCGCCTCGGGCACCGTTCCCTGCACGCAGACCGCCCTGGACGTCCCGTCGGACTCGGTTGACCAGGTACGGACGAGGTCGCGGAGCGCTTCGACACCGGGGTCGACCAGCGGCGTGCCGGCATCTGGCAGGTCCGCGACCACGAGGGGACCCGTCGGCGGCACCGGATCCTCGATGGCGTAGGGACCGATCACCGGCCCGTCACAGGCCGGTTCCCAGGTGGCCAGACGGAGTGGCAGACCCAGTGGGTCGGTGTCGAAGGTGAGGCTCGAAAGGTCCTCTCCCCGTGCCACCCGTTCGTGGGCGACGGTCGCCCGCAGCGGCCCGTCCGGCAGGTGGTCGGCCAGGTCCACCCAGGCGTGCTCCGAGGCGGCGACCTCGGCCAGAGGGGCAATGCCGAATCGGGTGGCGTCACGACATACCGCCCTGGCCGAGAACGCAGCCGGTGCCTGGAGGGCGAGACGGTGGTCGGAGTGGTCTGCCGCCGGCCAGACCTGGTGCCCGCGTTCGACGGCGAGACGCGAGCGTTCGGCCACCTGTTCCACGGTTGACCAGTCTCCGGCGCTACAGGCCTCGTCGATGAGCCGCAGCAGGCCGTCGAGGTCACCCTTGAGCAACAGTTCGTCGAGCTTCGAGTTGCTCAAAGCAGCGGCCACGGTATGCGCCGACCGGAGGGGTCGATCGGGAGCACCCCGTCCTCACCCAGGGCCGCGGCACGCGTCAGCACGGCGTCGCGTTCGAACGGGTCGAGCAGGGCAGCCAGCGCCTCCGGGAGGCCGTCCCGGACGAGGCGGTCGAGGTCGGCCAG
>DCXR01000051.1:0-3491 GCA_002329075.1 Candidatus Neomicrothrix sp. UBA2131
AGCCAGCTGAGCTACGCGCCCGGGGCGGCAACCCTACCGGGTGGCCTCAGGGAGTCTCCGGGGGGGTCAGCCAACGCCCGACAGGGCCTCGTGCAACGCAGTTCCGACTGCGGCCACCGGGGTGCGACGAACCGAGCGGTCCAGCACACAGAGTTCCCGGCCCTTCGCATCCTCGACGATGACCCCCGCCTCCTCGCAGACGAGCAGCGCCCCCAGGTAGTCCCAGACACCGTGGGCGTCGGTGACGCAGTCGAGGTAGCCGTCGAGGGTGCCGTCGGCGACGGCGCACAGGTCGAGGGCCGCGGCGCCCAGGCAGCGGAACTGGGCCCAACCGGGGTTCAAGGGCGGCAGGCCCGACACGCCCACGATCGCCTCCGAAAGTGGCGGCAGGTCGTCGCGCCACAGCGTCGCCCCGTCCCGACGGGCTCCACCGCCCCGCACGGCCTCATAGCAGGTGCCGATCGCCAGGTTCAGAACCACCGCCGCCAACGGACCCTCGTCGTCGACGGCGCAGAGGCTGACCGCAAAGTGTGGGATTCCCCGGGAGGCATTCGTGGAACCGTCCAACGGATCCACCACCAGCACCGGGTGACCTTCTGCCGACTCGGCGACCTCGGACTCCTCGCTGACCAACCCGTAGCCGAGTGGCAACAGCACCGACCGGACCGCCTCGTCGGCGACCACGTCGCTGGCGTACTGGCCGGGCCGGTTGCCCGACGGGCCCCAGTCGGCATGCTCGGCAAGCGCAAAGGCGACCGCTTCGGCGGCGGCATACAGGTCGGCCAGCACACGGTCGACATCGACAGGTGGGCCCATGGCCGCCAGTCAACCACCTCGGGGCAGCGCGACCGCTCCCGTCGCCCTAGCCTGTTGCCGCAACACCGAACGAACCCCGACCCAACGGGGAACCAGGAGGACCGCCCGTGGCCGTCGTCGACGTCGCCGGCTTCATCGCAGACCTGAAGGAACACGCCGCCGAGCACGGCTTCCACGTGCACGACGAGCGGCACTTCGTCGAGACATACTCGATGCGCCAGGCGTTCGAGGTCGACCTCCACCCCGAGGCCGCCTGCGGCGGCCCGCTCGACCTCCACCTCTCACTGGACCTCGACCCACGGACGCTGATGGCCTTCGAGGACGAGGTCATGAGCCTCTCCGACGACACCTTCCCGAGCGACGACCTCACCGTCCAGATCCTGTTCACCTGGGCCCTTCCACCCCTCGACCACGGACCCGACCTGCTGGTCCTCGCCACCGAGTTGGCCGGCCTGGGCGGCACCGACCTCCCCACCGAGGTATCGGCCATGGACTCCTTCGCCGAAGTCACCGACGCTCCGCAACGTTCGATCAACGTCGTAGCGCGGATCGAAACCCCGCTGACCGGCCTGTACCGCGGAGACTTCCGTGCCGAGGAACGCAACTGGGTGTGCGACGCCCTCGACCGCTGCCAGGCAATCAGCGAATACCTGCTCGACCGGGCCCCCGCCTGGCTGGGCGAGGCCTAACCCCCCCTCCCCTACCTTCGCCGATTCGGCGGCCAGTCGTCGGCGGCGCACCATCCTCAGGCACGACCACGGGTCGTCGAGGTCGACGTGACAACCCTGCCGGTGACACTCACCCCGGGACGGTTCGAAGCCCACGCAGCCGTCGAGCACCCGACCGTTGGGAAGGCAGGCCGGGTCGCCCGGACGCCACGTCGTGGTTATCCGGAACCGGGGATCCTCGGCGTCACCATCGACGAACTGTTCGCCGCACACGCTCCGCCGCCACCCGCCTCGAGGCCGCTGCAGCCACGCTCGGCGTCACCGTCGGGACGCTCCGGGCCGCCCTGCCGCCGCCCCGACCGGGGCCCTGACCCCGACGACGTGCTTGACTCACGACATGCCCTTCGATACCGGCGAAACGGATCGCCTGCTCTCGACGACCCGATCCGTCCGGCGGCGCCTCGACCTGGAAAGACCGGTCCCCGAACAACTGCTCCTCGACTGCATCGACCTCGCCGAACAGGCGCCGACCGGAGGCAACCAGGCCAGCCGGCGCTGGCTCGTCATCCGGGATCCGAAGGTCAAGCAGCAGGTCGCCGACCTCTACCGGGAGGCCGGCGGAGCCTGGTTGTCCGAGCGCGCCAGCACCCTCGCCGGGAGCGGTGACCCCAGGGAGCGTGCAGCCCGCTCCGGTGGCCACCTGGCCGACCACCTCCACGAGGTTCCGGCCATCGTGCTGGTCACCATCTACGGCGAGCACGACGGCAGCGGTCGGCCGGGCCTGTTCGACTCGGTCATCCAGGCCGCCTGGAGCTTCTGCCTCGCCGCCCGGTCCCGAGGCCTCGGGACCGCCTGGACCACGCTCCACCTCGGCGTAGCCGACAAGGTCGCCGAGGTTCTCGACATCCCCGATGGCGTCACCCAGATCGTGCTGCTGCCCGTCGCCTTCACCACCGGCGACGACTTCGTCCCCGTCGAGCGCCGCCCCGCCCGGGAGATCACCTGGTTCGACAAGTGGGGGCGCACCCTCCAGAACCCGATCGACGGCCGCCCTCCCGTCCTCGCCGACGGCGCCGGCATCACCGTCGAGGTCGACGTCGACGCGAAGCCCGCCGACCTCTGGCCATACGTCTCCGACATCGACCTGCCGGCCCGGTTCAGCGACGAGTTCCAGGGCGCCGAGTGGCTCGATGACGAACCCGCCGTCGGTGCACGCTTCCTCGGACGCAACAAGCGCGACGACATGGGCGAGTGGGAGGTCACCTGCACGGTCGTCGACTACGAACACGAGTGGGTGTTCGCCTGGCATGCCGGCGACCCGGACAACCCGGCCGCACAGTGGCGCTTCGAGGTCCAACCGCTGCTGGGTGGCACCCGCCTACGGTTCTCGATGGTGCTCGGGCCCGGAACGTCCGGCCTCACCCTTGCGATCGACGCCATGCCCGACAAGGAGGCGGCGATCATCGCCAACCGCCAGAAGGGCCAGATCGCCAACATGCGGCGCACCATCGAAGGCATCCGCGACCTCGCCGAGGCGGCGGGCGCCTGACCGGCCCACGACACGAAGGGACCTTTGCCCATGACCACCCTCGGACTCTCCGCCGACGAACTGCTCTCGACCACCCGCTCCGTCAGGAAGCGGCTCGACTTCGACCGGCCGGTCGATCCGGCACTGATCGAGGAGTGCCTCGAGTTCGCCGTCCAGGCCCCGACGGGCTCCAACTCGCAGTCCTGGCAGTTCCTCGTGGTAACCGACGAGGACAGGCGCCAGGCGCTCGGTGACATCTACCGCCGAGGTTGGGAGGCGTATTCCGGCATGTCGGCCAGCGCAGCGTCCCTTGCCGTGGGCGCCGCCGAGGACCGGGCCGACCAGCAGNNAGGCATCCGCGACCTCGCCGAGGCCGCGGGCGCCTGACCGACCCACGACACGAAGGAACCCCCCACCCATGACCACGCTCGGACTCTCCGCCGATGAACTGCTCACGACCACCCGCTCCGTCAGGAAGC
>DCXR01000051.1:3784-12579 GCA_002329075.1 Candidatus Neomicrothrix sp. UBA2131
CCCTGCCTGCCGGGAAGGGTCGAGCAGTGGCCCGGCATGGGTGCCGTCTCGACGCTGGCGGGAATCATCCCCAGCACCTGGTCGTTCATGCTGGCGGCCCGCGAGCGCGGCCTCGGCACCTGCTGGACCACCATCCACCTCATGTTCGAAGAGGAGGCGGCCGGAGTGCTCGGCATCCCCTACGCCGAGGTCTCCCAGGTGGCGCTCATCACCGTGGCGCACACGCTCGGCACCGACTTCAGGCCTGCGACCCGCGAGGGCGGCGCCGCAGCCGTGACCCGCTGGAACACCTGGGGCTGATCAGGCGGCGAGGTGCTCGGCGAGGCGGTCGAGGGTCTGCTCCATACCGGCACGGTTGTGGGTGGCCCGGTCGGCGACACCGCTGAGGACCCGCCCGACGAAAACCAGTGACCTCTTGCGACGATCGATCCACGATTCGGTCACCCGGCAGCCGTTCCCGGTCGGCTCGATGTCGTAGACCCAGTCGCAGCCGCCCATGAGCGGGATGTCCAACCGGAAGGCGAACCGCCGCGGCGGATCGCACTCGATGACGGCCACGTTGGTGCGCCAGCGGTAGCGGCCGTTTCGGTTCCTGCCCTTGAACACGGCACCGACGGAAGGCCCGTCGGTCCCGCCGGCCCATCGGCCACCCCGGGCCTCCGGTGACCACTCCCCCATCCGGGTCAGGTCGCTGACGAGCGCCCAGACCTCCTCGGGTGGGGCAGCCACCTCCCGGCTCACGCTGACGGGCTCGGCCATCGGGACCTCCTCAGGACCGGTCGACGGGAACCAACAGCATGTCCCCGCCGGGGCCCACGACCACCATCAGGGTTGCAGCATCCGACTCGGCGATCTCCATGCGGGCCGCATCGAGGTCGAACTCCACAGGTGGCGCATCACTGCGCCGGATCACCTCGACCTCGGCGCCGGTCGCCATCTCGACGGCGGCGGCCAACGGGGCGGGATCGGCGGCGACCACGATGACCCGCCCGGGACCCCACTGCTCCGCGGCCCGGGGTGACACAGCCACAGGCTCGGGCACGACGGCGGCGAGCACATTCTGGTCGGAACGCATGACCCGGCGGTGGTAGGCGGCGGCCAGGCCGGCAGTGATCGCGATGGCGAGCGGAGCGTGCAGGTCCCAGATGCCCTCGCGGTCGAACGACGTGTTGAGGATTCCGTCGATGACCTGGAACACGAGGAACAACAGCGCGACCAGTGCCGCGATGCCGGAAATCCCGAAGATGACGTACAGGTAGGCCCGACGGACCGCAGAGCCGACCTCCTCCGGATCGTCGGCATGGATCTGGACGGCCTGCCAGAAGCGTCGCCGGACCAGGGCGCCGACCACCAGCAACGGCAGGCCGATGACGACCACCATCGTGGTCTCGCGCTCGGCGCCGGGCGGCACCGGCGTCAGGTGGTGGAAGGCGACGAACAACACGACGAAGACGCCGGCCAGCAGGGCACAGATCCCCACGAAGGCAGCCAGGTGGTCGGCGGCCCGGTCGACGTCGTTGCGGGGTCGACCTTCCGCTGGAGGCACCAGTTCGCGGTGGTAGCGCCAGACGAGTGTCGCCACGACGGCGACAGTCACTGCCACCGGCAGGAACTCGAAGTATTCGACCGCGGGATCCTCCCCGATAGCGAACCCCCAGTTGATGAGCGCTGCCAGGAACATGACCGACACACCCACGAGGGCTCCCAACCCTCCCAGCACTCCGACGAACAGCGTGTAGGCGTGGTGCAGCATCGATCCCCGGTCGTGCACCGCCTGGCGCAGCCAGTACCACCACCACAGGGCGACGGAGACGATGAGGACCGAGGCGACGTCACGGATGCCGTCGACCGTTCCTCCCCACGACGAATAGCCCGTGATTCCCTCGTAGACGGCCATGAAGCACAGCGCGATCAGTCCCCCGACCGACGCAACCAGGGCGCCGAGGGCGTTGATGCTGACCGCGAACGGCACGAGGGTGCTGCGGACCGGTTCCCCGCCGACGATGCGGTCGCCGAGGCGTATGTGGACCACCCAGACTGCCCCCCAGACGGCGAGGTGCACCAGGTTCTGCGGCTCGACGTCCCCGGCCCCGATGATTCCGTCGAGGAGGTCGTTGACAGCGGTCGCGAACCCGATCAGCGTCGCCAACTCGACGATTCCCTGGTAGAGCACCCAGCCGAGCGCACCCTGCTCATCGGGTGTCTCCGCGAACCGCCTGCGCACGTTCCGGACCAGGAACCAGAGGGCGGTTCCCCCCACCAGCAGGCTGGTGATCGCCCACGACGGCGTATCGACATCGTCGGTGCCTTCGACCAGCGCCTCGACCGCAGCCGAGAACAGGCTGTCGAGCCCGGAGGCGGCGAGTCCCAGGGCGACGGCGAGGAAGCCGTATTCGAGCAACCGACGGAACGACACGCTGGCGTCACCGCTGCCCGGCGTTCCCGACCGCGACCGGCGCACCAGCATCACGATGCCAGCGATCACGAAGAACGGGAAGAGGCTTGCGAGGATTCCGAACAAGGCCATGCGGTCATCGTCGCACAGAGCGGAACTGCTGCCGGGGCACCTCGGAGAGGCTCAGAGCCCCAGTTCTACGAGGGCCACGACCTCTTCGGGGCGGGGGTTGACCAGGATCTGGCCACCTACGACGACCGTGGGCACGGTCTCGTTGCCGTCTGTGACGGTTCGCAGGTACGTCCGGGCCTCCGGGTCCTCCCAGATGTTGTGCTCCGTGCGCTCGATCCCTGCCCGGTCGAACCTCTGGAACAACTTGTGGCAGAACCCGCACCCGGGCCGCCAGTAGACGGTGACGTCGCTGCCCGTGGCCATGGGCCCAGTCTGGCGTCGGCTACCGGCGAAGCGGCCGGGCATCGGGGCCAGGTTCACCCCTCCTGCCCTGGGCCCAACGGCCTGTGGCTTCGTCGACGGCTAGCCCCCGGGGGCGGGTCGTCCCACCGCTGCGAAGTAGTTGCCCGCAGTGAGGGCCTCGATCGCCGGCCCGAGGAGGTCGCCGAACCGGTTGACCGCCTGGTCGCCCATGCCGTTCCAGGCCGCGGCGTCGAGTTCGTTGGTCCGGTGCTCTATGGTGCTCCGCCTCGCCCGGCCGTCTTCGGTGATGCCGTCTTCGTCGAGCCACCCCCGTCCTGTGAGGCGCTCGACCGCCAGCGACCAGTCGGCCTCTGACCACGCCCGGGTGGACCTGATCATCCCGGGCCGGTGGAAGAGGTGTTCGCTGACGACCGTGCACTCGCATCCGTCGAGTGGCTCGGCGATCAGGAGTCCTATGTGTGCATCGCCCCGCCATTCGCGCAGGATCGTGACCAGTTGCCAGAGGCGCAGCAGGCGGTTGCCCGCGAACTCCGGCTCGTCGAGCAGGGGAAGCACCGAGGCGTTGCCTGCGGCGAGCGGACGCCCGGCATAGGAAAGGGTTGCGACGCAGGACTCGACGACGTCGAGCGCCTCGGCGACTTCTCCGTCGGTCATGGCCTCGGCAGCGGTTGCGTCGAGTATCTGCATGACCGCCCGCCACCTCGCCCGCTGCACCTCTTCGGGCGACACGCTGTCCCAGACGCCGTCCATCGCAGAACGGACGAGGGCGGGGCTGAAGTTGTAGAACGTCGCCGTCACGACCTCTGCGGACACGGGCCCGAGCGGGGCTGAACGCGAGGCGAAGTAGCCGCTCCGCCCCTGGACGCCCACTGCCGCGTACTCCTGTGCAGCCTCCGGTGCGAAGTAGACGAAGGCGTGGAACATCGTGGTGATGTCGTGCAGCCGTGCAACGGTCTTGAGGAAAAGATCAGTAGGTGCAGCGTCAGTCATGGATCGACCGTACCCGCAACGCCCGTACGTCGGATCAGGCTGAACCCGATGGGTTTCGGATCGGCATCCGCGAGAAGTCGGCTCCCTGCCGAGGCAAGTCCCTGAGCCTCGGGCTTGCCGCCGCCCCCGGGGTTGGCCGATCCGTGTCAACGGGCAGGGGCGGCCTCGACTTCAGGTTCGAGGATCGTCCGTTGCCGCATCCTCCTGCCGCCGTGGACCGGGTGCCTATTCCCCGTCGGGCCTCGCCACCGGAAGCTGAACCTGGAACTGCAGGTTCGCCTTGATGTCCCCACCGATCAGGACATCGATCGTGTAGAGACCGTACGAAGTGAACTTCTTGCCGATCCGGAAGGGCAGGATCAGGGACTTCCTCCATCCCGCAGGCAGGGCTTCATCCCATGCCGTCTTGATGACACCATCGGCGCGGAAGATGGCGGAACCATCGGCGTCGGCACCGACGATCTGGAGTTGGTGCGGCTGATCGCACTCCCACTTGGAGAGCGAAACGCTGAGCACGATGGTGAACTGCTGCGTCTGTCCCAGGTCGGAGATCATGAAACGGTTGATCCCCGCTGCCGAGATGAAGGCGACACCATTCTCGATGCGGGCGTAGTCGCACAGGATCACATAGTCGACTTCAGGCATCGTCGCTCCTTTGCCGGTATCGGTTGCCATCGAACATGGTTCGACAGACACGTCAGGGGAGTTACCCGTCAACCTACGTGGGCCGGATGAGAATCGAACTCACGGCCGGCCGACCACGAGTCCAGGTCTGGTCGTTCCGGCCAGTTCCGGCCAGTTCCGGCCAGTTCCACCGACACGCAGATCCCAGTCGTTTCAGGGGTTCGTCGCTGGTTCCAACCCCGGTTGAGTCCGCCGGTCTCCGCTCCTGCCGTGCTGCGTGGAAAGGACAGGGACGGCCGTCTCATGGCGGAAGAGGTCCCTGCGCTGAGTCGGGACCTAGGGCCCTAGTGGCCGGCCTGCAGATGCCGGACAGTCTCGGTGGCGTGTCGCCTCGCGGTGGTCGATAAGATCTGCCGTGCCGAGCCGCCGTCCGGATCGGGGATGCAGAGAGGCCCCGCGAATGGCCACAATCGAAGCGAACTAGAGGTCGCAGACGTGCCGTCGATGGCTGACCTGAGCATCATGGTGTTCCCGTGGGGTGTCGAAAGGCCCTCCATGGACGAGACGATCGAGATCGTCAAGTTGGCCGAGGACCTGGGGTTCTACTCGGCGACCCTGCCGACCCACATGACGATGTCACCGGACTGGCTGTTCAGGACCTTCCCCAACGACGACGTCCTCGACGCTCTGGTGATGGCGCCGATCCTCGCCGCTGCGACGAGCACCATCAGGATCGGCTTCAACGCCATCCTCCCGCCGTTGCTGCCCCCGTACCAGTGGGCCAAGTACCTCTCGACGCTCGACGTGGTATCAGGTGGGCGCCTGATCGTGGGGGCGGCCATGGGCTGGTGGGAAGAGGACTTCACATCGGTGGGTGTCGACAGGAGGAAGCGGGGGAGGCTGTTCGACGAGCAGTTGGAAGCGATCACCCGGCTATGGACCGAGGAGAGGGTGACCTTCCACGGCGAGCACTACCAACTGGAGGACATTCCGTTGGAACCCAAGCCGGTGCAGAAGCCCTACCCGCCGATCTGGATCGGTGGCGGCGTGAAGTCGATCGAGCGGGCTGCCCGCTACGGCGAGTGCATCCTGGCGTTCTGGCCTGACGAGGGCCAGTCAAGGGACCTGTGGATCCCGGGATTGGCCGAGGCGGGGCGGAAGCACGGCACCGACCCGAAGTTGGCGGCCTTCACGTTCGCCTACGTTGCCGACAGCCAGGCGGACCTGGACTCGTACGGAGACAAGTTGCAGACGGCGGTGGCGTTCGACGACCCAACCATCGACCCGAAGAGGGTGACCATCTCCGGCTCGCCTGAGGCCTGCGCCGAGCGCATCCGGGCCCTGCACGATGCCGGTGTGTGGCACTTCGTGGTCGAGTTCCAGTTCCACGGTCTGGAGACGGTGGGCTTCGCAATGGGCCAGATGGAGAAGTTCGCCGAAGAGGTCGGCCCCCTGCTCTAGGGAGGTGTCCGACCGCCGTGTCGGTGGCGTCCGGTCGGCGGACCGCATGACCTCGTTGGCCCGGGTCGTTGTCGAAAGGCCAGAGCAGGTCGGCGCCGAAGAGGTGCCCGACGGCGGGGCCGGGTCCGCCGATGCCGCGCAGGGTGAGCCGATGGTCGGGGTGGCCGGCAACCGGCTGTGTGGAAGGAACGTGGAAGGAATCGCTTCGCCCGTCCAGGGCGACCCGCCTGAACCGTTGTGAACACTGGTGGGCCGGGGGAGAATCGAACTCCCGACCGAGCGATTATGAGTCGCCTGCTCTAACCACTGAGCTACCGGCCCACCCGCAGTCTGGCCCATGGCCCGTGCAACCGGGACCCACAGGCCGTCACGGCCGTCGGATACCGTGGCGCCGACCCCGACCGACCCGGCACAGGAGAGGCCATGACCGGTGGCGCTGTCGTCGACGTCGTCGACGGCCAGGCACTGCAGATCACTAGCGACCACGACGGCGACGTCGACCTCAGCCTCGTCATCCCCACCTTCAACGAGGCAGGCAACATCGCCGACCTCGTCCGGCGCCTCCATGCGCTCCTCGACGGGGCCGGGGTCTCCCACGAGTTGATCGTCGTCGACGACGACAGCCCGGACCGCACCTGGGAGGTCGCCGGCGCCCTCGTCGGCGAGGTGCCCACCCTGCGCGTGCTCCGACGCACCGGCGAGACCGGACTCGCCACCGCCGTGGTCTGCGGTTGGGCCCACGCCCGTAGCCGGGTCCTCGGCGTGATCGACGGCGACGGCCAGCACCCGCCCGAGGTTCTACCCGAGCTCCTCGGCGTCCTCGATGAGAGCACCGACGTGGCAATCGCCAGCCGGCACCTCCCCGGCGGCGGCGTCTCCAACTGGTCCGCCGCCCGACGCCTGTTGTCACGGGGCGCCCAGGCGCTCGGACTGCTGTTGCTCCCCGGCACCGTCGGCCGGGTCACCGACCCCATGAGCGGATACTTCCTCGTCCGCCGGGAAGCCGTCGCCGACCAGGAACTCCACCCGGTGGGCTACAAGATCCTCCTCGAGGTGCTCGCCCGCGGAGACGTCCGCCGGGTGGCCGAGGCGCCCTACGTCTTCCTCGAACGCGAGCGGGGCGAATCCAAGGTCCGTCCCCTCCACTACCTCGACTACCTCCGGCACCTCATGCGACTCCGGGTCCTGCCGCTGCGCAGTCAGGCGCTCGCCCGCTACCTCGCCGTCACCCTGACCGCCCTCATCGTCGACGCCGCCGCCTTCGTGTGGCTCTTCGACGGCCTCGAGCTGAACCTCACCCGCTCGGCAGCGCTGGCCGGCGAGGTCGGAATCCTCTACACGGTTCTGCTGCTCGACCTCTGGACCTTCGCCGGCCGTGTCGCCAGCACGGCACTCGACCGCATTCGTCGCCTCCTCGGCGTGCAGTTGGCGCTCGGCATCCTGCTGTTCGGCCGCCTCATGGTCATCAACGCCCTCGTCAACTGGTTCCACCTCGGACCACTGGCGGCATTCCTCTTGGCGCTGGCCGCCATGACCCCGGTCGGTCACCTGCTCGGCTCCCGCCTCACCTGGCGCCCCGGCCGCGGATAGCGTCGCCGCCCATGAGCATCATCCCCGAGAGCCACCGCGACCTGTTCGACCTGCCTGCCGTCTGGCACGTGGCCACCATCGGCCCCGACGGCGAACCACACACCTCCCCCGTGTGGGCCGGGTTCGACGGCATCCACGTCCGCTTCCCCCACGCCGAGGGCCGTCAGAAGTGGCGCAACCTCTGCGTCGACGACCGGGTCGCCCTCTCGGCCACCGATCCGGCGGACGACGGGCGCTACCTCGAGGTCCGCGGCCGGGTCGTGGCCTGGGAGAGGGACGCCGACCTCGGGTTCCTCGATGCACAGAGCCTGAAGTACAGCGGCGTGGAGGAGTTCCCGCGTGAACTGCTCCCGCCGGACCAGGCCCGGGTGGTCGCAGTCATCGAACCGCTGCACTGCACGACCATGGGTTGAGGCTGGAGCCACAGGGATGCGGATCCGCCTTCGACAGGTGGCCTTCGTGGCCGCGGACCTCTCCCCCGTCGAGGCGGACATCGAGGAGCACCTCGGCCTCGAATCCTGCTTCCGGGACCCCGGCGTGGCCCGGTTCGGCCTCCGAAACGTTCTGTACCCGGTGGGCGACCAACTGCTGGAGGTCGTGTCGCCGACCGAGGCGGGCACGACCGCCGGGCGCCTCCTCGCCAAGCGCGGCGGCGACGGCGGCTACATGGTCATCCTCCAGGTCGACGACCTCGAGCCCCACCGCCGCCGGTTCGCCGAGGCCCGAGCCCGGGTGGTCTTCGAGGCGGCCGCCGACGGGGTCACCGGCCTGCACCTCCATCCGAGCGACGTCGGCGGGGCGATCCTGTCGGTGGACCGGACCGACGACTGGGACGCCTGGCCGTGGGCCGGCCCGGTCTGGCGCAGCCACGTCCGCACCGACGTGGTACAGCGGATCCGGGCCGTCGAGGTCCAGGCATACGACCCCGAATCCATGGCCGCCCGCTGGTCGGAGGTGCTCGGTATCACGGCCGACGGCACCTCGGTCCCACTGGACGAGGGAGAGGTCCGGTTCGTCGAGGTCGTCGACGGACGCGGAGAGGGCGTCAGCGGAATGGAACTCGCAGCGACCCGACCGGGCGACTTCGAGATCTCGGGTGTCCGGGTCTCACTGGTCGCGGAACACGCTTAGGAATTGCCGATACCACTCGGCCCGTGAACAGGAGATCCACCGAAAAAGGTGTGGCTCCGGGGGTGGGGCTCGAACCCACGACCTGCGGATTAACAGTCGAGAAGAGACCGTCCCGTCCAGTTCCGGCAAGTCCCACGGAGGGTCAGAACCCAACGTTTTCTAGGGTCGA
>DCXR01000029.1 GCA_002329075.1 Candidatus Neomicrothrix sp. UBA2131
CGTCGGGTGCGTCTTCCCCTGCCTCGGGCTCGGCGGGTGCGTCTTCGGTGGCGGGCTCGTCGGGTGCGTCTTCCCCTGCCTCGGGCTCGGCGGGTGCGTCGGGTGCGTCTTCGGCGGTGGGCTCGGCGGGTGCGTCTTCGGCGGCGGGCTCGGCGGGTGCGTCTTCGCCGGCAGCCTCTTCGGCGGCCGGCTCCTTGCCGTCGCGGATGTCCTGCCAGGCCTGGACGGCCTCGCGCCAGGTGGCCTCAGCGGCGGCGAGTTCCTCGCCCCCTCGAGCCCGCTTCACGGCCTCGGAGGCCTCGTCCTTGGCGCGCTCCGCCTTGGCGAGGCGCTTCGCCGCGGCGACAGCCTGCTTCTCGGCCTCGGCGCGCCGGTTGAACAGCAGCAGGGCCTGTTGGGTGTCCTCATCGATGTCGACCATGCCCCCATGATCGCCCGTCCGGGCCCGGGTCACACCCCTCGCGGCAAGAGGTTCCGGATCCGGCGCCTGCCCGAGCGTCGTTCCTAGAGCAGCGGTCGCACCTGTTCGCTGAAGGCGGCGAGTTGGTCGAGGTACTCGTTGAGGGTTCGGCCGCGGAACTTGAGGTGGAACACGTTGGCTCCGACGGCCCTGTCCTCGCGCAGCGATTCGGCGATCCGGTCAGGTCTGCCGGTGAGCCATGCCATCGGTAGGTCGTCGGGCGGATCGCCGATGTAGGTCCAGCCGGGCATGATCCCGATGTCGAACGAGGCGTCGCCCCGTCCGGCCTCCTCGGCGGCCCGGTGGATCGTGTCGATGATCTCCGGGTACGCATCGCGCGGGGCGCCCATGGGGATGTAGCCGTCGCCCTGCCGGCCACAACGCTTCCAGGCAGGAGCACCGGCGCCGCCCACCCAGATCGGGAGGTTGCCATTCGGTGGACCGGGCGCCACCCCGACGTCCGAGTACGAGAAGTGGTCGCCCTCGTGGTTCACGTAGGTGTCGGCCCATGCGCCCCGGACGGCGTCGATGCACTCGTCGAGGATCTTCCCCCGCTGGTGGTAGTCGATGCCCAGCGCCTCGAACTCCGCCTCGACGTGTCCGGCACCGACACCCAGGATCACCCGCCCACCGGTGAGGTGTGACAGGGTGCCGAAGGAACTGGCGGTGAGCAGCGGGTGGCGGTAGGCGGCGACCCATACCACCGACAGCAGGCCGATAGACGTGGTCTGGGCGCCCAGCCAGGCCAGTGTCGCAACCGGGTCGTACCAGGTGGTGCGCATGTTGGCGGCGTACTCGTTGTCGGGGACCGCCACGTGGTCACACACGCCCACGAAGTCGAGGCCCGCTGCCTCGGCCGCCCGGGCCACAGCGAGGAGGTCGTCGGTGGTGGCGTCGTCCTCCCAGGGGTCGACCAGGGTGCGCGTCAGTGTCTGGATGGGGAGCTGGATGCCGTAGAGCGCCCCGCCTTCGGGGACCAGGTTGGCCATCGGAAACCTCCGGGTTCGTGCCCGACTCAGGATGGCATGCCTGGTCGGCGTGGGATCAGTCGGCCCCGAGTAGGGCCCGGGCCCGACGTGCCACCGGCTCGTCGACCATGCCGCCGTCGACCTGGATGGCGGCGTCGCCGCGGGCGACGGCGGCCTCCCAGGCCTCGACCACACGGCCGGCCCAGGCAATCTCGGCGTCGGTGGGCTGGAAGCAGTCGTGGGCCAGCGCCACCTGGACCGGGTGGATGCAGAGCTTGCCGGAGAATCCCAGCGCACGGGCCTCCGCGGATTCCCTGCGGAACCGCGCCTCGTCGTCGAGGCTCCGGACCACCATGTCGATGGCGTGGACGCCGCCGACCCGGGCTGCCTGTGCCACCTGCGCCCGGGCGACGGCAACCTCGTCGTTGGAATCGGTACGCACGCCGCCGAGGTCGACGACGTAGTCCTCGGCGCCGAAGTAGCACCACGCCACCCGTGGGTGGGTGGTGACGGTGCGGGCATCGACCACCCCGGCGACCGTTTCGAGCCCCGCCATGATCGGCAGGTCCGTGTGACCGGCGGCGTCGAGGGCGTCGGCGACCGCTTCGACGGCCTCGCTGGAGTCCAACATGGGCACGACCACGCCGGTGAGCCCCGGGGACAACCCGTCGGCCACGTCGTCGGCGAAGTGCCCGGTGTCGGCGGCGTTGATCCGGACCAGCAGCGGCAGGCCGGGATGCGAGGCGGTCAGGTCGGCGGTGACCTGACGGGCGATGACCCGGGCCTCGGCCTTCTGGTCGGCAGGGGTGGCGTCCTCGAGGTCGATGACGGCGGCGTCGGGTTCGCTGCGGGGCAACTTGGCGAGCACGTCGGCCCGGTTGCCGGGGGCGAACAGCACGCTGCGGAAGGGGAGCTGCGTCACCCCGTGGACGCTAGCCCGGTGCCACCAACCGGGCTTCGACTTCGGCGATGGCGACGTCGAGGTCGTCGATCCGGCGTTCGACTGCCGGGGTGCCGTCGGGCCCTCCCACGAAGCAGAAGACCATGTGGTGCACGGTCAGACCGGTGGCCCGGCCCAGGGCGAGGGCGTAGGCGGCACCCTGGTGCCGGTAGCGGGCGACCTTGGCGTCGAGTTCGGACTCGGTGGCGAAGGCGTCGGTCTTGTAGTCGAGGACCGTGAAGCCGTCGACGCCGTCTTCGGTCGAGCGCCACGCCAGGTCGAGGTAGCCCTCGAGGAGCACGTCGTCGGTTGCGGGTACGGCCACGTAGAGCTCGCGCCAGTGCCCGGAAGCGGCAGCAGCCCGCACCGAGGGTGTGGCCAGAGCGGCGGCGACCCTGGCGACGACGGCATCGGGATCGACGTCCTCCGATGCCGCCGCCGCACGTGCATCGGCGGCGCCGTCACCTCCGAGGTCGGTGACCTCGAGGGCCTGGTGCACCGCCCGCCCGATCGCCGGACCGTGTCGTCCGGCCTCGCCGTGCCATCGGTGGTCGGTCCCTTCGCCTCCTGTGTCCGGTTCGGCGGCGTCGGCCGCCAGCGACGTGGCGGCGACGGTGTGTCGCCTCTCGCCGCTGGTCCGGGCAGCGGCCAGTTCGGTCGCCCAGGTCGACTCGTCGGGGATCGGCGTGGTGTCGGGTGGGAACAGCGCCGGCAGCGGCAGCACGGTCGGCTCGAGCACCACGTGCATATCGAGGTCGGCCGAGGCGCTGGCGAGGATCTCGGCGTTGGTCACCGTGGCGGTGTGGTCGGGCTCCTTGGCCGGCGTGTTGCGGTGTAGGGCGAGGACCAGGTGGTCGCGGGCACGGGTGGCGGCGACATAGAGGAGGCGCAACCGCTCGAGGTGGTCGGCGTCGAGCAGGGCATCGGCGTGGGTCCGGTGGGCGACGTTGGTCAAGTTCTTGGTGAGCGCCACGGCGATGCCGCCCTCCTCGGGGAAGTGGACGGACATTCCCCCGCTCATGCGCTTGCTCCCGAGGTCGGCGAGGACGCAGATCGGGAACTCGAGGCCCTTGGCTCCGTGCATCGTGAGGATGCGCACGGCGTTGTCGTCGGGCTCCGGGGGCACGACCTCGTCGACCCGGACGTCGTCCGCCGAGTGGAGTCGGCACCAGGCCAGGAACGACCGGAGGTCGCTGCCCCGTGTCTCGCCGAAGGCCCGTGTGGTGTCGAGGAACGTGCGGATGCGTCGCCATGCGTCGCGGGGCCGGGGCGAGCAGAGCGCCAACTCCATGGCGCGACGGTCGCGCACGAGGTGCTCGACCAGGTCGGCGGCCCCCTCCCATGGCCGGCGGGCGTGCAGGGCCGCCATCCAGGCGATGCCCTCGAGCACCGGGTGGTCGGCGGGGAGGCCGGAGGAGCCGGGGTCCTGGTGGTTCCAGCGCCCGCCCGCCGAGGCGAACTCGAACAGGTCGTCGTCGCCGCAGCCGAACAGCGGCGAGCGCAGCGCCGTCGCCAGGGCGAGTTCGTCGGTGGGGTCGTCGACGGCCCGGAGGGTGGTGAGGAGGTCGCGGACCTCGTCGGTGGCCAGGGGGTTGAAGCCCGCTTCGATGCGGTGCGGTATGCCGGCATCGGTGAGTGCGGCGGCCAGGGCATCGACCGGGGTGCGGCTCCGGACGAGGATGGCGATATCGCCGGGTTCGCAGGGACGCCAGTCGCCGCCCAGGGGTCCGCCGTCGGGGGCCGGCAGGTGTTCGTCGAAGATCGTCCAGCCCTCGGCCAGCGCCGTGCTCACGACGGCGGCGACATCGGCTGCCGACGTTGCACGGAGGTCGGCGGCACTGCGGTTCTCCGAATCGTTGGTGTCGAGCAGTACCACCGGGGGACCGGTGGAGCCGTCGACCCGGGCGGGAACCAGCGGCGTGTACTCGGGTTGTTTCCGGTGCCGGTGCTCGATGAGGCGTTCGAACACGCCGTTGACCCAGCCGAGGATGGGTCCGGTGGTCCGGAAGTTCTGCTCGAGGTGCACGGCGTCGTCGCCGAAGGCCTCGCGGGCGTCGAGGTAGACGGCCATGTCGGCCCGTCGGAACCCGTAGATCGACTGCTTCGGGTCGCCGACGAAGAACAGCGAACCGGGCCGGGGGCTCAGGTGGCGCCAGTCGTCGGTGACGGTGTCGGGGTCTGCGATGAGGGCCGCCAGTTCGATCTGGAGCGGGTCGGTGTCCTGGAACTCGTCGAGCAGGAGGTACCGGTAGTGGTCGGAGAGAGCGGCCCGTACGGCCAGCCCGTGGACCGGATCGGTCAGGACACGCCTGGCCAGGACCAGCAGGTCGTGGAATCCGAGTTGCCCCTGCCGCCGCCGGCGTTCGGCGGCCTCGACGGCACCACGGCCCACGACCTCCACCAGGCGGTCGAGGATCTCGTCGTTGAGTTGTTCGACCTCGGCATCGAGACGGTCGCCGGCTGCCCAGAGTCGGTCGCGCACCTCCTCGATGGAGACGCTGCCCGCCCAGTTCTTCTGTTTGCCGACCTTCTGCCGGCCGGTGACGACCTTGCGGTCTCCGAGGACCCGGACCACCGCCAGGGGGTCGCCGTCGGCCTCCTCGAGCCGGTCGGTGAACAACTCGACCAGGTCGAGTCGGTCGAGCATCGTGTCGGCTTCGGCGGTGCAGTGCTCGCGTAGTTCGACCACCTCGCGCAGGTCGGCGAGCAACGGTCCTACGTCGATCGGCCGGGGATCGGGGGTGAACGCCAGCCGGTGGTCGACGAGGTCCCAGTTGTCATCGAGGCGGTGGGCCATTTCGCGCAGGTGGCGGAGGCTGATGCCGAGTTCGAAGCCGGCCAGCACCGTGAAGGCGTGCCGTGGGTCGCCGAGCAACGTGTCGACGACTCCGGCCCAGCGGTCGTCGAAGTCGACCAGCGACGACACCTCGTCCATGACCTCTACCGCCGGCGGCAACCCGGCCTCGATGGGGTGCTCGACGAGGATCCGCTGGGCGAAGGCGTGGAGGGTGCACAGCGCAGCGCCGTCGAGTTCGACCAGTGCCCGGGCGGCGACCTCGGCCTCGGTGCCCTGCCCGGCGGCCATCGCCTCGAGGCGGCGACGGACCCGGTCGCGGAGCTCGGTGGCCGCCCGGTCGGTGAAGGTGATGGCGGCGATGTGCTCGACGGACACGCCCGAGAGCACGAGGGACACGATGCGGTCGACGAGTGCGCTGGTCTTGCCGGTGCCGGCGCCGGCCTCGACGAACAGGGTGGTGCCGAGGTCGGTGGAGATGCGGTCGCGCTCCGCCTCGTCGATGGGCACGCTCCGGTCCATGGGCTCAACCATCTGTGCCTCCGAGTTCGATGATGGCGATCGGGCCGTCGTCGGGCAGGTCGCCGATGAGGCGGCGGTAGTCGTCGAGTCGGGGGTCTAGGCGCTTGCGGCCCCAGTGCTCCAGACCGGACTTCGTGCCCAGGTCGTCGGGGTCGCAGTAGTCGCACCCGATGCCGTAGGAGGACTCGGGGGGTCGGGCGGGGAACAGGCCCTGTTCGATGCCGTCGATGATCGTGGCCAGCACATGGTCGAACCGTTCGAGCACCGGAGCGGACAGGGGGTGTCCCACGACCCTGCCGCCGTCGGTGAGGAACCAGTAGCGAACCTCGATATCGGCATCAGGGGCCGCCAGGCGCTCTCGGGCGGCGAGCCCGTACAGGGGAAGCTGGAGGTACTGGCCGTTGACGTCGGGCGAGTCCTCGGTGACCTTGTTGTAGTACTGCTTCTTCCCGGTCTTGAAGTCGGTGACGACCAGCCCGCCACCGACGGCCCGGTCGACGCGGTCGATGCGCCCGCGGAACCGCAGGGTGCGGCTGTCGGCGAGTTGCAGGACGAGGGGCTCGTTGCCGTCGAACCCGAATGCCATCTCGGCGGCGACCGGGGTGAGGAGGTCGCCGCTGCGTCGTTCGTCGTCCTGGAGGAGGAACTCGGAGAGCGCCCGTCGCAGCCGGCCGCCATCGCGTTGCCACAGGAGGGGGCGTCCGGTGAGGCCGCGGTCCTCGACCAGGGTGAACTCTTCTTCGCAGATGCGGCCCAGGCGCTCGTGGTGGGTGGGGCCCCAGGCCACGTCGGGGGAGGGCAGGTCGCCGGCGTCGATCGACTCGGTTAGGAACCGGTCGAGGATCCCGTGGGCGAGCGACCCGCGCGCCCGGGGCGTGATGCCGTCCTCGTCGGCGGGTTCGTCGAGGGCCCCGACACCGAGGACATAGTGCATGAAGTAGGCGTACGGGCACCTGACCCAGTTCTCGAGCCGGGTGGCGGAGAGGATGGTGTGGCCGTCGGCGGGTGAGGGGAGTTCGACGCCGTCGAGCAGGCCGTCGAAGCGGGTCAGTTCCGGATCCTCGCGTCCCCGGACGAGGGCGATGCCGCGGTCGAGCACCACGTCCGTGGACCGCCGGTCGCTCACGTCGGGGAGGAGGCCCCGGTGGCGGTCGCGGAGGAGTTCGGCGAGTGCGTATTCGTGGTGGTCGGCCGGATGGTCGAGTCGTTCGAGTGACTGGGCGAACGACGACGAGGTGGCGAACCAGTCGACCTCGAGGGCCTCGAGTTGGGCCGGGCTGGGTCGTTCGCCGAGTTCTGCCTCGACCTGGTCGAGCAGCCACCGGGACGGCACGGCCTCGGTCCTGGAGCCGAGGTCGCCACGGGGGAATACCAGCACCCGGTCGGTTGCCCCGGAGGCGAACGTGGCGAGGACGCTGCGGTGGAGGTCGGCCTGTCGTTCGGCCCGCAGGGAGAGTGCCCCGTCGAGGGCGCGGCGGACGGTGTCGGACAGCAGCGGGTCGTCGCGTCGGCGGGGCGGGGTGACCCCCTCGGCGAGGCCGACGACGACCACCCGGTCGAGGTCGAGCCCGGCGGTGGCCCCGAAGCCGCCGACGAACACGCCGTTTCCGAACCGGCCCTCGCGGTCGACCTCGCGGTCGAGGCCGTCGGCAACGGCCCGTCGGAAGTTGGCAAGGCCCGGAGCGGCCTCGATCGTTCCGAGGCCGGCCAGGTTGCGGAGCAGGTCGCCGACACGGGTGTGGGCGTCGGCCTCCTCGGGTGGCCAGTCGGCACGGTCGGTCGGTGAGCCCAGGTAGCGATCGAGGAGCCCGGTGGCCCAGTGGGTGAGGCCCGGCCAGTCGGTGGGGCGCTGTTCGGGGTCGAGGTCATCGGCCAACTGCCGGACGAACGCCAGCAGGTCGCCGGCCCGGGCCGTGCGCTCCCGGGGGCCCCGCAGCCGGGCCGGATCGGCGCCCTCAGCCTGGAGTTCGGTGAGGCGGGCGTCCTGGTCGGCCATGTAGCGGTTGAGGCGTTGGTCCCACTGGTCGATATCGGCCACCACGCCGGCGTCGCGGGCCAGCCGCTCCCAGGCGGTGACCGGCACGGGTAGGCCGTCGAGGCCCAGGATGGCCCCCGAGGTGAGCAACGCCATGACGGCGGTCCTGGCGAGGTCATGGTCTGGGAGGGCGAGCAGCGCCAACAGGGTGCGACCGGTGAGGGACCCGCCCAGTCGCCGGCCGGCCACGCCGTTGAACGGCACGTCGGCGGCGGCCAGGTGCTGGTGGAGCAGTCGGGCGTAGCGGTCGTTGCCCGGGTGGGCGATCGCCATGCGGTTGAAGGCGATTCCGGCCCTCGCCCCGGCGAGCACCTCACGGACCGCCAGCCGTGCCTCTTCGTCGGGGTCGGCGACCGAGCGCACCAGCAGGCGTGATGCAGGCGCCAGCGGAGGTTCACCGGGGAACGTGCCGCCCAGCCGTCCGACCAGGTGGTGCAGGGGCGCATCGGCCTCGGCGTCGCCGGTGTGGGTGACGACGACGGCGACCGGGCCGTTGGCCGCCAGTGCCTCGACGAGTGCGAGGCCCGACGCCGGGAGCCGGTCGGGGAGGTGGAGCACGACAGCGCCCAGCCCGTCGAGCAGGGGGTGCCCTGCGGCGACGGTGGCTGTCGCAGCCCGGTGCAGGTCGACCTCGTCGACGTAGCGGTCGGCCAGGCGGTCGTGGACCTCGCGGTGCAGCCGCACCACCTCGGTGGCCCGCGGACCGGTGTCGGCCAGCGCCTCGAGCGCGTCGTCGTCGAGTTCGCGCAG
>DCXR01000023.1:0-11418 GCA_002329075.1 Candidatus Neomicrothrix sp. UBA2131
GAAGACGCACCCGACGAGCCCGACGAGCCCGAGGCAGGGGAAGACGACGCACCCGACGCGCCCGCCGCCGAAGACAGCGGCGACGAAGAGGAATAGGGCCACCAGCCGGTACGACTCATGGCCGACACACTGCCGACGGCGCCACTGCGAGCGGTCACCGACGATGAGGTCGCCACGTTCCGCAGCGACGGTGTCGTCCTCCTCACGCACATCCTCCCGGCGGCATGGCTCGAGCACCTGGCCGATCCGGTAGACCGCACCATCCTCGACCGCACAGTCACGGCCGACCTGACCGAGATGGGCGGCGCCCTCGCCGAGGGACTCGGCGCCGAGATCCTCACCGACGACCGCACCCGTGGCGGCCGGTTCCTCTCGGGCGTCGACCACTGGCTCCACGACGACGACTTCGCTGCCTTCGCCATGCGCTCACCGCTCCCGGGAATTGCCGGGGCGCTGCTCGACGCCTCCCGCATACACCTCTACGAGGACTCGGTGCTGGTCAAGGAGCCCGGCACCGCCGAGGAGACCGCCTTCCACCAGGACCTCAGCTACTTCCACCTCGAGGGCGACCGCATCTGCACCATGTGGGTACCGCTCGACGAGGTGACCGCCGAGACCGGCGCCATCGTCTACCTCCGGGGTTCACACCTGGCCGGCGACGTCTACCGCCCCAACTACTTCGTGACCGCCGAGCCGCTGGCCGGCACCGAAGGCATACCCGTCCCGGACCTGCGCCCCGACGACGACCACCCCGACCTGGTCAGCTTCGACATCCACCCGGGCGACATCGTCGTCCACCACGCAGCCACCCTCCACGGGGCAGGCGCCAACCGTTCGTCGACGACCCGCCGTCGGGCCGTGTCGGTGCGCTACTGCGGTGACGGGGTCCGGCACCGACTCCGCCAGGGCGCCCCCACCAAGCCGCACCAGACCGCTGAACTCGACGGCACCGAGGTGGTCGACCATCCCGACATCCCGCTGGTCTGGCAACCCTCCTGAGGGCCACCGCTAGGGTCCGGGCCGTGTCCGGCACCACCATCCCCCGCCTGATCGACGATGCCGCCGAGCGCTTCGGCGACCACGAGGCGTTCGTAGACGGCGACCAGCGCTGGACCTACGCCGGGTACCGCGAGCGCATCCACACCGCAGCACGCGCCCTCATGGCCCACGGCATCCAGTCCGGCGACTGCGTGGCGGTGTGGGCGCCCAACACCGCCGAGTGGGCAGTGGCCGCCCTCGGGGTCCACTGCGCCGGCGCCACGCTCATCCCGATCAACACGCGCTTCAGGGGGCGCGAGGCCGGCGATCTACTCGACCGCACGTCGGCGAAGGTGCTGTTCACCGTCACCGACTTCCTCGACACCGACTACGTGGCCCTGCTGAACGACGCCGGTGCGGGCAGCAGCCTCGAGGAGACGGTCATCCTGAGGGGCACCGTCCCGGAGGGCTGCACCTCTTGGGACGGGTTCCTCGAGGCCGCAGCCATCGTCGACGACGCCGACCGGGCGGCCCGCTCCGCCGCCGTGGGTCCCGACGACCCGTGCCATGTCATGTTCACGTCGGGCACCACCGGGGCGCCGAAGGGCGCCATCCTGCGCCACGGGGCGATCTGTCGGGCATACCGGTCGTGGAGCGACGTGATCGGCCTGCGCCAGGACGACCGCTACCTGGTGGTCAACCCCTTCTTCCACGCCTTCGGGCTGAATGCCGGGATCCTGGCCTGCCTCCTGACCGGGGCGACGCTGGTCCCCCATCCGGTGTTCGACGTGCCGTCGGTGATGGCCCGGGTCGCCCAGGAGCGCATTTCGATGCTGCCCGGCCCGCCGGCCATCTACCAGACGATCCTCAACCACCCCGACCTGGCGGGCCTCGACATGTCGTCGCTGCGCCTGGCCGTGACCGGGGCGGCACCGGTGCCGGTGCCGCTCGTCCACGCCATGGGCGACACGCTCGGCTTCGAGACGGTCATCACCGGCTACGGCCTCACCGAGGCCTCGGGCATCGCCACCATGTGCCGCCACGACGACCCTCCGGAGGTCATCTCCGGGAGTTCGGGCCGGGCCATCGACGATGTCGAGGTGCTGGTCGTCGACGCCGACGGCGACGAGGTGCCGCGGGGCGAGCCCGGCGAGGTGGTGGTGCGCGGCTACAACGTGATGGCCGGCTACCTCGACGATCCCGACCAGACGGCCGAGGCGGTCGACGCCGACGGCTGGCTGCACACCGGCGACATCGGCGTGATGGACGCCGCCGGCTACCTCGACATCACCGACCGGCTCAAGGACATGTTCATCAACGGCGGGTTCAACGTGTACCCGGCCGAGGTCGAGAGCCTGCTGCTGGCGCACCCCGACATCGCCCAGGTGGCGGTGGTCGGCATTCCCGACGAACGCCTCGGCGAGGTCGGCATGGCGTTCGTGGTGGCGACGTCGGGTACGTTTCCCGACCCGACGGACCTGGTGGCGTGGGCCCGCACCGAGATGGCCAACTACAAGGCACCCCGCCGCTTCGAAGTGGTCGACGCCCTGCCGGTGAACGCCAGCGGCAAGGTCCTCAAGTACGAGTTGCGGAAACGGGCCCGGTCGGCCCAGGGCGCCTAGCCGGACCCGCCCCTCAGCATGCGCACCGGGCCCCGAAATCCGTTCCTCGCCGACTCCGAGAACCCGATCGCCCACGGGCGCTGCGACCAGCAGGACAACACCGCCCTCACCGGCCCCCGGCCGGACGGCCACCTCGTCCTCGCCGGCGACCAGCGCCAGCACGCCTGGCTGGGTCCCGGCCACTTCGGCAGCCTCATCTCGGGCCCGTACCCCGACGGGCGGCGGGTGATCTGGAGCAACGGCCGCCAGCAACTCGCAAGGCTCGACTACGACACCCTCGAAGTGCTCGCCACCTACACCATCCCCGGCGAGGAACCGACGGCTCTCGACACGATGCAGGTCGACCTGGCCGGCCTCGACGACCTGGACGGCGACGAGGCCCTCATGCACGCCGCCGACCTGGCGATGCGCCACCTCACAGGACTCGACGGCGTCTACGCCCTGCTCGACCACGAGCACACCCTGTTCCTGGGTCGTAGGACGCACGCCGTCGCCTACGCCGAAGCCACACCGGGAGACCGGCACTCGGCCATCGTCGAGAAGGCCCGCTGGGACAGGCCCGACCACATCGACGGCTTCTTCGTCGGCGTCAACCTCACGTTCGACGGCCGCCTGGTGCTGACCACCGACCACGGCTGGGTGGTGTGCCTAGAACGCGACTTCTCGTCGTACGAGGCGATCCGGCTGCCCCGTGCCGCAGAGGACGCCGCCGCCCACTGCGCCCGCATGGAGGAGCAGCGCGGCAACACCGGCTACGGCTGGGTGCGCACCAGCACCTGCGTGGACGAGGAAGGCGGCATCTACGTGAGTTCCGTCGACCACACGCACAAGGTGGTCTGGACCGGCGAGCGGCTCTCGCTCGAGGAGGCCGACGGCGCCTGGAGCGCCGGGTACCGCAACGGCAACGGCACCGGCTCGGGCACGACACCGTCGCTGATGGGCTTCGGGCCCGACGAGGACCGCTTCGTCGTGATCGGTGACGGCGACCCGGTCGTCAACATCACGCTGATGTGGCGCGACGAGATCCCCGCCGATTGGGAGCGGCTCCCGGACGCTCCCTCCCGACGGATAGCCGGAATCGGCCCCGCCAACATGGGGAATCCTGACCTGCCGGCCATCCAGACCGAGCAGTCGATCACCGTGTCGGGCTACGGCGCCATGACCGTCAACAACGAGCCGTCCTCACTTCCCGGGTGGCTGCCGCAGCGCGGCGCCCGGCTGCTCTGCTTCTTCCTCGGCCACCACGCCGCCTACACCCCGTTCGGCCTGCACAAGTACGAGTGGGACCCGGAGGTCCGGGAGTTGCGGGAGGCCTGGGTGAACACCGAGGTGAGCTCGCCCAACTCGGTTCCGGGCGTGAGCCAGGGCGCAGACCTCGTCTACACCTGCGGCACCCGGGACGGGAAGTGGACCATCGAGGCCCTCGACTGGACCACCGGCGAGTCGGTCGGGTCTTGGACGGTCGGCGACTCGCAGTTCAACAGCCTCGGCGGTGGCGTCCACGTCGACGACGACGGCCGCATCCTCTACGGCAACGTCTTCGGCAAGACGAGGCTCCTGGTCTGAGCGGCGCAGCCCCGACCCTCCCACGGACCGACCCGGGCGCGCCGTTAGCCTGCTTGCGGTCATGAACGAGCAGCCCTACCCCGACGTCGGCAAGGCCGACTTTCCCGCCATCGAGGAACGGGCCCTCGAACGCTGGGCGTCCGAGGGCACCTTCGCCGCCTCGGTCGACGCCCGTCCAGCCGACCTCGAGTTCACGTTCAACGACGGGCCGCCGTTCGCCAACGGCCTGCCCCACCACGGCCACCTCCTGACCGGCTACGTGAAGGACGTGGTCCCCCGCTACAAGACGATGCGCGGGCACAGGGTCACCAGGCGATTCGGCTGGGACTGCCACGGCCTGCCTGCCGAGATGGAGGCCGAGAGCCAACTGCCGATCTCCGGCCGCGCCGACATCATCGAGTACGGCATCGAGGCCTTCAACGAGCACTGCCGCTCGTCGGTGATGCGCTACACGGGCGAATGGGAGAAGACGGTCACCCGACAGGCCCGCTGGGTCGACTTCGAACACGACTACAAGACCATGGACCGGGACTACATGGAGTCGGTCATGTGGGCGTTCAGGCAACTCTGGGACAAGGGCCTCGTCTACGAGGCGTTCCGGGTCATGCCCTACTCGTGGGGTGCCGAGACGCCGCTGTCAAACTTCGAGATCCGGCTCGACGACGCCACCCGGCCCCGTCAGGACCCGGCCATCACCGTGGCGTTCGACCTCGAGCCGGCCGACGGCGACCCCGGTCCCCTGCGGCTGCTGGCCTGGACGACGACGCCGTGGACCCTGCCGTCGAACCTGGCCGTCGCCGTCGGCCCCGATGTCACCTACTCGATGCACCGGGACGACGACGGCAAGGTCATCGTGCTGGGCGCCGAAGCCGTCGAACGCTACGCCGCCCAACTCGAGGGCAACACGCCGATCGGCACGCTCAAGGGCGCCGACCTCGTGGGCCGCAACTACACGCCGCTGTTCCCGTACTTCGCCGACCGCACCGACGCCTTCCGGGTGCTGGGCGCCGACTTCGTCGATGCCGCCGAGGGCACCGGCGCCGTCCACATGGCCCCGGGATTTGGCGAGGACGACCAGGTCACCTGTGAGGACAACGGCATCCCCATCGGCCAGGTGGTCCCCGTCGACGACCACGGCTGCTTCACCGGAGAGGTCGCCGACTGGGCCGGCACCAACGTGTTCGAGGCAAACCCCGACATCATCCGGTACCTGAAGGAGGCGGACCGGATCGTCCGCCACGACACCTACGAGCACAACTACCCGCACTGCTGGCGCACCGACACGCCGATCATCTACAAGGCGATCTCCTCGTGGTACGTGAAGGTCACCGACATCAGGGACCGGATGCTGGCCATCAACGCCGACATCAACTGGGTCCCCGGCCACGTCCGCGACGGCCGCTTCGGGATGTGGCTGGACGGCGCCCGCGACTGGTCGATCAGTCGCAACCGCTTCTGGGGGTCGCCCATCCCGGTCTGGCGCAGCGACGACCCCGAGTACCCGCGCACCGACGTCTACGGCAGCCTCGACGAGATCGAGGCCGACTTCGGGGTGCGCCCCGACGACCTGCACCGGCCGTTCGTCGACGAGCTGACCCGCCCCAACCCCGACGACCCGACCGGGAAATCGACGATGCGGCGGGTTCCCGAGGTGCTCGACTGCTGGTTCGAGTCGGGGTCGATGCCGTTCGCCCAGTTCCACTACCCGTTCGAGAACGAGGAGTGGTTCGAGGACCACTTCCCCGCCGACTTCATCGTCGAGTACATCAACCAGACGCGCGGCTGGTTCTACACGATGCACGTCCTGGCCACGGCGCTGTTCGACAGGCCGGCCTTCCAGAACGTGATCTGTCACGGGATCCTGCTGGCCGAGGACGGCGCCAAGCTCTCCAAGAAGTTGCGCAACTACACCGAGCCGACCGAGATATTCGAGCAGCAGGGCTCTGACGCACTGCGCTGGTACCTCATGTCGGCCAACATCGTGCGGGGGGGTGACCTGCGCATCAGCGACCACGGCATCGACGACGTGGTCCGCCAGGTGCTGCTGCCCATCTGGAACGCCTACTCGTTCTTCACGCTCTATGCGAACGTCGACGGGCACCGGGCCGAGTTCCGCACCGACGCCGGCGGCCTGCTCGACCGCTACCTGCTGGCCAAGACCCGGGCGATGGTCGAGGCGGTCACCGAATGCATGGACGCCTACGACCTGCCCGGCGCCACGGCCGAGTTGCAGGGGTTCATCGACGCCCTCAACAACTGGTACATCCGCCGCAGCCGCGACCGCTTCTGGGCCAAGGCCACCGCTGCCAACGAGGCCGACAAGAGCGACGCCCACGACACCCTCTACACGGTGCTGGTCACCTTCGCCCGGACGGCGGCACCGTTCCTGCCAATGGTGATGGAGGAGGCCCACGGGGGCCTGACCGGTGGCGACAGCGTCCACCTGGCCGACTGGCCCGATCCCGACGAACTGCCCGCCGACCCCGACCTCGTGGCCCGCATGGACCGGCTGCGCGACGTGGCCTCGACGGCGCTGCGCCTACGCGAGGACCACGGCCTGCGGGTGCGCCTGCCGCTGGCGTCGCTCACCGTCGCCGGAGCCGACGCCGAGTCGCTGGCCGACCTCGTGCCGCTGCTGGTCGACGAGGTCAACGTGAAGGCGGTCGAGATGACCGACGACCTCGAGGCCCACACCACATTCCGGCTCCAGCCCGACGGCCGGGTCCTGGGCCCGCGCCTCGGCGGCGGCGTGCAGGCGGTGTTCGCAGCGGCCAGGGCGGGTGAGTTCTCCCGCAACGACGACGGCACCGTCGACGTGGCCGGTGAGACCCTCCAGCCCGACGAGTTCGTCCTGGCCCTCGAGTCGCCCGAGGGCGTCACTGCAGCGGCCCTCGGCAGCGGCGACGGCGTGGTGGTGCTCGACACCGGGGTGACCCCCGAGCTCGAGTCCGAGGGCCTGGCCCGCGACGTGGTCCGCCACGTACAGCAGGCCCGCCGCGACGCCGACCTGGTGGTCACCGACCGGATCCTGTTGTGGCTCGACGGGGACAAGGCACTGATCGACGCGGTGCGTGCCCACGAGGCGCACGTGACAGGCCAGGTGCTGGCGACCGAGGTCCTCTACGGCGCGGCGGTCGACGCCACCCACACGGTCGAGGCGACGGTCGAGGGCCTCGCCCTCGTGCTCTCGATCACGCGTTCCTGAAGCGCTCTGCGCGCGTCGACTTACCCCTTCTCGGGCTTCGCCGCCCACGCTGGGCGCGTGGCCGAAACAAATCCGCTCCTCCCGTGGGGATTCTCTTGACACGGGTGTAATTACATGCGTGAAATACATGACCCGGGCAACGCGCCGCTCCCCCAGCAGGATCGCCCCTGTGAAGCGCCGTGCCGTCCGGGACACACAACGGGACCCCGCCGGCAACGAGTGTCGTCGGGGAAGGGAAGGGAACCCCACATGGCGTTGACCGAGGACAGCGCGCTCTCCACCGAGGGCCTCGACGAAGCACCTGCCATCGGCGGATCGCGGATGATGGTGCGCAAGCGCAACGGCGACCTCGAGCCGGTCGACCTCAACAAGATCGTGCGTGCCATCCACCGCTGCGCCGAGGGCCTGTCGGGCGTCGACCCGATGAAGATCGCCACCCGCACCATCTCCGGCCTCTGCGACGGCGCCACCACCGAGGAACTCGATGCGCTGTCAATCCGTACCGCATCGACGCTCATGGTCGAGGAGCCCAACTACTCCCGCCTGGCCGGCCGCCTCCTCGCCACGGTCATCGACAAGGAGGTGCGCAACCAGAACATCCACTCCTTCTCCCAGTCGGTCCTGATCGGCCACGAACTCGGCATCATCGGCGACACCACCGTCGAGTTCGTCACCGCCAACGCCCGCAAGCTCGACGACACGGTCGTCCACGACCGCGACAACCTGTTCGAGTTCTTCGGCCTGCGCACCGTCTACGACCGCTACCTGCTGCGCCACCCCGAATCCCGCCACGTCCTCGAGACCCCCCAGTACTTCTTCCTGCGGGTCGCCTGCGGCCTTTCCACCTGCCCCGACGAGGCCATCCGGTTCTACGAGCTCATCTCCTCGCTCCAGTACCTGCCCTCGAGCCCCACGTTGTTCAACTCGGGCACCACCCACTCGCAGATGTCGTCGTGCTACCTGCTCGACTCGCCCGAGGACAGCCTCGAGGGCATCTACAAGCGCTACACCGACATCGCCCGCCTCTCGAAGTTCGCCGGCGGCATCGGCGTGGCATGGCACCGGATCCGGGCCAAGGGCTCGCTCATCAAGGGCACCAACGGCCTGTCAAACGGCATCGTGCCGTGGCTCAAGACCCTCGACAGCTCCGTGGCCGCGGTGAACCAGGGTGGCCGCCGCAAGGGCGCAGCCTGCATCTACCTCGAGACCTGGCACGCCGACATCGAGGACTTCCTCGACCTGCGCGAGAACACGGGCGACCACCAGCGCCGCACCCACAACCTCAACCTCGCCAACTGGGTCCCCGACCTGTTCATGGAGCGGGTCGAAAAGGACTGGGTCTGGTCGCTGTTCGACCCCAAGAAGGTCCCACACCTCACCGACCTCTACAGCGACGAGTTCCAGGCCGCCTACGTCAAGGCCGAGGAGGAGGGCCTCTACGAGCGCCAGGTCCCGGCCCGCGAGCTCTACAGCCGCATGATGCGCTCCCTCGCCCAGACCGGCAACGGCTGGATGACCTTCAAGGACGCCTCCAACACCAAGTGCAACCAGACCGGCGAACCCGGCCGGGTCGTGCACCTGTCGAACCTGTGCACCGAGATCATCGAGGTCACCGACCAGGACGAGACAGCAGTCTGCAACCTGGGTTCGGTCAACCTCGGGTCGCTGGTCGTCGACGGCGCCTTCGACTTCGAGCGCCTCGCCGAGGTGGTACGCGTCGCCGTGCCGTTCCTCGACCGGGTGATCGACATCAACTACTACCCGACCCCCGAGGCCGAGCACTCCAACTCGCTGTGGCGGCCGGTGGGCATGGGCCTGATGGGCCTCCAGGACGTGTTCTTCAAGCTGGGGCTGCCGTTCGACTCCCCCGAGGCACGCACCCTGTCGGCCCGCATCTCCGAGGAGATCTACTTCAACGCCCTGTGGGCCTCCACCGAACTGGCCGAGGTGTCCGGCCCGCATGACAACTACTCGATCACCAGGGCGGCGCAGGGCGACCTGCAGTTCGACCTATGGGGCATCGAGCCCACCGACCCGGAGCGCTGGCAGGGCCTGCGCGACCGAATCGCCGAGCACGGGCTGCGGAACTCGCTGCTTATCGCCATCGCCCCCACCGCCACGATCGCCTCGATCGTCGGCTGCTACGAGTGCATCGAGCCCCAGGTCTCCAACATCTTCAAGCGCGAGACCCTGTCGGGCGAGTTCCTCCAGATCAACCGCTACCTGGTCCGCGAACTCCAGGGACGGGGCATGTGGAACGAGGTGATGGCCGACAAGATCAAGTCAGCGGAGGGTTCCGTCCAGGGCATCGACGACATCCCCGAGGACCTCCAGGTCGTCTACCGCACCGCCTGGGAGGTCCCGATGCGGTCGCTGATCGACATGGGCGCCGAGCGCGGGGCATTCATCGACCAGAGCCAGTCGCTGAACCTGTTCATGGAGTCGCCCACCATCGGAAAGCTCTCGTCCATGTACCTCCACGCATGGAAATCGGGCCTCAAGACCACCTACTACCTGCGGTCCCGCCCGGCCACCCGCATCAACAAGACCACCGGCAACGGCAACGGCACGACCCCGACGCCCGGGCAGAAGCCCGGCGGGGCCAAGGTGTTCACCGACGCCGAGGCCGTGGCCTGCTCGCTCGAGAACCCCGAGTCCTGTGAGGCGTGCGACTGATGGCCCTCGCCGAATCTCCCTTCGCCGCACCCCACGAACTGGTGGCAGTACCCGCCACCCATCGGGGCAACATCCTCGACCCTGGCTTCGACCTGACGCTGCGCCCCATGCGCTATCCGGTGTTCTACGAGATGTACCGGGACGCCATCAAGAACACCTGGACCGTCGACGAGATCGACTTCTCGGACGACATCCCCGACCTCGACCGCAGGCTCTCCCCCGCCGAGAAGCACCTCGTGAACCGGCTGGTGGCGTTCTTCGCAACGGGCGACTCGATCGTCGCCAACAACCTGGTGCTCAACCTCTACCAGCACATCAACGCCCCCGAGGCGAGGATGTACCTGTCGCGCCAACTCTACGAAGAGGCCCTGCACGTCCAGTTCTACCTGACGCTGCTCGACAACTACATCCCCGACACGGCCGAGCGCGAGGCCGCCTTCGCTGCGATCCACAACATCCCGTCGATCCGCAAGAAGGGCGACTTCTGCTTCAAGTGGATGGGCTCGGTGGACAATCTCGGCGACCTCGACACCGACGACGAGCGCCGGGCGTTCCTGTTGAACCTGATCTGCTTCGCCGCCTGCATCGAGGGGCTGTTCTTCTTCGGGGCCTTCGCCTACGTCTACTTCCTGCGCTCGAAGGGACTGCTCAACGGCCTGGCGGCCGGCACCAACTGGGTGTTCCGCGACGAGTCGTGCCACATGAACTTCGCCTTCGAGGTCATCAACACGGTGCGGGCCGAGCAACCCGAGTTGTTCGACGACCGCCTGGCCGAGCAGATCACCGAGATGATCAGCGAGGCCGTCGAGTGCGAGCTGCAGTTCGCCGAGGACCTGCTGAGCCAGGGAGTGTCGGGCATGTCCACGGCCGACACCCGCGAGTACCTCCAGTTCGTCGCCGACCAGCGCCTCGCCCAACTGGGGCTGCGCCCGAAGTACGGCTCGAACAACCCGTTCGGGTTCATGGAACTCCAGGATGTCCAGGAACTCACCAACTTCTTCGAGCGCACGGTCGTCGCCTACCAGGTCGGCATCGAGGGCGACGTCGCCTTCGACGAGGACTTCTAGGCCCGGCCCCCACAACCGGGTTCCCTTCCCGGTCCCCCCGGACCGGGTCCCCAGACGAGGCCCCCGCAAGGGGGCTTCGTCGCGTGTGGGGTCGGCTACCCGGCCTCGTCGGGCTCCTCGGAACCGCCGTCGCGGTTGCGGAGGGCGAGGGCGGCTGCTCCCGCCGCCAGGACCGCTGCGGCGCCGATGCCGATGACGAGGCCCGAACCGCCGCCGCCATCCGAGGCTGCGGCGGTCGTCTCGGCGGCCTTGGCCAGCGTCGTCACGGGCGTCTGGGTGGTGGTCGGTGCAGCCGTCGTCGTCG
>DCXR01000023.1:11760-20806 GCA_002329075.1 Candidatus Neomicrothrix sp. UBA2131
GTCGGTGCGGCCGTCGTCGTTGTCGGTGCGGCCGTCGTCGTCGGTGCGGCCGTCGTCGTCGGTGCGGCCGTCGTCGTTGTCGGTGCGGCCGTCGTTGTGGTCGTGGTGGTCGTTGTCGTGGTGGTCGGTGGGGGCGGCACGTACTCGCCGCGGAACGGGCCGGTGACCTCGTAGGTGACGCCCACGGCCAGGCCGTCGGGGGCGTCGCCCCAGTCGATGGCCTCGATCACGTCACGCGTCAACTTGTTGCCCGGACCCCGTTGGGAACTGAAGTAGAGGCGGTTCCGGTTGGGGTTGAAGCAGGGCCCGGCGATCTCCGACGATTCGTGGGCCGGGTCGGGGATCCGACAGAACGGCGCCACCTCCCCTTCCGGCGTGATGACGACGACCTCCATGTTGCCGCCGTCCTCGGCCACGAACAGGTCGCCCGAGCCCTCCTCGACGGTGATGTTGTCGACGCCCGTGAGCGGCTGTCGGTCGCCGGTGCCGTCCCAGATCAGCGTGTACTGCTGTTCGCGCAGGTCCACGGCGTGGACCCGGTTGTCGGTCTTTGTCGTGTACCAGATCGAGCCGTCGTGGTACCAGATACCCTCGCCACCCGGTGTGAGGAAGGCGCCCGGCACCTGCTCACGGGTCGGCGTCTCGGCGGCCGAAGGGTCGGGCACGGCCGCCCATGTGACCGACCCGTCCTCGGCGACGAGCATCGCCTCGAGCGTTCCCGCCGAGAGGTCGGGGTAGGCGTCGGGCGTGTAGCGGTAGAGCAGGCCCTCGGGGTTGTCCTCGGTGAGGTACACCATCTCGTCGACGGGGTCGATGGCCGCTGCCTCGTGGGCCCAGTTGCCCATGGCGGGGTGCGCCACCGCCTCATTCACGCCGGTCGGGTCGCACTCCCAGACCAGGCCGACCCCGATGTAGGCCTCCTCGCAGGACAGCCAGGTGCCCCACGGGGTGACGCCACCGGCGCAGTTGGAATGGCTGCCCTCGAGGATGCTGTACGCGTCGAGGATCTCACCGTCGGCATCGAAGTGGATCGCCGAGACTCCGCCCCGCTCCTCGCCCGGCGTGAGCCAGTTGAAGACCTCCGAGTTGCACGTGTAGTACCAGCCGCCTTCGCCGTCGTCGAAGGTGGCCGCCCCATCGGGGAACAGGCGCCACTCGTAGCCGGTGTCGCCCACGGGGTCGCCGCCGATGCCGACGATGCGGGAGGTGAAGCCCTCGGGCAGGACCAGGCCGTTCTCATCGGGCTCGACGCCCTCCAGAGAGCCGTAGGGCCCGTCACCCGGCTGGGCCTCGTCGACCACCTTGGCCGAGGCCATCCGGGCACTGGTGAGCGTCCCGGCCCCGACTGTCGCCGCCATGCTGCGCCGCAGGAACGTCCGTCGGTCCATCGAGATCCCCCCTGTCTGCGGTCCCCCGACCGCGTTGCACGCAATGGTAGATGCTGCCCGGCGACACGCCAAGGGGGAGATCAGCCGCCGAAGGCGTCGAGGATGCGGTCGGCCGCTGCAGCGGGGGTCTCGGCACCGTCGAGCACCCGGCGCTCGGCGTCGGCCAGCACCCCGGCCACCACCGGGTCGGCGTGGAGGGCGGCCAGCAGCCGATCCTCGACCATCGCCCACATCCAGGCCAACTGCTGGCCCCGGCGCCGCTCGTCCCACTCGCCCGAGGCGGTGAGTGCCTCACGATGCTCCTCTATCCGCGTCCACAACCCGGGCAGGCCCTCACCGGTGAGACCGCTGCAGGTGACCACCTGCGGCGTCCACGAGGCGCTGGCCGGGTGGGTGAGCCGCAGCGCCGCCGAGTAGTCGCGGGCGGCGGTACGGGCGGCCCTGGCGTTGTCGCCGTCGGCCTTGTTGACCACGATCATGTCGGCCAGTTCGAGCAGGCCCTTCTTGATCCCCTGCAGTTCGTCGCCGGCGCCGGGCAGCATCAGCGCCAGGAAGAAGTCGACCATGCGGGCCACGAGGGTCTCGGACTGGCCCACGCCGACGGTCTCGACCAGCACCACGTCGAAGCCGGCCGCCTCGAGCACGAGCAGGGTCTCGCGGGTCGTGCGGGTGACGCCGCCGAGCGTGCCGGCCGTCGGAGAGGGCCGCACGAAGGCGTCGGGATCGTTGGCGAGGCGCTGCATGCGGGTCTTGTCGCCGAGGATCGAGCCGCCGGTGACCGTGCTGGTCGGGTCGACGGCCTGGACGGCGACCCGCCGGCCCGAGGCGGTGAGTTGGGTGCCGAGGGCCTCGATGAACGTCGACTTGCCCACGCCGGGCACGCCGGTGATCCCGACCCGGTGCGCCCCACCGGCGTGGGGCAGCAGTGCAGCAAGCAGGTCGGCGGCACGGCCCCGGTGGTCGGAAAGGGTGCTCTCGACGAGGGTGAGCGCCCGGCCGAGGGTCGCCCGGTCACGGGCGAGGACCCCGTCGACCAGTTCGTCGACGGTGGGGCTCATGAGATCTGCTCGAGCAGTTCGGTGGCAGCAGCGGCGATGACGGTGCCCGGCGGGAAGATTGCAGCGGCACCTGCCTCCCGCAGCGCCTCGTGGTCCTGGGCCGGGATGACACCGCCCACGGCGATCGCAATGTCAGGTCGGCCGAGGGCAGCCAGTTCATCGCGCAGTTCGGGCACGAGCGTCAGGTGGCCGGCCGCCAGCGAGCTCACGCCGACCACGTGCACGTCGTTCTCGACGGCCTGGCGAGCCACCTCGCCCGGGGTCGAGAACAGCGGGCCGATGTCGACGTCGAAGCCCAGGTCGGCGAACGCCGTGGCGATGACCTTCTGGCCCCGGTCGTGGCCATCCTGGCCCACCTTGGCGACGAGGATCCGGGGCCGGCGGCCGTTGGCGGCCTCGAATGCGGCTATGCGGGCGCGGGTGTCGGCCACCTGTCCGTCCTCGCCGACCTCGCTGTTGAACACGCCCGAGATGGTGCGCACCTCCGCGACATGGCGCCCCCATACCTGTTCGAGGGCGTCGCTGATCTCGCCGACGGTAGCCCGTGCCCGGGCGGCGTCGACGGCCAGGCCCAGGAGGTTGCCCTCGCCGGTTTCGGCGCAACGGGTGAGGGCGGCCAGCGCTGCCTTGCAGGCGGCGGGGTCGCGCTCGGCCCGGAGGCGTTCGAGCCGTGCGACCTGGTCGGACCGGACCTGGGCGTTGTCGATCCGGCGCACGTCGACGGCGTCGGCCTCGTCGGGGCGGTACCGGTTCACGCCCACCACGGTCTGGCGGCCCGAGTCGATGCGGGCCTGGGTGCGGGAGGCGGCCTCCTCGATGCGCAGCTTCGGGATGCCGGCCTCGATGGCCGACGCCATCCCGCCGCTCTCCTCGACCTCGGTGATGTGGTCCCACGCCCTCGCCGCCAGGTCGTGGGTGAGCCGTTCGACGTGGTAGCTGCCGCCCCACGGGTCGACGACGCGGCAGGTGCCGGTCTCCTGCTGGAGGAACAGCTGTGTGTTGCGGGCGATGCGGGCCGAGAAGTCGGTGGGCAGCGCCAGCGCCTCGTCGAAGCCGTTGGTGTGCAGCGACTGGGTGTGGCCCTGGGTGGCCGCCATGGCCTCGACGCAGGTGCGGACCACGTTGTTGTAGACGTCCTGGGCGGTGAGGCTCCAACCCGACGTCTGGCTGTGGGTGCGCAGCGACGACGACCGGGGGTCCTGCGGGTCGAACTGCGCCATGAGCCTCGCCCACAGCAGCCGGGCCGCCCGCAGCTTGGCGACCTCCATGAAGAAGTCCATGCCGATCGCCCAGAAGAAGCTCAGCCGCGGTGCGAAGGCGTCGACGTCGAGTCCGGCCCCGATGCCGGCCCGCACGTACTCGACCCCGTCGGCCAGCGTGTACGCCAACTCGAGGTCGGCCGTCGCCCCCGCCTCCTGCATGTGGTAGCCGGAGATCGAGATGCTGTTGAACTTCGGCATCCGTTCGCTGGTCCAGGCGAAGATGTCCGACACGATCCGCATCGAGGGGGCCGGCGGATAGATGTAGGTGTTGCGGACCATGAACTCCTTGAGGATGTCGTTCTGGATGGTTCCGGCCAACTCCTCGGGCGCCACGCCCTGTTCCTCGCCGGCCAGCACGAACAGGGCCAGGATCGGCAGCACGGCGCCGTTCATGGTCATCGACACGGTCATCTGCTCGAGCGGGATGCCGTCGAACAGGGTGCGCATGTCGAGGATCGAGTCGATCGCCACGCCGGCCATGCCGACGTCGCCCGCCACCCGGGGGTGGTCGGAGTCATAGCCCCGGTGGGTGGCGAGGTCGAACGCCACCGACAGGCCCTTCTGGCCGGCGACCAGGTTGCGCCGGTAGAAGGCGTTGGACTCCTCGGCGGTCGAGTAGCCGGCGTACTGGCGGATGGTCCAGGGCCGGGCGGTGTACATGGTCGGATACGGGCCCCGCAGGTAGGGGGCGATCCCGGGCCAGGTGTCGAGGAAGTCGAGGTCGGCCACGTCGGCAGAGGTCGACAGGGCGGCCACGTCGATTCCCTCGGGTGTGGTGAAGGTGCCCAGATCGGGGACGGGTGCGGTCCGACCGGCTTCACCGGGATCGAGGTCGATGTGTGCGAAGTCGGGGATGGCACTCATCGGGCCACCCCCAGGGCATCGAGGATGCGGCCCAGCACGTCCAGGACGTCGGTGCGGGCGTGGACGAACCCGTCGACACCGGCTGCACGCCACTCGTCCTCGTGGTCGCCGGGTCGTCCGGCCAGGACCACGTGCGCAACGCCTTCGGCCTTCAGTGCCCGTGCAACGTCTACGGCCTCGACGGCGTAACGCCCGTCCGAGCCGCAGAGCACGGCCACCGGGCTGCCCGGCTCGTCGACGGTGCGGATGCCGGCTACGGCGAACAGGTTGGCGGCGAACGTCGTGCGAGCCGAGTGCTCGGCCAGCGGACCGAGCGACACGAGGCGGACGACGGGGCCCGCCGCCTCGCCGGCGTCGCGCAGTGCCTCGAACGGCTCGGCCAGGCGGTGCAGGCGCAGCGGGCCCTCGGCCGATGCGGGCCCGGCGGCACGAACGAGTGGAACCTCGTCGATGGCAGGGAACTCGGTCACGCCGGTGATGGCATCGGTTCGGGTGGCGAGGCGCTGCGCACGGGCCGTGTGCGTGACCGCGACCTCGGCGGCGATGCGCCCTGAGGCCAGTGCGGCCACCATGCCACCGTCGGCCTCGATCGAGCGGAAGCGCTCCCATGCGGCATCGGCGAGGCGCTCGGTGAGGTCCTCGACGAACCACGAGCCGCCGGTGGGGTCGACCACCCGGGCCAGGCCGCTCTCCTCGGTCAACAGCAGTTGGGTGTTGCGGGCGGTGCGGCGGCCGAACTCGTCGGGTCGCCCGATGGCGCTGTCGAAGGGACGAACCGTCACCACCGCGGCCCCCCCGAGGCCGGCGGAGAAGGCGGCCACGGCGCCGCGCAGCAGGTTCACCCACGGGTCGCGACGGGCAAGCATGGCGGCCGAGGTGACCGCCGTCTGGTGCTGGGCCCGGACGTCGGAACCGCACGCCCCGGCCACCCGGTCCCAGAGCAGGCGGGCCACCCGGAACTTCGCGATCGTGCGGAACTGGTCGGCGTCGGCCGAGTAGGTGAACGTGAGTCCGGCGAGCGCATCATCGATCGAAACGCCGTCGGCCTCGAGCGCCCGCAGGTAGGCCACGCCCGTCGCCAGCGAGCACGCCAACTCCCACGCCTCGCTGGCACCGGCATCGGCCCAGACGGTGGCATCGACGGTGACGGCGTGCACGCCGGGTGCGTCGGCCACCGAAGCCACGGCCGACGCCAGCGTCGAGAGGTCGGGATCACCGCCGTGACGGGCCGCCACGCCGATCGGGTCGACGCCGAGGGCGCCGGAGCGGTCGGCGGCAGAGGTCCCCTGCTGGTCCCAGAGGTCGACCAGCCAGCCGGCGGCGTTCACCGCATCGGGCCCGGGAGCCAGCGCCACCGGCGCCATCTCGAGGAAGACGCCGTCGAGCACCGCTGCCAGGTCGCCGGCCGACCCGATGCCGATGGCCGCTCGGTCGAGCAGCACCGAGGTCGAACCCCGCTCCAGTTCGTCGAGCACCACGGCGTTGGCGGCTGCGATGCCCTCGTCCAGCACCAGCGCCCGAACGTCCCAGCCGGACTCGGTGCTGCCGGTGGCGGTCGATCCCCGGGTGTGGGGGCTCGCCCCCGGCAGGCCGGCCCGGTCGGTGCGCCCGTCGTTTCCGTAGAGCGGTTCGATGCGGATGCCGTCGTCGGTGACCGTCGTCAGCGACCCGAGGGTGCGCCCACGCAGGGAGGTACCGGCCAGGTCGGCCCAGTCGTCGCGGGTGGCAGGCTCGAACCCGGCCACCAGACGCATCGGCTCGGCGGGTGTGGCCACCCGTTGATGGTAGGTGAGGACCCGCTCCGACCGGGAAGCCCTGTGACCCATGACCGTCCTGGCTGCGGCAACCATCGGTATTCCTGGGAGGATCGCCGGATGACCGACGCCGGACATCCCCGCCGCTGGTTCATCCTCGGCATCCTCAACCTCTCGCTGATCCTCGTCGTCGCCAGCGTCAGCTCGCTGAACCTGTCGCTCCCCTCGATTCAGCGGGCCCTCGACGCCTCGGCCGCCGACCTGATCTGGATCAACGCCGCCTACGCCCTCGTGTTCGCCGCATTCCTGTTGCCCGCCGGTGCACTGGGCGACCGCTTCGGACGCAAGGGAGCCCTGCTGACCGGGCTGATCGTGTTCATCTGCGGCGCCCTGCTTGCCAGCACGGCCGATACCGCCGGACAGGTCATCGCCTTTCGGGCGACCATGGGCATCGGCGCCGCCCTCGCCATGCCTGCCACGCTGTCGATCCTCACAGCGGTCTTCCCGGCCGACGAGCGGAACAAGGCGATCGCCATCTGGGCGGGCTTCGCCGGAGCCGGAGGCGCCATCGGCATCCTGTCCGCCGGCGTCCTCCTCGAGTACTTCTGGTGGGGCTCGGTCTTCTTCGTCAACGTCCCGATCGCCACCACGGCCATGGTGCTCGTGGTCGCCTTCGTCCCCACGTCACGCGACACGCAGGGCCACCACCTCGACCCGTTCGGCAGCCTGCTGTCGGCCATGGGGCTGTCGGCGCTGGTCTTCGGACTCATCCAGGGGCCCGAGTACGGGTGGACCGACCCGCTCGTCCTCGGTGGCTTCGCCGCCGCCGTGGCCCTGCTCGCCTCCTGGGTGGCGGTCGAGCGCCGACAGGAACACCCGATGCTCGACCCGGCCCTGTTCCGCATACCCCGCTTCGCCCTCGCCACGCTGGCACTCGGCACCTCATTCGCCGTCATGTTCGGCATGTTCTTCGGGCTCGCCCAGTACCTGCAGTTCGTGCTCGGCTACACGCCGCTCGGTGCAGCCGTCCGGGTCATGCCCTTCGCCTTCGCGATGATCGTCGTGTCCCCCCGTGGGCCGGCCCTGGCCGCACGGTTGGGCAGCGGTCGGGTCATCGGCGGCGGCATGCTCGTCACGGCACTGGGCTGTGTGGTGATGGCGTTGCTCACCGGCGACTCCGGGTACGGGCACGTGGTCATCGGCGTGTTGCTGATCTCGTCCGGCATGGCGCTCGGGTTCCCGACCTCCACGGCGGCGATCGTCGGCTCCCTGCCGCTCGACAAGGCCGGCGTGGCCTCGGCCGTCAACGACACCACCCGCGAGGTCGGCTCCGCCGTCGGCATCGCCCTCCTCGGCAGCCTGCTGTCCGCCGGCTACCGGCGGGGGCTGGGCGACGCCCTCGACCAGGTACCGGCTGAGATGGCCGACATCGCCCGGGACTCGGTCGGCGTTGCGCTCGTGGTTGCGCAGCGGGCCCCGGCCGGCGTCGGCGACCACATCGCCGCTACAGCACGGGACGCCTTCGCCAGCGGCTACTCGATGGCCATGACGGCTGCTGCGGCCCTGCTCGCTGTGGCCGCACTGGTCGTCATCCGGCGCTGGCCCGCCGACTGAGCGGTTACCACCCACCGGGTGGAAGGATGTACCCATGCGCATCACCACACTCCTCAACTACGCCACCGACCCCCGCGAAGCGGCCAACCAGGCACGTGAACTCGAGGCGGCAGGCATCGACTGCATCTGGATCCCGGAGGCCTACGGCTTCGACGGAGTGAGCCTGCTGGGATACCTGGCCTCGGCCACCACGACCGTCGGGCTGGCCAGCGGCATCCTCAACACGTACAGCCGCACACCGGCCTGCATCGCCCAGACCGCCGCCGGCCTCGACGCCCTCTCCGAGGGCCGCTTCTCGCTCGGCCTCGGTGCCTCCGGCCCGCAGGTGATCGAGGGCTTCCACGGTGTCCCCTACTCGCTGCCCCTGACCCGCATGAAGGAGATCATCTCGATCTGTCGGATGGCCTGGCAGCGCGAGAAGCTCGAATACGAGGGTCGGGTTTTCACGCTGCCACTGCCAGCGGACCAGGGCACCGGCCTCGGCAAGCCGCTCAAGATCATCAACCACCTGGTGCGTCCCGACATCCCGATCTACATCGCAGCGCTGGGAGCCAAGAGCGTCGAGGAGACCGCAGCCACCACGAACGGCTGGCTGCCGTTCCTCGTCTACCCGGAGCGCATGGACCGGGTCTGGGGCGATGCCGTGACGGCGGGCCTGGCTCGACGCGACCCCGGCCTGGGCGATCTGGACGTCGTGGCCGGCGGCATCGTGGCGATCGGCGACGACGCCTCGCAGTTCCGCGACTTCGCCCGTCCGATGGCTGCGCTCTACATCGGCGGCATGGGAGCCCGCGGCAAGAACTTCTACAACGACGTCTGCCGCGACTACGGCTTCGCCGACGAGGCCGTCGCCGTGCAGGATGCCTACCTCGACGGCCGCAAGGAAGAGGCCGCCGGGCTCCTGCCCGCCGAACTCATCGAGAACACGACCCTCTGTGGCGACGAGGGCTACATCGCCGATCGCCTGGCCGCCTACAAGGCCGCCGGGGTCACTTCACTCAACGTCTCGCCGGTCGGTGGCGATCCGGCACAGGTGCTCGGTCGTCTTCGCGAGCTGGCCGAACACGCGTAGAGCAGGCGTCGATCAACCGGGTCGACGGTGGCAA
>DCXR01000023.1:21130-26772 GCA_002329075.1 Candidatus Neomicrothrix sp. UBA2131
GACGGTGGCAACCGGGTCGACGGTCCCGATGCCGGCGTTGTCGACGGGCACGTCGATCGGGCCGTGGGCGTCCTCGATGGCGGCGAGCAGCCCGTCGACCACCTCGGGATCGGACAGGTCGGCCACATGGGCAGCGCCACCAACCTCGTCGGCCACCGCCCCCAGGTCGTCACCCGACCGGGCGACCACCACCACCTGCGCACCCGGCGCCGCTCAGGCCCGGGCCAGACAGGCGTCGTTCCCTCGCGAGCCTCCGGTCACCGGTACCCGCGCACCCTCGAGTCCCATCCGACAACCGTGGTTCCCGGCTCCGGGCAACGCCCCGACGACGGGTACCGTCGGGCAGCCACCCGAAAGGACACCCCGTGCCCGACGACATCCGACCGTTTACGATCGCCGTACCCGACGACGACATCGATGACCTGCGACGACGCCTGACCGCCACCCGCTGGCCCGACCAGATCCCCGGCAGCGGCTGGGACTACGGCTGTGACCTGACGTGGCTGCAGGATCTCGCCACCCACTGGGCCGACGGCTACGACTGGCGGGCCGCCGAGGCCGGGCTCAACGCCTTCGACCACATCACCACCGAGGTCGATGGCCAGAACCTCCACGCCATCCACCAGCGCTCCCCCCACGACGATGCCCTGCCACTGCTGCTCAGCCACGGCTGGCCCGGCTCGGTCGTCGAGTTCCTCGACCTCGTCGGCCCGCTCACCGACCCGACCGCCCACGGAGGTGACGCCGACGATGCCTTCCACGTGATCATCCCGTCGCTGCCCGGATACGGCTGGTCCGGCCCCACCACCGAGCGGGGCTGGGGCGTCGGCCGCACCAGCGAGGCCTTCGCCACACTGGCCGCACGCCTCGGCTATGACCACTACGGAGTACAGGGCGGCGACTGGGGCTCGATGATCTCCCGCCACATCGCCCAGGTCGACCCCGACCACGTGGTCGGCTGCCATGTCAACATGATGGCTGCAGGCCCCGCCGGCAACGATGACGACTTCGCCGACATCACCCCCCTCGAACAACAGGTGATGGACCGCCTCAACTGGTACCTGGCCGAGGACAACGGCTACTTCCGGATCCAGGAGACGCGCCCCCAGACCCTCGGCACCGGCCTCAACGACTCACCAGCCGGGTTGCTGTCGTGGATCGGCGAGAAGTTCCACGGCTGGACCGACCATGACGGCGACCCGCTCACCGCCGTGTCGCGCGACCGACTCCTCACCAACGTGAGCGTCTACTGGTTCACCCGCACCATCAACTCGTCGACCCGCATGTACTACGAGACCTCGAAGGCCGGCATGGGCTCGTTCGGCGACACCGGCGATGTGCCACTCGGCGTGTCCGTCTTCCCGAAGGAACTGATGGGTGCCCGCCGCCGCTGGGTGGAACCGAAGTTCAACCTCACCTTCTGGGCCGACCACGAGGTCGGCGGTCACTTCGCTGCCCTCGAACAACCCGAGGTGCTTCTGGCCGACATCCGCGAGTTCTTCCGGCCGTTGCGATGACCACCAGCACCGACGGCACCGAGATCGCGGTCGAGCATCGGGGCCCGAACACCGGGAACCACGCCATGCGCCTCGTGTGCACGACCGGCTGGGCCAACGAGCGCACGGTCTGGAACGCGATCGCCGACGACCTCTCCGCCGACCACGCCGTCAGCACCTGGGACCTCCGTGGCCACGGTGGAAGCGGCACACCGCCCCCCGGCAGCTACAGCCGCGAACATGCCCTCGACGACCTGTCCACCGTCCTCGACGAGGCCGGCCGTCCCGCCGTGCTGGTCGGGCACAGCCTCGGCGGCTACCTCTCGCTTGCCCACACGCTCAGCCACCCCGACGACGTGGCCGCCCTGGTGCTCATCGCCACCGGCCCCGGATTCCGCAAGCCCGAGGCCCGCGAGGAGTGGAACGCCTCGGTCATGGCCGCCGCCGAGAAGCTCGACCTGGCACCCGGCGTCGCGGAACTCTCGCTGCACGTCGACGCCCAGGTCATCGACAACCTCGCCGAGATCACCTGCCCGGTGCTGGTGCTGTTGGGCGAGAGGGACAGGCGCTTCGCCGCCTCGGCGAACCTGTTCGAGCGCGACCTCGACGTGCGCGCCACCGTGGTCGTCCCCGACCAGGGGCACATGGTCCACGTGAAGGCCGCTGCCGAGTGTGTAGCGGCGATCCGCGAGTTCACGGCAGGCCTGTGACGGGCACCGATCCGCTTGCCCGGCTGGTCGACCTCCCCGGCGGCATCTTCCGCATGGGCGGCGACGACCCGGACCGCTACCTCGATGACGGCGAGGGTCCCGTGCGCGACGTCAAGCTCTCACCCTTCGCCATCTCGGCCACAGCGGTCACCACGGCCGAGTTCGCCTCCTTCGTCGAAGCCACCGGCCACCGCACGACCGCCGAGATCGAAACCTGGTCGTTCGTGTTCGGCGGCCATCTCCCCGACGACTTTCCCGAGACCCGGGGCGTCGTCGGCGCCGAATGGTGGCGCCAGGTACACGGCGCCGACTGGCGACACCCCGAAGGCCCGCACAGCGACCTCGACGGCCGGGCGGACCATCCCGTCGTCCACCTCTCGTGGTTCGACGCCGTCGCCTTCTCCGAATGGGCCGGCGGCCGCCTGCCCACCGAGGCCGAGTGGGAGTACGCCGCCCGGGGCGACCTCGACCAGGCCCGCCTCCCCTGGGGCGACGACCTCATGCCCGGCGGCGAGCACCGCTGCAACATCTGGACGGGCACGTTCCCGAGCGAGGACACCGCCGAGGACGGATATGCCGGCACCTGCCCCGTCGACGCCTTCGCCCCCAACGGGTTCGGGCTCCACAACTGTTCGGGCAACGTCTGGGAGTGGTGCGCCGACTGGTTCGCCACGCGGCACCCCGGCGAGCGGCCCCTCGTTGACCCCACCGGACCGCCGTTAGGCACCGACCGGGTCGTCAAGGGTGGCTCGTTCCTGTGCCACGACAGCTACTGTTACCGCTACCGGCCGGCGGCCCGGTCCGCCACGGCGCCGGTGGACACGACCTGCCACCGGGGCCTGCGGGTCGCCCTCTAGGCCCCGCGCCTAGCCTTGTGGCATGGGCCTTCGCACCTCCGTAAACGCCGATGTGGCGCCCGCCGCCCCGGGCGAGTTCGCCGCACCCCGCATCGGCCCGCTCGAGGTCTGGCCGCCGGTCGTGCTGGCACCGATGGCCGGCGTCACCAACGCCCCGTTCCGCACCCTCTGCCGGGAACACGGCGCCGGGCTCTACGTCAGCGAGATGATCACCGCCAGGGGCCTCGTCGACGGCCATCTCAAGACCAGCCGGCTCAGCCACTTCGCCCCCGACGAGTCACCCCGCAGCATCCAGCTCTACGGCACCGAGCCCGACAGCGTCGGCCGTGCAGCGCGGATGCTCGTCCGCGAGGACCGGGTCGACCACATCGACCTCAACTTCGGCTGCCCCATGCCGAAGGTGACCCGAAAGGGCGGCGGGGCGGCGATCCCGCTAAAGCCCCGCCTGTTCGCCGCCATCGTTGGCGCTGCCATCGATGCAACCGGCGACGTGCCGGTCACCGTGAAGTTCCGGCTCGGCACCGACGCCGACCACCTCACCTTCCTCGACGCCGGCCGCATCGCCGAGGACCTCGGTGCCGCATCGGTGGCGCTCCACGCCCGGACCGCCGAGCAGCTCTACTCCGGCGAGGCCGACTGGTCGGCCGTTGCGGACCTCAAGGCGGCCGTCACCTCGATCCCCGTCTTCGGCAACGGCGACATCTGGGAGCCGTGGGACGCCCTGCGCCTGTTGCGCAGCACCGGCTGCGACGGTGTCGTCGTGGGACGGGGCTGCCTCGGCCGCCCCTGGTTGTTCGGCGACCTGGCCGCCGTGTTCGGCCCGACACCCACCTCGGGTGGCAGCGAGCCCGGTGACCCACCCCGGCTCGACGAGGTGGCCGCCACGATGTGGCGCCATGCCCGCCTGCTGGTCGACTGGGCCGGCCCGCACGGCATCCGGGACTTCCGCAAGCACACCGCCTGGTACCTCAAGGGCTACGCCACCGGGCCGGCGGTCCGCCGCGACCTCCAGGCCATCGACTCGCTCGACGACCTCGACCGGCAGTTGGCCGACCTCGACCCGCACCTCACGCTCGACCCGGATTCGCTACGGATCCCCCGCAGCCACCGCAACGGCCCCCGGCGGGTCGTTCTGCCCGAGGGCTGGCTGGACGATCCCGACGACGCCACCCCTCCACCCGCCGAAGCCGAGGCCCTCGTCTCCGGTGGCTGACGACGCCCAGCGGCTGATCCTGGCTTCGGGCTCGCCACAACGGCTCGACCTGCTCCGGGCGCACGGCTTCAGTCCGAAGGTCCGGCGGCCCGACGTCGACGAGACGCCACAGCCGGGCGAGGACCCGGCCGCCCTCGTGGAGCGGCTCGCCATGGCCAAGCTCGTTGCCGTCGTCGACAACCACGAGACCGGGCTCGCCGCCGACACGGTGGTGGTGCTCGACGGCGAGGTGCTCGGCAAGCCCGGCCGACCCGACTGGGCGACCGACATGCTGCGACGACTGTCGGGCCGCACCCACGAGGTGGTCGGCGGACTGGCGGTGTGCCACGGCGGCTACACGATCTCCGGCGTGGTTCGCACGCTCGTCACGTTCCGAGAGTTCGACGACGATGAGATCGACGCCTACGTGGCCACCGGCGAGCCCCTCGACAAGGCGGGGGCGTATGCCATCCAGGGCGGCGCTGCCGGCTTCGTCACCAAGGTCGACGGCTGCAGGGAGAACGTGGTGGGCCTGTCGATCCCTGCCGTGCTCGCAGCGCTGAAGTCGCTGGGGGCTCAGTCGGCGGGCTGATCCGGCAGCACCAGGCGCTGGTCGGCGGTCAGGAACCGTCTGGCACCCTCCAGAACCACAACCAGGCCGGTGATCGCCGCCGAACCGAGGATCAGGAACAGGATTGCCGCCTGCACGAGGGCTGCATCCAGCGGGTCGACCCCGGCGAGGATCATCCCGGTCAGGGCTCCCGGCAGGAACACCATGCCGACCGAGCGCGTGATCTCGACCTGGGGGCGGATCGCCAGCCGCAACGCCTCGGCGGTGACGTCCCGCGAGGCCCGCCGTCGATCGAAACCCAGGGCGAGCAGCGCCTCGACCTCGCCGGCCCGGTCGCGGAAGCCGTCGACGAGTCGGGTGGCGGCGACCACCACGACCTTGAGCGAGTTGCCGACGACCATCCCGGACACCGGCACCAGCACCCGGGCCTCGTAGGGAAGGACGTCGAAGCCGAACACCACGGCCAACGAGGCACCGAGGCCCAGCGTGTAGCCGACGGTCGTGGTCACCATGATCCCCGGCAGGCGGGGTTCGCGACGACGGGCCGACCAGGCGGCAACCGGCACCATGGTGGCCACCCAGAGCCATGCCCAGGCGATCTGGACGTCGTCGGCCAGCAGCAGCGTGAGGGCCCAGCCGGCGAGCAGCAGTTGGCCGATCGCACGGGCGGAGGCCACGAGCAGGTCCTGTTCGAGGCCGAGCCGCCGCCCCCGGGACACGCCTACGGTTACCGCCACCAGCAGCAGCGAGGCGGCCAGCCCGACCCAGCCGATGGAGACGTCGGTCATGACGGGCACGGTAGGCACGGTAGGCACG
>DCXR01000023.1:27083-56106 GCA_002329075.1 Candidatus Neomicrothrix sp. UBA2131
TAGGCACGGTAGGCACGGTAGGCAATGGGCAGGGGCGACGTGCCCCGAGCGGCGGTCTTGGGTTGTGCGGACAACCACCCCTAGTCTGTTAGGCATGATGAACATCCGGGCCACCCGGGGCGAAGACGTCGCCCCCGCCGGGCTCCGGGTCGAGGACCTGTCCGTCGCCTACGACGGGCCGCCCGTGCTCACGGAGCTCTCCCTCGAGGTCGCACCCGGCGAACTCGTCGCCCTACTCGGCCCCAGCGGCTGTGGCAAGACCACGCTGCTGCGGTCCATTGCCGGGCTCGAGCGACCCGACCGGGGCACCATCTCGGTCGGCAACCGCACCGTCACGGGCAATGGGACCTTCGTGCCGCCCGAACGGCGGCGGATCGGCATGGTGTTCCAGGACGGCGCCCTGTTCCCCCACCTCGACGTCCGACGCAACGTGGCCTACGGGCTTCCCCGGGACCAGCGCCGCAACGGCCGGGTGGACGAGGCACTCGACATGGTCGGCCTCACCGACGTGGCCGACCGCATGCCCGGCACGCTCTCCGGTGGTCAGCAGCAACGGGTGGCCCTGGCCAGGGCGCTCGCTCCCCGGCCGGGGGTCCTGCTCCTCGACGAACCCTTCTCGAACCTCGACGCCACCCTGCGCCTCCAGGTCCGTGCCGAGATGCACCGCCTGCTCGTCGACCTCGGCATCACCACCATCTTCGTCACCCACGACCAGGAGGAGGCGTTCGTGCTCGGCGACCGGGTGGCGGTGCTCCACGACGGCCACCTGGCCCAGGTCGGCACGCCCGACGACCTCTACCGGCGACCCGCCGACCGCTGGGTGGCCACCTTCGTCGGCGACGCCAACCTGTTCCGCTGCAACCGACCGGTCGGTTCGTGCCGGACGCCCGTCGGTGAGGTGCCGGTGCTGGTCAGCTGCGACGGTCCCGCCGACCTGCTGCTTCGGCCCGAGGACCTGGCCGTCGGCGAGGGCGACAACGGCACGATCGAACTGGTCGAGTACTACGGCCACGACGCCATGGTCCACGTTCTGCTGGACGAAGGCCCTTCGGTCAAGGTACGGACCGAGGCCGACCTGACCCACCGACGGGGCGACCGCGTCGGTGTGACCTATGTCGGGTCGGGAGCGGTGGCCCTCGGGTTGTGAACCTTGGTGCCTGTTAGTTAAGGTCTCTTAACACTACGCAGACACCTACCTTCAGGAGCCACGCCGGCCATGTGCTTCTCCTCCACGCACACTCGTCGCCTCGGCGTCCACCTACTGCTCGGCGTCAGCCTCCTGGCCGGAGCCGCCGGCCTCACCGGCTGCGGGAGCGACGACGACAAGTCGATCACGATCTACTCCGGTCGCTCCGAGAGCCTCGTCGGCCCCATCTTCGAGGCCTTCACAGCCCAGACCGGCATCGCCGTCGAGGCCCGCTACGGATCCTCCAACGACATGGCGCTCACCCTCGAGACCGAGGGCACCAAGACCACCGCCGACGTATTCCTGTCCCGCAGCCCAGGCCCGACCGGCTACCTCGACGACCTCGGGATGCTGGCCGGGCTCGACGACGACGTACTGGCCGAGGTCGACGCCTCCAACCGTGCAGGCAACGACAACTGGGTCGGCTTCGCCGGCCGTGCCCGCGTCCTCGTCTACAACATCGACGAGGTGCCCGAGGCCGACCTCCCCGACTCGATCTTCGACCTGACCGGCCCCGGGTACGAAGGACTCGTCGCCGTCCCCGGCTCGAACTCGTCGTTCCAGGACTGGTTCACCGTCTTCCGCCTCCGCAACGGCGACGACGTCGCCATCGGCTGGCTCGAAGGCATGGTCGCCAACGGCTCGCACTTCTACCCCAAGAACCGGGCCATCGTCGAAGCCGTCGGCCGCGACGAGGTGCGCTTCGGGCTCGTCAACCACTACTACAACCACCAGGAGGTCGCCAAGAACGGCGACGACCAACGCTCGGCCAACCACGGATTCGCCCCCGGCGACGACGGCGGCCTCATGATCATCGCCACCGCCTCGATCCTCGACAGCAGCGACGACAAGGAGAACGCCAACCGGTTCCTGGCCTTCCTACTGAGCGACGGACAGCAGCGCTACCTGACCGACACGGTCTTCGAGTACCCGCTGGCCATCGGCGTGGCACCTGCCGACAGGCTCCCCGAGCGGCCCGCCGACACCGTCGGCGCCATCGACATCGACGACATGGCCGCCGAGTTCAAGCGGACCATCGAGATCATCGAGGCCAGCGGGGTCCTCGACCAGTAGCGGATTCCGTGGCGGGAACCACAATGGTGCGATGAGCGAGAACCCAGCGGCCGCACCCTCCACGGCCAACGCTGCCCGGTCCCGGGCAGGGATAGGGCAGCCACCGTGGGACCTCTCGGTCGGCGCCATCGCCGTGGCGACACTGTTCGCCCTCCCGGGGGGATATGTGCTCTGGCGGGCACTGACCGGAGGCTCCCTCCACCTGCTCGTCGAACGACGGTCACTCGAGCCGCTCTGGCACACGGTCCAGTTGGCGTTCCTGGTGTCCGCATCGACGGCGCTGGTCGGCACCGCACTGGCATGGCTCACCATCCGCACCGACCTCCCGCTGCGCCGGTTCTGGCGCGTCGTCGCCCCCCTCCCGCTCGTGTACCCCAGCTTCGTGGGGGCAGCCGCCTTCCGCTCAGGCCTGACACCCGGCGGCATCGTGCACGACCTGGCCGGCCACCTCGGCCTCGACCTCCAGTTCCGACTCCACGGCCTTGTCGGTTCGTGGCTGGTCCTGACGCTGTTCACCTACCCCTACGTGTACCTTCCGGTGGCGGCCCGACTCTCCGCCCTCCCGTCATCGCTCGAGGAAAACGCCCGCCTCCTCGGCGACCGGCCCCTGCAGGTGTTCCGGCGCGTCGTGATGCCCCAGGCGTCGTCGTCGATCGCCGCCGGCGCCCTGCTCGTCTTCCTCTACACGGTCAGCGACTTCGGCGCAGTCCACCTGATGCGGTTCGAAACCCTCACCCAGACCATCTACCGCACCCGCCTGTTCGACCAGGGCCGCTCCTTCGCCCTCGCCCTCCTGCTACTCGCCCTGGCGCTCGTGGTCGTCGCCACCGAACGCACCGTGGCCCGACGTGGGTCGCGCTCCGAGGTGATCGGCGACCGGTCCCCCCTGCGCATCCCGCTCGGCCGCTGGAAGGCTCCGGCCATCGCCACCTGCTCGCTGGTCGTGGGCCTGGCACTGTTCGCCCCCGCCGTCTCGCTGGCCGACTGGGGGCTGTTCGGCTGGTTCCGGCAGCGCCGCGGCCTGGCCGAACTCCGCCTCGACTGGGGCGACGTGGCAGGCGCCACATGGAGCACGGTGTGGGTCAGCATGGTCACCGCCGTCGTCGCCATCGCCGTGGTGCTGCCCGTGGCCTACCTGCTGGCCCGCCACCGCTCCCGGCTGGGTGGCATCGTCAACAGCGTGGTGGTGGCCGGCTTCGCCATCCCCGGCCTGGTGGTGGCGATCTCGCTCATCTTCTGGACCCTCCATGCATCGCCTTTCGAGTTCCTGATCGGCACGATGCCGGTCCTCGTGTTCGCCTACGTCGTGCACTTCGGTGCCCTGGCGGTACGAACCGCCCAGGTGGCGGTCTCGTCCGTGCCCCGGCAGATGAACGACGCCGCCCGCCTGCTCGGTGCCGGTCGACTACGACGGTTCTTCACGGTCGACCTGCCGATCATGGCACCCGGCCTGGCCGCCGGAGGAGGCCTGGTGATGCTCTCCACCATGAAGGAACTGCCCGCCACCCTGCTGGTGTCGCCGATCGGGTTCCGGACGCTCGTCGTCCGGATCTGGGACACATACGAGGCGCTGTACCTCGCCGAGATGGCGATCCTGGCACTCGTGCTCGTGGCGATCAGCGCCCTGCTGACCTGGTTCCTCGTGGTACGCCGGTCGGACCACCTGGCCTGAGCCGTATTCGCAACCCGCAGGTCGGCCTTCAGTCGGTGACGAGGATGCGTTCGGCAGCGAACAACCCGACGCCGACCCGGGTGCCCGAGACCTCGACGGTCACCGTGCCGTCCGGTGACGCTGCCGTGACCACGCCCCGGTTGCCGGGCATCAGTGCCGACTCCTCGAGGAACTCGAGCAGGCCCGGTTCGAACTCGAGTTCCTCGGTGATCCGGTTCACCGTGAACCCGGCACCCACCGATACATCAGCCAGGTGGCGGGTGTCGGGCTCTCTGTAGCCGGAACCGGGGATCGGGTTTCCGTGCGGGCAGGTGGTGGGCTCGCCCAACACGCTGACCAGCGCCTTTTCGACCACAGGCGAGATCACGTGCTCCCACTTGCCGGCCTCGTGGTGGGCGTCGGTCCAGTTCAGGCCCAGGACATCGGTCAGGAAGCGTTCGGCGATGCGATGGCGCCTGACCACCTGTGTGGCCAGTTCCATGCCGTCGACGGTGAGTGAGATGGCACCGTCGCCTGTCGCCACGAGGCCCTCGGACTCCAGGCGCCGGATCATCTCGGAGACCGCCGGCCGGCTCACTTCGAGGCGATCGGCGATACGGGCCTGGATCACATCGAAGTCGTCCTCGGCCAACTCGAAGATGGCCTCGCAGTACTCCTCGAACGCCGGGTGGTACTCGGGTGCCTCGTAGACCATGACCGGGAGTGTAGGCCGCTGTGAAGCGCGCCTAACAGGGGCGCGCCTCGGCAACGGGCACGGTCGTGCTGCATGCTGGGGGCATGGCCATCGACCTCCGCACCCCGGTCATCGTCGGCGCCGCCCAGGTGACCGACCGGATCGACGACCCCAGGCAGGCCCGCACGCCCCTCGAACTGATGGTCGATGCGCTGCACTCGGCGGCGATCGACGCCGACTCTCCGGGTTGCCTCACCGGACTCGACCTCATCGGCGTGGCCGGCGGCCTCTGGCGCTACACCGACCCCGGTCGCCAGGTCGCCGACCTCGTCAGGGCCGTCGATGTCGACACCCTCGTCACCGCGTGGTCCGGCCACTCTCCCCAACTGCTCCTGAACGACCTGGCCGCCCGCATCCGGGCCGGCGAGATCGACGCCGCTGCGGTGCTGGGTGGCGAGGTCAATGCCTCACGCCGGCGGGCCCGACGACTGGGTGTCGACATCCGTCGGGACGCCGACACCGACCTGCCACCGGCCCGGCAGTTCGGTGACACGCTCGTGATGGCGACCAGCGAGGAGGAGGCACGCGGCATCGATGCCCCCATCTCCGTCTACCCACTGCTCGACTCGGCCATCCGGTACGACCGGGGTGAGTCGATCGACGAGCACCGTCGGCGTCTGGGTGGGCTCTGGGCCGGCTTCAACGCCGTCGCAGTCGACAACCCGCACGCCGCCGTCCGCACGCCCATGACCGCCGACGAGATCTCCACGCCCTCGGCGGCCAACCGTCTCGTCGGTGCGCCGTACACCGTCGCCATGAATGCCCACAACGCCGTCGACCAGGCGTCGGCCGTGTTGGTGCTCTCGGCCGAACGCGCCCAGGCGCTCGGCGTGCCCCGGGACCGCTGGGTGTTCCCCCTCTCCGGCAGCGTCGGACTCGATACGACGTGGATCAGCGAGCGCCTCGACCTCCACCGGGCGCCGGTGCTGAAGTTGGCGGGTGAGGCAGCCCTTGCGGCCGTCGGCCTCGGGATCGACGACCTCACCCACCTCGACCTCTACTCCTGCTTCCCTTCATCCGTGCAGATCTCCACAGCCGAACTGGGCATCAGCCACAACCGGCCACTCACGGTCACAGGCGGGCTCACGTTCGCCGGTGGACCGTTCAACAACTACAGCGGCCAGGCCATCGCCGCCCTCGTCCACCACATGCGCGAACGGCCGGGGACCGGACTCGTCCACGCCAACGGCGGCTACGCCACCAAGCACGCCTTCGGTATCTACGGCACCGAGCCCCCCAAGCAGGCCTTCCGGATAGTCGACGTCCGGAAGGCGGCTGCCGGCCTGCCGACCCGCACCGCCGACCACGCCTACGTCGGCACGGCGACCATCGAGGGCTACACGGTGATGCACGACCGCGACAACTCACCCACCCACGCCCTCGTCGCACTGCGCACCCCCGGCGACGCCCGCACCTGGGGCACGACCCACGACCCCCGCCGCCTGGCCGCCATGACCGTCGACGAACACATCGGCATGGCTGCCGAGATCGACCCCGACGGCCTCGTCGCCGTCTGACCCGACCCCCGACAACGAAATGAGCCCCCCATGAAGACACCAGTCACCGAGATGTTCGGCATCGAATTCCCGATCTTCGCCTTCAGCCACTGCCGGGACGTGGTCGCCGCCGTGTCCAGGGCCGGTGGCCTCGGCGTGCTGGGCGCCGTCGCCCACAGCGACGAGGCCCTCGAGGTGGATCTGGCGTGGATCGAGGAGGAGGTCGGCGACCGCCCCTACGGCGTCGACCTCATCGTCCCCGCCCGCTACGCAGGCGACGAGGCGGGTGGGTTCCAGACCGCCGACATCGCCGCCCTGATCCCCGGCACCCATCGGGAGTTCCTCGACGAGATCCTCGAGCGCTACGAGGTGCCCCCGGACCCCGACGACCCTGCGGGTTGGGCGCAACGGCCCGGTGACGCCCCGTTCTCCCTCAACCGGGCCCAACGGCAGCTCGACATCGCCCTCGCCCACCGGCCGGCGCTCATCGCGAACGCCCTCGGTTCACCGCCACCCGAGATGGTCCGACGCTGCCATGAGGAGGGTGTCAGGGTCGGTGCCCTGGCCGGCACCCGGGTGCATGCCGAGCGGCACGTGGCGGTCGGGGTCGACCTGATCATCGCCCAGGGAGGCGAGGGGGGCGGACACACCGGCGAGATCGGCACCATGGTGCTGATCCCCGAGGTCGTCGACGCAGTCGCCCCGGTTCCGGTGCTCGCAGCCGGGGGCATCGGCCGCGGCCGCCAGATGGCCGCATCGCTGACGCTCGGTGCCGCCGGGGTGTGGTGCGGTTCGGTGTGGCTCACCACCGAGGAGGCCGAGACGAACCCCGTGGTCAAGCAGAAGATGCTCGACGCAGCGACCACCGACACCCTGCGCTCCCGTTCGATCACCGGCAAGCCGGCCCGGATGCTGCGCACCGCCTGGACAGAGGAATGGGACCGCGACGACACCCCCGACCCGTTGGGCATGCCGTTCCAGCCGATGCTGACCGACCGGGCGCTGCTGCGCATCAACCGGGCCTCCCACCACGAGGGCTCCGGCGCCGAGAAGCTGGCGACCTACTTCGTCGGCCAGATCGTGGGCTCCATGAACCGCACCCGTGGTACCGGACAGGTCGTGATGGACATGATCGAGGAGTTCATCGAGGCCGCCGAGGGCCTCGCAGGCCAACTCGAGGTCTGAACCGGCCGCTTCCGTCCTACCCGGCCGGCTCGACCAGCATCCGGTCCAGGTCGTCCGGGAGCAGAGCCTCGCCGTCGAGGTGCCCTGCCGCGATGGCGACCCGGCCCGACCCGGTGCACGGCATCGGGGTGGAGGCGCGGTGGTTGAGCACCAGCGTGCCGACGCCGGCCCTGGCTGCCGTCTGTGCGACATCGACCACGGTCGGCTGGTAGTCGATCACGTCGTCGAGCCACACAATGGGCACCTGGCTGATCAGGTCGTCGCGGATGACCTTCTGGACATGGGCGTCAGCGCCGGTGCAGAGCCCGTCGAGGGCTGCACACGGAACCGTGCCGTCGCCCAGCACGACGCTGGCGCCGTCCGCCTCGATGCGGTATCCCGACGGTCGGATGGACGGCCCGGTGGTCGGTGGGAGCGGTCATGGGTGCTCAGACACGGGGGAAGCCGACCTCGCCGCCGCCGTCGGCGACGATCTCCTGGCCGGTGATCCAACTCGAGGAGTCGGTGGTCAGGAAGAGCACGGCCTGGGCGATGTCCTCAGGCTCGCCGAGGCGCTTGAGCGGATACCCCTGCGCCACATCGTCGCCTCGCCCCCCGTCCCACAACGCTCGGGCGAAGTCGGTCTTGATGAGGCCAGGGCACACGGCGTTGACACGAACCCCGGGGGCGAGTTCGGCGGCGAGCTGCCGGGTCAGGTGGAGCAGCGCCGACTTCGAGATGTCGTAGCTGCCGAGTATCTGGCTGGTGTGGAACGCACCGACCGACGAGATGTTCACGATGTTGCCGCCGTTTTCCCTCATCCATGCGTTCCAGCAGGCCTGGGTCCAGACCAGGGGCGCCGTCAGGTTGACGTCGAGCGTTTTTTGCCAGCGGGGCAGGTCGGCGTCGATGACCGGTCCGGCGTAGGGGTTCGTGGCTGCGTTGTTGACGAGGATGTCGACGGCGCCAAACGTGTCGATCGTGGCTGCAACGACCCGCTCCATGTCCTCTACCCTGCCGACGTTCCCTGCCTCGTAGGCCAGGTCGCCGCCGGTCTCCGCTGAAAGCTCTGCAACCGCCGCCTCGCAGGAGTCGGCCTTGCGGCTGGTGATCATGACCTTCGCACCGGCCGCGGCGAGGCAGGCGGCGATTGCCTTGCCGATTCCGCGGGAGCCTCCGGTCACGAGGGCGACCTTGCCGTCCAGACGGTTCTGTGTGGTGTGTTCCATGGCGGCCGACCCTAGTCAGCAGCCGTGCGCCTCCTGAAGGTGGGGACCTTTCAGCAGGTCAGTTGACCCTGCGCTCGCGGCCCTCCCAGTAGGGGTCGCGCAGTTCGCGTTTCAGGATCTTGCCCGACGGGTTGCGCGGGATCGCCTCGACGAACTCGACTGTCTTGGGACACTTGAATCCGGCCAGGCGCTCCCTGGCGAAGGCGAGGATCTCGTCACCGGTGACGCCACCGTCGGGGACCGCTATGACGAGGGCCTTGCCGACCTCGCCCCACTTGTCGTCCGGTACGCCGATGACCGCCACGTCGGCGATCCCCTCGTGTCCCATCAGGGCGTTCTCGACCTCGGCCGGGTACACATTCTCGCCGCCGGAGATGATCATGTCCTTGACCCGGTCGTGGATGAAGAGGAAGCCGTCCTCCATGTAGGCGGCGTCACCCGAGCGGAACCAGCCGTCGCCCGGGAGCGACTTGGCGGTCTCCTCGGCCATGTTCCAGTAGCCCTTCATGTTCTGGGGCGTCCGGATCCACACCTCGCCGACCTCGCCGTCGGGCAGCGTCGCCCCGGTGTCGGTGTCGATGATCCGGATCTCGACGTTGGCGATGGGCTTGCCGGCCGACCGCAGCAGGTGCTCGCGGGGGCCACCCGGATCGTGGTCCTCGGGGTCGAGTTGCGTGACGACACCGGTGGTCTCGGTCAGGCCATAGACCTGCATGAAGTTGCAGCCGAACATCTCCATGGACTTGACCAGGACGTCCTGGGTGATCGGCGAGGCGCCGTAGGCGATCAGCTCCATCGTCGAGAGGTCGACGCTGTCGCTCGGGACCATCAGGAAGAACTGCAGGATGGCGGGTACGAAGAGGGCATGGGTGATCCCTTCCACCTCGATCAGCTGCAGGGCTGCCACCGGATCGAACTCGCGGGTCATGATCGTGCGTGCACCGCAGCCCATGCCGAACAGGGCCCAGCCGGAACCGGCGATGTGGAACAACGGCATGACGGCCATGTTCACGCTGTCGTCGTCCATCTGCCATTCGACGATCTTGAACAACGCCCTGAAGTTGTCGTTGGTCAGTTGGGCGCCCTTGGGCAGGCCCGTGGTACCCGACGTGTAGAGCTGCATCGAAACATCGGGCCCACCCGGCGGGGTGATGTCGCAGTCGGGGGTCTGGGCATTGCGCCAGTCGGAGTACGAGCCGTGGGTGGCGTGGTCGCCGATGACGAGGATCGTCTCGGTGTGGGTGAGGTCGGCCTCGAAGGCGGCCAGGTGGTCGGTGAACTCCTCGTGGATGACCAGCACCTTCGCCTGGGAGTCGTTGACGATGTAGGCCATCTCGGGTGGGGCCAGCCGCCAGTTGACGGCAACGGTCACCGAGTTGGCGAGGCCGCAGCCGAACGCCAACTCGAAGTACTCGGCGCCGTTCTTGTCGATGTAGGCGATGCGCTCCTGGGAGCCGACCCCCGACGCACGCAGGGCGTTCACGACCTGCCCGGCCCGGTCCCTCATCTCGGCCCACGTGATGCGCTCGTCGCCGATGACGAGCATCTCGGCATCAGGCTTCTCAGCTGCCCCGGTCAGGATGATGTCTGCGATGCTGGTGATGTTTCGAATGTCCATGACAGTCGAACCTACACCGCCATCCCGCCACTGTCAGGGGCCGGAGGCCCACCCGGTCGATCCGGGTCTCGCATGGCGACCGCCTTCCACCTGCGGCCCGATCGCGCCTTTGAGGCCGGGGGGCGCGACACTCGCGGTCAACCAAGGGAGCCACCATGGCTGAACCCAAGCGTGCGACACGAATCGTCCTCGCGCCCGAGGACGAGTACAACCACGAGCCCGACCCGGTCCCCAACTACAACGAGTCGATGTATTTCAACGTCGTCGACCACGCCACGACGGTGGGTGGATGGTTCCGGATCGGAAACCGCGTCAACGAGGGCTACGCCGAGATGTCGTGCTGCGTGTACCTACCCGACGGCCGGGTGGGGTTCATGTACCAGAGGCCCACGATCACGACGAACGAGGTGTTCGACGCCGGCGGCCTGCGCATCGACGTCGAGGAGCCGTTCCGGCGGCTCCGGGTCCGCTACGAGGGCAAGGTCTGCCTGCTCGACGAACCCGGCCAGATGGCCGACCCGAGGGTGGCATTCTCCGAGAACCCGTCCGTGCCGTGCTTCATCGACCTCGCCTACCGGGGCATCTCCCCGATGTACGGAGGCCGGCCCGTCGACGCCGAGACCGGCCTCGAACCCGAACAGGACGCCGAGTCGTCGTTCTCGAAGGCCCATTACGAGCAGCATGTCGCCGCCACGGGAACCATCGAGGTCGACGGCGAACGCTTCGAGGTCGACGGCCTCGGGCTGCGGGACAAGTCGTGGGGCGCCCGCTACTGGCAGGCCATCTCCTGGTACCGCTGGCTGCCGATGGCCTTCGACGAGGACTTCGCCATGATGATCTCGCTGATCAGCCGGGACGGCACCGACCGCAACGCGGGCGGCATGGTCCTCCACGGCGACCGCTACCACCAGATCCACGAGGTGGCGATCGACACCGACTGGGGCGACGACGGCTACCAGACCGGACTCACCGCCGTCGTGTCGACCGACGAGCGCACCTACGAGGTGCGGGGCACGGTCACATCCCTGATCCCGCTGCGGAACCGCCGCACCACCCCCGACGGGGACCTACTCCACACCCGTATCACCGAGGGGCTCACCCGGTTCCGCTGCGACGGGAAGACCGGCTGGGGCCTCTCCGAGTACCTCGACCAGGTCGTCGACGGCAGTGCCGTGGGAACGGGCGGTTGAGCGGCCGTTTCCCCTAGAACAACTTCGAGGCGGTGGCTCCGTCGAAGCGTTCGACGGACAGGCCGGTCACGCCGAGGCCACCCAACTTCTCCTGGAACGCGGCCATGTGCGGCGCCTTCATGTGGACGGCCAGGGCCTCGTCGCCCTCCCACTTCTCGAAGATGCGGATGCAGCCCGGCATGAGCGGATCGGCGCTCAGCACGTAGTCGATGCAGCCGTCCTCGGCGTGGGTAGCCGCCATGAGCGGCACGATGGCAGCGAGCGCCTCGTCGACCTTGTCGGGATCGAGGGAGATGGTGCCGGCGATGAGGATCATGGGAACTCCGATTCGGTGTGGACAGGCGTCGGGGCAGGGACAGCGGGAGCGTACTGTCGGAGCCATGACGGGTCCCAGCCGGAACGTGGTTCGATCGACGAGGGAACGGTGAGCGCCGATCTCGCCGTCGGCGACGACGGCGTCACCCGCTGCAGGTGGCCGGGCCCACACGCCGACTACATCGCCTACCACGACCACGAGTGGGGCCGGCCCGTGGTCGACGACCACCGACTGTTCGAGAAGATCTGCCTCGAGGGGTTCCAGGCCGGGCTGTCGTGGCTGACGATCCTGCGCAAGCGGGAGCGCTTCCGGGAGGTGTTCGACGACTTCGACCCGGCGCTGGTCGCCCGCTTCGGCGATGCCGACGTCGAGCGATTGTTGGGCGACGCCGGAATCATCCGGCACCGCGGCAAGGTCGAGTCGACGATCCGCAACGCCTCCCGCTGCCTGGAGGTGGCCGACGAGTTCGGGTCGCTGGCGGCGTACGTGTGGTCGTGGGAGCCCGAGGCGTCGGTCCATGAGGCGGACGGGTCGATCCCCGCCACCACGCCGACCTCGACCGCCCTGAGCAGGGACCTCAAGCACCGGGGCTGGACGTTCGTCGGGCCGACCACCGTCTACGCCTTCATGCAGGCCATGGGCATGGTCAACGACCACCTCCCCGGCTGCACCGCCCACGCCGAGGTCGAGGCACTGCGGGCGCACCTCGTCCGCCCGTCGTGATGCCGGAGGCGATCCGACGGCTCTAGAAGTCGCGGTCGGCGACGAAGCGGGCGAGGTCGTTGAGGTCGGCCACAGCGCCGTCGTCGAAGCCCAGGCCGTCCAGGGCCGTGAGCGCAAGCACCAGGTGGGCACCGGCCGAGGACTCGGCGTGCGACCTCCCACCCGCCGCCTCGAGCAGCGCCGTCGCCCGGGCCACGTCGTCGTCGGTGAGGTCGGCGTCACTCCCGTAGATCGCCAGCAACTCGTCGGCCGCCTCGCCGCCCTGGTCGAGCACCACGGCCACGGGCAGCGACTTCTTGCGCTCACGCAGGTCGTTGCCGACCGGCTTGCCTGTGACCGACGGGTCGCCCCATACGCCGAGCACGTCGTCGACGGCCTGATAGGCACAGCCCAGCTCCATGCCGAACTCGTCGAGGGCATCGACCTGGGCGTCCGTTGCTCCGGCCAGCACGGCGCCGACGCTGGCGGAATAGGCCAGCAGCGCCCCGGTCTTGTCGGCCTCCATGGCCACGCACTCGGCGAGCGTCACCGTGGGCAGGTCGTCGAAGGCCATGTCGGCGGCCTGGCCGGCGATCATCGCCGCCGTGGCCCGGGTCAGGCGGGCGGCGGCCTCCTGGCGCTGCGGCGACGGATCCTCGAGCAGCACCTGGTAGGCGAGGTTGTGGAGGGCGTCGCCCGCGATGACCGCCTCGTCCGTGCCGAACGCCGACCACACGGTTGCCCGGTGCCGGCGCTCGATGTCACCGTCGATGATGTCGTCGTGAACCAGGGAGAAGTTGTGCACCAACTCGACTGCCACGGCCCCCGGCACGGCCACCTCGGCGGCGGCGCCCACCGCCTCGGCGGAGAGCACTGCCAGCGCCGGGCGCAGTCCCTTGCCGGACCCCAGGTCAGACGACGAGCCGTCGACCTCGGTCCAACCAAAGTGGTAGGTCGACGAGGACCGCAGACGGCCGTCGAGCCCCTCCACGACCGCCCGCAGTGCAGGCTCGACCAGCGAACGGACCCGCCCGAGGACGTCGGGGGTGGTCACCCGCGGCGGTCCTGGAGGAACGGGTAGTTCGCCCGCACCTCGGCGACCCGTGCGGGGTCGACCTCGGCAACGAGTACCTCCTCGCGGCCCGGCTCGGCCTCGGCCAGCACCTCGCCGAACGGGTCGACGATCACGCTGTCGCCCGTGTACGAGAGCTTCGGATCGGTGCCGACCCGGTTGACGCCCAGCACGTAGGCCTGGTTCTCGATGGCCCGTGCCCGCAGCAGCGTGCTCCAATGTTCCCGACGTGCCTCGGGCCAGTTGGCGGGCACGAGGTAGAGGTCGGTGTCGGGGGCCAGGTCCCAGAAGGCCTCGGCGAAGCGCAGGTCGTAGCAGACGAACAGCGTGGTCCGAACGCCTTCGATGTCGACCGTGACGTGCCTGTTGCCGGCCCGGTAGCGCTCATGCTCCCGGGCGTACGAGAACGGGTAGATCTTGTCGTAGTGGTGCGTGGTGCCGTCGGGGGCGGTCACGACGAACCGGTTCACCGGAAGCTCGTCGGCGAGGTCGAGGGTGGGAATCGAGCCGGCGGTCCAGCAACCGTGGCGGGCGGACTGTGCACACAGCCACTCGACGCTCGGCCCGTCGGGCGGCTCGACGATCAGGTCGGTGGCCAGCGAGAAGCCGGTCGGGAACATCTCGGTGAGCACCACCAGGTCCGCCCCCCTGCCGGCCGCCTCGGCGACCATCCCCGTGAGGTGGGCGTGGTTGGCGACACGGTCCTCCCAGACCACATCGTGCTGTACGGCTGCGACCTTCACCTCGCACCCCTCCCCGGCGCCAGCGTTGCGAGGCGTTCGACGGCCTCGGTGAGCACCTCTGGCTGCTTGCAGAAGGCGAACCGCACCAGGTGGCGACCGGCGACCTCGTCGTCGTAGAAGACCCCGCTCGGCACGGCAACCACCCCGCAGCGCTCCGGCAGCGCCAGGCAGAACTCGACACCGTCCTCGTAGCCGAGGGGCCGGATGTCGGCGGTGGCGAAGTAGGTGCCCGACGGCGGGTGTGACCCGAAGCCCGCCGCCTCGAGTCCGGCGCAGAACAGGTCGCGCCTGTCCTGGAGGTCGTCGGCCAACTCGGCGAAGTAGGCATCGCCGAGGCCGAGGGCGGTGACCACGGCGTGCTGGAACGGACCGCCGCTGACGTAGGTAAGCGACTGCTTCGCCACGAGGACCGCCGACACCAACTCTGCCGGGCCGTGTGCCCAGCCGATCTTCCAACCGGTGAACCCGAACGACTTTCCGGCCGACGAGATGGTGAGTGTGCGCTCGGCCATGTCCGGCAGGCTGGCCAGAGGGAGGTGCGGGAGGCCGTCGAAGATGAGGTGCTCGTACACCTCGTCGGTCACGACCAGCAGGTCGTGCTCGATCGCCAGGGCGGCGATGTGGCCCAACTCCTCGGCATCGAAGACCTTGCCGGTCGGGTTGTGCGGGGAGTTGAGCAGGATCAGTCGGGTGTCGGGGCCAATGACCGCCTCGAGGTCGGCCACGTCGAAGTGCAGGTCCGGTTCCTGCAAGCGGACCACCCGGCGCCGTCCACCCGCCAGGGCGATCGAGGTGGCGTAGTGGTCGAAGTACGGCTCGAACACCACCACCTCGTCGCCGGGCTCGACCAACGCCAGCATCGCCGCGGCGATGGCCTCCGACGCACCGGCGGCGACGAGCACCTCGGTGTCGGGATCGACTTCAAGGCCGTAGAAGCGCTGCTGGTGGTCCGCCACCGCCCGACGTAACGCCGGGATGCCCGTTCCGGGCGGATACTGGTTGTGGCCGGCCCGGATCGCCGCCACGGCCGCCTCGAGCACCTCGTCGGGGCCGTCGGCGTCGGGGAAGCCCTGACCCAGGTTGATGGCGCCGGTGCGTGCCGCCAGCACCGACATCTCGGTGAAGATCGTGGTGCCGAACCCCTGGAGGCGCTCGACCAGGTGAGGATTGCGCTCGCCCATTGGCGCCACGGTAGCCGGGGATGCCGGTTCGAGCGCTTGCCTCGGGCGCTCAGGCCGTCGGCGTACCGATCAGCGTCTCGCGCAGCTCCCGCTTCACGAACTTTCCGTTGGCGTTCCGGGGCAGGGCCTCGTCCACGAACCACACATGCCGGGGCACCTTGAACGAGGCGATGAGACCCGCCACGTGTGCCCGCAGGTCGTCGGCGTCGAGTGTCTGGCCGGGTAGCAGCAGGATCGCCACCCCGACGGCCTCGCCCAGGCGCTCGTCCGGGACCGCGAACACGGCCGCCTCGGCAATGGCCGGGTGCTCGTAGATGGCGGCCTCGACCTCGGCCGAGTAGACGTTCTCGCCGCCCCGCAGGACCATGTCCTTTGCCCGGTCGACCAGGAACAGGAAGCCGTCGTCGTCGAGGTAGCCGATGTCGCCGGTGTGGAACCAGCCGTCGGTGAGGATCTCGGCATTGGCCTCCGGCCGGTTGAGGTAGCCCCGGAACACGTTGGCGCCCCGCACCCAGAGTTCCCCTAGGCCACCCGCCGGCTGGTCGGTACCGTCCTCCGCCACGATCCGGGCCTCCATGACCGGCAGGACCGGACCGGCCGACTCGGGCTTGGCGAGGAAGAAGTGCGCCGAGTTGATCGTGACGACGCCGTTCACCTCGGTGAGGCCGTATCCGGTGCTGGGCCGGCCCTGGATGCGTTCCTCGATCTTGGTCACCAGGTCGGGCTGTACGGCGGCGCCCCCTCCGCCGAGGTGCTCGAGGCTCGAGGTGTCGCGCTTGTCGAAGTCGGGGCTGTTGATCAACTCCCGGGCCATCGTGGGCACGCTGCTCATCGACGAACAACGCTCGCGTTCGATGAGCTCGAGGGCCCGCTCCGGGTTCCACCGGTGCATCAGCACCAGGCGCCCGCCGCCGGCGGTGATCGGATGCAGGCAGCAGTTGCAACCCGTGACGTGGAACAGCGGCACCGGCAGCAGCGAACCGGGGTTCGATTCGCCCTGCACCTTGTCCGACCCGGGGGGCACCTCGCCGGCGGCAACGGCCTTCTCCTGGGCAGCGCCCGCCATGGACTGCCAAAAGGCCAGGTTCAACAGGTTCGAGACCGCTCCCCGGTGGGTGAGCACTGCGCCCTTCGGGTGGCCGGTGGTGCCCGACGTGTAGAAGATGCAGACGTCGTCCTCAGGATCGATGGCAGGAGGCTCGGGCGGCTCACCGGCCGCCGCCAGGGCGTCGTCCCAGTGGACGGCGTCGTCTGGCAGGTCGCCCTCGGTGCGCACGGCCACCACGTGGAGGCGGCGCTCCTCGCGCAGGACATCGAGGCCCGGAGCAATCCGCTCGAGGCGCTCCCGGTCGCACAACAGGACGGTGGCCTCACAGTCGGCGAGCCCGAACTCCATCTCGGGCCGGGTCCACCAGGCGTTCATGCCGACAACGGCCGCCCCGACCTTGACCGTGGCCCAGTAGCCGATCACCCATTCGGGATAGTTCCGCATGGCGATCGCCACCCGGTCGCCGTACCCGATTCCGACAGAAGCGAGATGGGCGCAGAGGGCATCGACGAGGCTGTGGGCCTCCGTGTAGCTGAGGCGTTCGTCCTCGTAGACGATGTAGTCCTTGTCGCCGTGGGCCACTGAGCCAGCCCAGAGCAGCGCCATGCTGGGTGGGGCGCCGTCATAGGCACGCGTCGGCACGCCCCGGATGTCGACAACCGACCAGGCGAACGGTGCGCCCGGGGCCGTCATCTCGTCCCACGCCTCGCGATAGTGCCGATCCAACTTGTCGCATCCCCCGTCTCGCTGTTACCGGCGTCGCCACCGGCGACGGCCCGTGACCCTAGACAACCGGCCACGTTGGCCCGGCATCCGCTCAACGGCCACCGTATACAGCACACATGACACTGGGAGGAACGCATTTGGACGAAATCGCCTTCGATGACATCGACGGACTGAACGCCAGTGCCGGCGACGACTGGAGCGGCTGGGGACCCGAGATCGAGGTGACCCAGGAGATGGTGAACGGGTTCGCCGACCTCACTGACGACCACCAGTGGATCCACGTCGACGTCGAACGGGCCACCGCCGGCCCGTTCGGCGGACCGATCGCCCACGGGTTCCTCACGCTCAGCCTCCTGCCGAGCCTCAACAAGACCGGCGACGTGCGGATCACAGGCCACCAGAACGCGATCAACTACGGCGCCGACGGCCTGCGGTTCCTCGCACCGGTGCCGTCAGGATCCACCGTGCACGCCCGCAACCGGCTCAGGGAAGCCCGGCAGCACAAGAAGGGAACCCTCGTGGCCACCCAGGTGGCGATCCACGTCATCGACAACGAGGCGCCGTCCGTCCTCTATGACGCCCTGGTGCTCTACCAGGGGTGACTCCGGAGCGCCCGGGCGGCCGGGTCAGTTGTTCTTGATCGTCATACCGCCGTCGACCAGGAGCGCGTGGCCGGTGATGTAGGACGACGCCGGAAGCGCCAGGTGGAGGATGCCGTGGGCAATCTCCTCCGGCTCTCCATAGCGGCGGACCGGCACCGCGCGACGTGCGAACTTGACCTTCATCTCCTCGGGAATCGCCGACGTGATGCCTGTGTGGATCGGTCCGGGACACACGGCGTTGACGGTGATGCCACTCTCGCCCAGTTCGACGGCCAGAGACCGGGTGAGCCCGATTACGCCGTGCTTGGCGGCGGTGTAGGCGGCCATGTTGGCCGAACCGCCAACGCCCTCCGTCGAGGAGATGTTCACGATGCGTCCGGCCGCCGCCTGCCGGAGGTGCGGTAACGCCGCCCGGATCGTGCGCGTCAGCGAGGTGAGCAACAGGTCGATGCCGAGGTCCCAGGTCTCCTCGAAGTCATCGTGGTCGATGGGGTGCCCTGCCGCCGCACCGGCGTTGTTGACCAGCACGTCGAGGACCCCGCCCCAGGCCGCCACTTCGGTGACCACCTCCTGCACAGCCGCAGCGTCGGTCACGTCCAGCGCCCACGCCCGGGCATCGCCACCTGTAGCCGTGACCTCCGCCGCCACGTCGTCCGCCGAAGCAGCGTCCAGGTCCGTAACCGCCACCCGTGCCCCCTCGTCGGCGAAGAGGTGTGCCGTGGCCCTCCCGATGCCCGACCCGGCGCCGGTGACGAGCACCACGTGGCCCTCGACGGACCTGCTCAACGAGGAGAGTCGCCTTCCCACTTCGCCTGTCATGGTCCGAGTCTCGCACCACGGGTTGGCGGACAGCCTCACCGGGCCGGAAGATGAGCACCGTGAGCATGCCGACCGGTCCCGACAGCATCCCCGCCATCGACACCATGATGGGCACCAAGGCCGGGCCCGGCGCCCGCAAGATCTACAAGGACCTCATGGCCCTCAAGGACGACGAGTCCAGGGAGATGGTCTTCCCCGCCCAGTACATGTTCAAGGACGTGCCGTATTCGCCGGATGCACGAGGGGCCGAGAACGACGACAACGAAACGACCGAGCCACCGATACCAGAAGGCGCCGACCTGCTGCTGCCGGCCATGGACCGCCACAACGTCGAGTACGCCCTGCTCGGCGTGGGCCCCAGCGGATCTACCGCCCGCTCACTCATCGCCGAGCACCCCGACCGGTTCCTGCCCTCCTTCGACCCCGACCCCAACGATGTGATGGGGTCGATTCGCAGGATCCGGACCCTCCACGACGAGTTGGGGCTCCGGGCCGTCTCGTTCTTCCCGTCGGGTGGCAACCCGCAGGTGCCGATCGACGATCCCAAGATGTACGCCCTCTACGCCGTGTGCTGTGAACTCGACCTGCCGGTCTTCTGCTGTGCCGGCGTCCCCGGTCCCCGCCTGCCCTTCGCCCCCCAGCGGGTCGAACTCATCGACCGGGTCATGTACGACTTCCCCGACCTCACGTTCGTGACCCGCCACGGGTGCGAGCCCTGGGAGGACCTCATCGTCAAGTTGATGCTGAAGTGGCCCAACCTCTACTACTCGACCTCGGCCTTCTCGCCGAAGTACTACCCGAAGGCGATCATCGACTACGCCAACACCCGGGGCGCCGACAAGGTCATCTACGCCGGCTACTTCCCGATGGGCCTCTCCCTGGACCGGACCTTCGCCGAGTTGGCCGACGTGCCCTTCGATGACGATGTGTGGTCCAGGTTCCTGCGGGGCAACGCGGCCCGCGTGCTCAAGCTGGACGAGTGATCCCCGACGGCCCGACCGAGTTGCCCGACTGGGCGGTCAGCCAACGGGGACACCTCCAGGCGTCGGTCGTCGGCCGGTTCGGGGTCAATCCGCCCTGGTGCGAGCCGGTGGGCCGCATCCGGTTCTCGATCGACCCGGGGCCCACCTTCGGCCACGGCGGCCACCCCTCCACGGTCCTGGTGCTGGCCGAGATCGACCGGCTCGAACCGGAGGGGCTATCGGTGCTCGATGTCGGCTGCGGCTCCGGCGTCCTGGCGATCGCCGCCGCACTCGTCGGCGCCGACCCGGTGATCGCCATTGACACCGACCCGGACGCCGTGGCCTGGGCGCGCTACAACGCATCAGCCAACAGCGTGGACATCGACATCTCGACGACGCCCGTTGTTGAACTGGAAGGCCCGTTCGACCTGGTCCTGGCAAACGTCCTCCCCTCTGTGCACGAGGCGATCGCCCAGGACGTGCTGCGGCTGGTTTCCCGATCAGGGGGAACCCTCGTGCTCAGCGGCATCCCCGAAGAACGTGCCGACGAGGTAGCGGGGCTCTATCTCGAGGTCGGACCGGTCTCGCTCATCGCCGAACACCGAACGAAGTTCGAAGACTGGACGGCAATCACCTGCACGAGGACCTCGGCCTCCTCGTAGCCTCGACCGCTTCTCAGCCACCCGATCCGATGATGCCCCTCGATCGCAGGTCGGCGATGCGGTCGGCGTCGTAGCCCAGGTCCGCAAGCACCTCATCGGTCTGCTCACCGACCTCCGGTGCCATCGTCGGCGTAGGCGGAAGTTCACCCTCGACGTAGACGGGTAGCGGCAGTTGCTCGGCGCCCACGTCGTCGATGCCGTAGAACGGCAGTCGGTGGCGGAACTGCGGGTCGTCGGCGACCGTCTGCGGCGTGTTGACCGGGGCGATCGGCACGTTGACCGCGTCGGCAAGGTCCAACCATCCGGCACAGGTCTTCGTGCGGAAGATGTCGCGCAGTTCGGCCTGGAGTTCGGTGTTGTTGCGGGCGTGGTCGGCGTAGGTGGAGCCGGGCCATCGCTCGAACAGGTCCATGCGGTCGACGCCGCCGCAGAAGTTCTTCCAGAAGGCCTGCTCGGACGCCATGAACAGCACGTGGCCGTCGGCTGCCTCGTAGACCTGGTAGCGGACCCCCTCCCACATGCCGGCCAGGCCGGGAGCGCGCCGTTCGTAGTCGTCGGAGGGGTTGCCGGTGACCACGTCATCGGGACGCTCATAGGCCCGATAGGTCTCGATGCGATACCAGTCCATGTAGGCAGCCGCGTCTGACTGCGCCACCTCGATGGTCACACCCTCGCCGGTCTCACGGGCACGGATCACCGCCGCCAGGATGCCGAGCGCCCCGATCATCGGACCCACGTTGATGCCGACGTTGGGCAGTGTCGGGATGCGGGTGAAGCCCTCGTCGTCGACCGTCGGCTCGACCAGCCCCGCCCAGGTGTCGTAGGCGATGCCGTGGCTCGGCATGTCCCGGTAGGGGCCGGTCGCCCCGTAGCCCGAGATCGTGCAGAAGACCAGCTGCGGGTTGACGGCCCGCAGGTCGTCGACGCCGAGCCCGAGCCTCGCCAGGGACCCGGGCCGCATCGCCTCGACGACGACGTCGGCACCCCGGACCAGGTCCTTGTAGACCTCGACACCCTCGTCGGACTTGAGGTCGACGGCGATGCTGCGCTTCCCACGGTGCGTGTGCAGGTGCAACAGCGACGTGCCCTCCACGATCGGCCAGGTCATCTGGCGGATGTAGTCACCCTTCGGTGGCTCGACCTTGACGACGTCAGCGCCCAGGTCGGCAAGGAACGTGGCCACGAGTCCGGGCCCCAGCAGCGAGCTCTCGACCACGCGTAGGCCCTGCAACGGACGGCTCTCGCTCACGGGGGGATTCTTCCGTCGGTACGGACCCTCTTCCAACCCCTGACCCGAACTGCGTCGAAATCCCGAGCGGGTGGCCCCGGCGCGTGCCACACTCCGGGCGGGATCACGGGTTGAGGCTCCCGACGATCCCGCCGGAGGTGGCCCCGGCTACCGTTCAGGCATCCGCCGGGAGCCCGAACGAGGAACATGCCGATGTCGCCCAACATCCAGCCCACCGTTGCATGGACGCCAACGGGTCGCCGTCCGGCCCCATTCGACATGGAGCCGACACCGTGAACGATGAGGGGCCCCTGGCGCAGACGGCCTGCGGGACGGTCCGCGGGCGTCATCGCCGGGGTGTCCAACTCTTCGCAGGCATCCCCTATGCCGAGCCACCCGTCGGCGATCGACGCTTCGCACCTCCGACACCCCACGATTCATGGGACGGCACCCGGGACGCCCTCCGCTTCGGCAAGGCCGCACCGCAGCTCCCCGGGGAGGGTCTCACCAACCGGGTACTCCTCGCCTGGGACGAGGACTGCCTGACCCTAAACGTGGTGACGCCGGCGGCCGACGACGCCCGACGCCCCGTCTACGTGTGGATCCACGGTGGTGCCTACCAGCACGGCCAGGGTGCGACCCCCTGGTACGACGGCACCTCGTTCGCCATCAGGGGAGACATCGTCGTCGTCACGATCAACTACCGGCTGGGCGCCCTCGGCTTCTGCCACCTCTCGCCGCACCTCGGTGACCGGTTCGCTTCAGCCGGTGTCAACGGCTTCCTCGACCAGCTCGCCGCCCTGGGATGGGTCCGGGACAACATCGCGGCGTTCGGCGGCGACCCGGACCGGGTCACCGTCGGTGGCGAGTCGGCGGGCGCCTTCAGCGTCTGCAACGTGCTGGCCTCACCCCACGCCGCCGGACTCGTCCACCGGGCCATCGCCCAGAGCGGTGCCGCCCACAACACCCACGATCCCGAGTCCGGCAAGGAGATCTCGGCACAGTTCCTCGCCGCCCTCGGCGAGCCCAATGCCGCAGAACTGCTCGAGATCGGCGCCGACCGGATCCTCGAGGCCCAGCAGCAGGTGATCGTCGAACGCAGCACCCGTCCGTCACATGGCCCAGAGCCCTTCTACCCGGTCTGGGGCCACGAGGCCCTGCCCCGGGCACCCCACGAACTGATCGCCGAGGGGGCCGGAAGCGAAGTCGGCCTCCTGACGGGCACCAACGAGGACGAGATGGCCCTCTGGGGCGTGACCGGCCTCAGCGAGGACAGGGTCCACCGCTACACCGCCCGGATGTCACCCGATGCCGATGCCGTGCTGGCCTGCTACCGGCAGCGGCTCTCCGACGTGGAAGCCGGCTGGGTGGCCTGCGCCATCGCCACGGACCGGGTTTTTCGTGTACCGGCCATACGCCTGGCCGAGAACCGCCATGCCAACGGTGCCGCGACGTGGATGTACCGCTTCTCGTGGGACTCCCGGGCGTTCGAGGGACAGTTCGGCGCCGCCCACGCCCTCGAGATCCCGTTCACGTTCAACACCCTCGACGGTCCGGGTACCGACGTGTTCCTCGGCGAGGGCCCCCGCCCCGGCGCCCTCGCCGAGACCATGCACGACTCGTGGATCGCGTTCATCCGTCACGGCGACCCCTCGACCTCCGCCCTCGGCGACTGGCCGCCCTACGAGCCCGACCGCCGCCTCGTGATGGACCTCGACGACGAGTGCGGCCTGCTCGCCGATCCCGAATCGGACGAACGGGAGATCTGGGAGAGCGTGGTCCCGTGACCGGAGACCCCCTCCGGGTACTCGTCATGGGCGGCACGCAGTTCAACGGCCTGGCCCTCGTCCACGAACTGGCCCGCTGCGGGCACGAGGTGACCATCCTGAACCGGGGAGTGACCGAGGCGCCGCTTCCCGAAGGCATCAAGCGGCTGAAAGCCGACCGCTCCGACCACGACCAGGTCCGCGGGGTTCTCAGTGACCGGAGGTTCGACGTCGTCCTGGACATGACGGCCTACCACCCCCAGGATGTGGCACTCATGGTCGAGGTCCTCGAGGGACGGGTCGACCATTACGTGTTCGCCAGCTCCACCGTCATCTACTCGGCCACCGAACGACTTCCCATCAGGGAGGACCACCCCACCGAACGTGGTGACGATCAAATCGAGTACGGGATGCACAAGTTGCTCTGCGAAGACCTACTCACCGAGGCCCACTCGGAGCGTGGCTTCCCGGCTACCACGGTGGCCTTCGCCATGGTCTACGGACCTCGGAACATCATCCCCGACCGGGAACAGCGTATGTATGCCCGCCTGGAGGCCGGACGACCGGTTCTGGTTCCCGGCGACGGGACCACGGTCGGCCAGGTCGGCCACGTCGACGACCAGGCCCGGGCCCTCGAGGCCTTGATGGGCAATCCGGCCACGTTCGGCCGGCGATACAACCTGACCGGACGCGACTACTTCACCGACCTCGGTTACGTGCACACCACCGCCGAGGTACTGGGCGTCGAACCCGACATCCGGTTCATCCCCGCCACTTTCATGGAGGACCTCTGGGACGGTCGCATCGAGTTCGAATCGGGTGGACAGTCCCGGGCCAACATCGACATCCGCACAAGCGAGGAGGCTCGGCGCCGACAGGCCGCGATCCGTCACCGCTTCCGTTTCACCACGGTGATTCCGCGGCTTGCCCCGAACATCCACCGTTGGAACCGCAACGTGGTGTTCAGCATCGACGCCCTACGCCGTGACACCGGCTGGGAGCCGGAACACAATCTGGCGTCGATGGTGGCCCATACCCATGCCTGGCACACCACGACCGGTGGCCGGGACTTCGACTGGTCCTACGAGGACCAGATCCTGGACCGACTCGGCTGAAGGATGTCGCCAACCCCTATGCGCCGGATGGCCCGGCGGCCGTGGGGTAGTGACAGGCCACGAAGTGGTCGTCGTCCAAGGTCCGGAGTATGGGTTCCTCGGTCGTGCACCGGTCGTCGGCCCGGGGACAGCGGGTCCGGAATCGGCACCCGGACGGCGGATCCATGGGCGACGGGATCTCGTCGCCGATGGCCGCCTCCGACCCATCAACGGTTGATGCCGGTTCAGGGGCAGACGCCAGCAGAACCCGGGTGTAGGGGTGGGCGGGGGCCGAGTAGAGGGCGTCGGCGCCACCGACCTCGCACACCTTTCCCAGGTACATGACGATCACCCGGTCACTGACGTTGCGGACCACCGACAGGTCGTGGCCGATGAACACCAGCGTCAGGCCGTAGCGGAGCTTCATCTCCTCCAGGAGGTTCAGGATCTGTGCCTGCACGGAGACGTCGAGAGCTGAGACCGGTTCGTCGCAGATGAGGATCTCGGGTTCGAGGACGACCGCCCGGGCGATGGAGATTCTCTGGCACTGGCCGCCGGAGAACTCGTGGGGACGGCGATTGGCGGCCACCGTCGGATCGATGCCAACCGCTTCGAGAACTTCGTCGACCCTGGCCCTGATCCGTTCGTCGTCGGATTCCTCGGCCCAGATGTGGAGGCCCTCGCCGACGATGTCGCGAACCCGGCGGCGCGGGTTGAGCGACGAGATCGGGTCCTGGAAGATCATCTGGAGCCGGGGCCGCACCTGCCGCAGGTCCTCGCCCACGAGGGCGGTCAACTCGGTCTCCCGGTCGGTGCCCGGGTCGAGGACCACCCGACCTGAGGTGGGGGGCGGCAACTGGACGATGGCCCGGGCAGTGGTCGACTTGCCGCAGCCCGACTCCCCGACGATGCCGAGTGTCTCGCCCCGACGGATGTCGAAGCTGACATCGGACACGGCGTGGACGACCTGATGGTGGCCTGCCGGGAACTCCATGACGAGGTTCTCGACCCGCAGGACCATCTCGTCGTGACCGCGGAGGTGGGCGGTGCCGCTACCCGCCATCAGCCTTCTGCTCCCGATTGCCCCGGGTCGGCGACGGGAACATTGCGGGTGAACTGGTCCATGTCGAGGCCAGTAGCGGTGGTTCCGGCCGACTCGTTCGCTGAACGCGCCTGAGTGCCTGACGGTGTGCCGACCGGGGCGTGGCAGGCGCACAGGTGGCCAGCGCCGTGGGAGGTGAGGTCCGGTTGATTCGTGAGGCACCTGGCAATCGAGTAGCGGCACCGGGGAGCAAAGGGGCAACCGTCGAGTACCTCGATCACCTCGGGGGGCCGACCGGGGATGGGAACCAGTCGGGTGTGGCTGGGGGTGTCGATGCGGGGGATGGTCTCGAGCAGGGCCTCTGTGTAGGGGTGGCGCATTTCGGCGAACAGGGTGGTTGTCGGGGCCTCCTCCATGGTGTGGCCGGCGTACATGACCATGACCTCGTCGGCCCGGCCCTTGACCACCCCCAGGTCGTGGGTGATGAGGATCATGGCCATGCCCCGGGCCCGACGGAGGTCGTCGAGGAGGTCGAGGATGTGCTTCTGGACGGTCACGTCGAGTGCGGTGGTCGGTTCGTCGGCGATCAGGAGGCGGGGACCGCAGGCCAGTGCCATGGCGATCACGACCCGTTGGCGGAGCCCACCGGAGAGTTCGTGTGGATACTGGGTGAGCCGCGCGCCCGGTTCGGGGATGCCGACCTGTTCGAGTAGGTCGCCGGCTTCGGCCAGGGCGTCGCGTCGACTCCGGCCCAGGTGGACCCGTAGCGATTCGGCGATCTGTTCGCCGACCTTCTTGACCGGGTTGAGAGATGTCATGGGGTCCTGGAACACCATGGTCATCTCCACTCCCCAGAAGTGCTTCTCCCTGCTTGCGGCCATGGCGAACATGTCGCGGCCATCGAAATCGACCGTTCCTCCGACCTGGGCATACGAGGGCAGCAGGTTCATGAGGGCCTTGGCGGTGACCGACTTGCCGGAACCGGATTCGCCGACGACGCCGAGCGTCTGGCCCGGTTCGAGGTCGAACGAGACGCCTTCGACGGCCCGGACCAGGCCCTGCTCGGTGAGAAACCCGACGCGCAGGTCCTGGACGGTCAGCAGGGCTCCGGCCACTTCAGCGACTCCCGATTCCGAGTTCGCGGATATCGAAGTACTGGCGGAGTCGGTCACCGGCCAGGTTCAGGGACAGCACGGTCAGGAACATGGCGCCGATCGGGAAGAAGGCCACCCAGGGGGCGGTCTGCAACGTTCGGAGTCCCGCGCCCATCTGGATCATCTTCCCCCACGAGAACCCGTCGGCCACCGACAGCCCCAGGTAGGCCAGGCCGCCTTCGGCGACGATGGTCAGGCCCAGGCCGAGCAGGAGCAGGGCGGACATCGGGATGAGGACGTTGGGCAGGATCTCGCGCACCATGACCCGTCGGTTCGTGGCACCCAGCAGTCGGGCTGCGGCCACGAACTCCCGTTCCGCGAACACAATGGTGATGGCCCGGGCCAAGCGGGCCACCGACGGTATGACCACGATGCTCAGGGCGCCGGTGACGATCCACAGGCCCTGGCCAAAGAGGAGGATGACCAGCAGGAACAGAACCAGGAGGGGAAAGCTCAGCATGACGTAGGTGACGAACCCCAGGACCAGGTCGATCCAACCTCGCCGGTAGCCGCTGACAATGCCCATCGTCCCGCCGACCAGGAAGCCGGCCACGATCGAGAAGAACCCCACCATCAGCGAGACCCGGGCTCCCCAGATGGTTCGGGAGAACATGTCCCGGCCGTTGCCATCCGTGCCGAACCACTGGTCCCAGGTCGGACCCGAAGCCCGGGGTCCTATTCCGATCTGCTCCGGGTCGGCGATGGGGAGCAGCGGAGCAACGATTGCCGCCGTCGTCACCAACAGGATCCAACCGATAGCCACCCAGAAGATGATCCCGAGCCGGCGTGGGGCGGCCCGGTCGGCATCTGGCTCGGCAGGGGGTTCGGCCATCCTGGCAGCGTGCGCGACGTTGACATGTGACTCCTTCCGCCAATACTTCGCCGTCCGCGAACTCGGAGTCGTGTGTTCGTTCGGGTCAGCCGGCACGTCTCACCCTCGGATCGAGATACGAGTAGAGGAGGTCGACGATGGTGTTGATGACCACGAAGGCGGTTGCCAGGACCGTTACCCCAGCGAGGACCACCGTGATGTCGTCCCGGATCGCGGACACGTACAGCTCTCGTCCGAATCCCGGGATGGAGAAGATCTGCTCGATGATGATCGTGCCGCCGATCAAGGCGGACATGTTCAGGCCCACCACGGTGATCATCCCGAACATCGACGGCCTCAGGACGTGGCGGAACATGATCCGCCGGTCCGACAGGCCCTTGGCCTTGGCCGTGATGACGAAGTCCTCCTGGAGGGTGGTGATCAGGTCGGTTCGGAGTAGGCGCTGGTAGACCGCAGCCAACGGCAGGCCGAGTGAGGCTGCGGGAAGGACCAGGGAGTGGAGCCGGGAGAAGAGGTTGTCGTCCATGAACCGGCTCGGGAAGATCTGCCATCGGACGATGAAGAAGTAGAACAGGATGATGGCGAGGGCAAAGCCGGGGATGGCCAGCAGGCCGAAGCCGGCGGCAACCGACGCACGGTCGAACGGTTGGTTCGCCCGGTAGGCGGCGGCCACACTCCACGGGATGGAGACCCCCAGGGCTACGACCATGGACACTCCCATGAGCAGTACCGACTTGGGGAGCCTTTCGGCAAGGATGGTGCTCACCGGCATCTGGTTCGCGTACGAATCCCCGAAGTCTCCTTGGGCCATTCCGACGATCCAGCGGCCGTACCGGACGGGCAACGAGTCGTCCAGGTGGTATTTCTCGCGAGCCTCGATGACCCTTTCACATTCACCGATGCCGGTACCTGCAATGGTCCCGACGACGTCTTCGATCTCTCCGGCTATGACGGCGTCGCAGTCGACAGAGGCATAGAAGCCGACGACGTTGAAGAGGGGGTCGCCGATGACGTTCGTGGCCGAGAAGGCCAGGAACGTGACAGCGACCAGTACCCCGAACATGAACGCCAACCGGCGCATTAGATAGGTCATCAGATGAAGGTGCCCCCGGCGTGAGGGGGGGCGGCCGGCTAAGCCGACCGCCCCCGTAACACGCTTGTCAGAGGTTTACGTTGCGTGGTTACTCCTCAATCCACATCTGGGCCCAGGATGGATTGGCACTATTGACATGGCACAGGGGTGTGGACCCGTCCGGGAGGACGTAGCCGCAGACGTTCTTGACCTTCGTGCCGTAGGCGTTCGTCCACATGGTGTGGGTCTGGAACAGGTAGGTGTAGCTGTCGTGGATGCTGACGGCCCACTCCTTCCAGAGTTCGACGTTCGCCTCACGGTCGTCGCTGGCCCGTGCCTCGTACATCAACGCATCCCGATCCTCGTCGCAGTACCTCGGCCAGTTCAGCGACAGGGCACCAACGGACTGGCACTCCGTCCACAGGATGTGGCCGTCCGGGTTGATACTTCCGAACTGTCGCCAGGTGAGGAAGTCCCACTGGCCGGTGATGGCGTGGGTGATGTGGTCGTCCTGGGGCAGCAGATCCTTCGTGAAGTTGAAGTGATCCGACCAGCCCTCGGTGAGGAGGTCGAAGATCTGGTCCTGGATGACCGACGGACCCGAGTACTGGTACTCGGCGTTGATCCTGCCGTCGGTGCA
>DCXR01000023.1:56445-58528 GCA_002329075.1 Candidatus Neomicrothrix sp. UBA2131
CGGGACGTCGGCGCAGTACTCAGCCACCAACGGTGTCGCCAGATCCGGCGTGTCGTGTTCCTGGACGACGTCCGGGTTGTAGAAAGGCGACTCCGGAGTGGACGCCTGGTCCGCTGCCCGCAGAACGCCTGCGCCGATGAACTCGACGTAGTCGTCACGGGCGAACGAGTAGGCCAGCGCCTTGCGTGCCCTGATGTCGTCGAACGGCGGACGACCAGAGTTCGCCATGGCGAAACTCTCCTCATAGTCGTCCGTCTCATACAACACGACACCGTCGAGCGCACGAAGCGTCAGGATGGCGTTCGTGTTGGAGGTACCCATCACGTCGATGTCTCCGGCTGCCATGGCGCCGGCGGCGAGTTCGCCATCCGTGTAGATGTAGAACTCGACGGCGTCGAGGTAGGCGGTGTCACCCCAGTAGTCGGGGTTGCGGACGAACCGGGTCATGGAGTCCTGCTCCCGGAAGTCGAACATGAACGGACCGGTCCCGACCGGAGCCTGGTTCAACGACGGGTCGTCGGTCGCGGCCATCATGTACGCCAGCGAGGGGACATTGCCCAACTGACCGGTGAACACTCCGGGGAAGTCGACGTGCGGACGCTTCGCGTGGTAGCGGATCGTCATGTCGTCGAGCAGTTCGGCCGGCTCGAAGATGTCCTCCGTCTCCGGATCGTCGGTCTCGAAGAACGCCCTGACGGCGATCCCGACGGTCGGGTCGCTGAGCTGCATCTTCAACGCATACAGAACCGCTTCGGCAGTCAACGGCGTCCCGTCGTGGAACGTGACACCCTCCCGAATCTTGAAGTCCCATGTCGTGTTGTCGTCCGAAGACGTCCACGACTCGGCGAGGGATGGCACGTAGACGCACCCACACGGATCGTCTGACGTGACAACCAGGTAGTCGTAGACCGCGGTTCCCATCTGGTAGGAAGAAACCGCGAACCGGTTCACTGCCGGGTTCAACCCGTCGGTTTCGGCTTCGAGGCCGATCCGCAGCGTCCCACCGAGCACCGGCTCCGGCCAGAAGTCATCGGGTTCCATGCCGGTGGCGCCGACCACGCCCTCGACGAACAGGTCCATGCCGAGCATGGAGCCGTCGTCCATGGTCTCGCCGGCGGCAACCATCACGTTGCCGGCCTGGTCGTTGATCGGACCGCTGAACGGATGGAACGTGCCGGCGATGATCTCGGCCTTGCGGGCCTCGACCGCAGCCACCACATCGGCATCCACATCGGCGGCGATCGGTGCCAGGTCGACGATCCCGTCGGCCATCGAACCCCAGTAGGAGCCGGGCGTGTAGGTACCTGCCGCTGCCGCCTCGATGATGTCGACATAACGCGGACCCCAGTTCCACACCGGAGCTGTCAGGAAGGCGTTCGGCGCGAACGCACTCATGTCCGAGTTGTACGACACCCAACGGGCTCCGGCAGCCTCGGCCTTCTCACCAGCAGCAGTCGAATCCTGATGCATGGCGATCACGTCAGCGCCCTTGTCGAGCAGCGCCTGGGCGGAATCGCCCTCGACCACCGGATCGAACCATGTGGACGTCCACGCCACCTCGACCACCGCATCCGGGTTGGTCTCCTGGACACCCAGGGCGAACGCGTTGATACCCCGGATCACTTCCGGAATCGGGAACGCCGCCACATAGCCGATCAGGTTCGACGAGGTCGCCGACCCCGCCACCATCCCCGACAGATACCGCGGCTCGTACATCCGTCCGAACGTGTTGCCGAAGTTCGTTTCGTTGGCCTTGTACCCAGACACGTGTTCGAACACCACGTCCGGGTACTCATCGGCCAGGGCCAACATGTCGTCCATGTAGCCGAACGACGTTCCCACGATCACGTTGAAGCCGTCCTCGATGAACTGGCGGACGTAGTTGCCGAAGTCAGCCGTGCCCTCGGGCACCGACTCCACAGACGCCGTCTCCACACCCGTCTCAGCCTCCGCGTACTGACGACCCTGGTCATGTGCCCACGTCCAGCCCGCATCACCCGGCGGACCCACGAAGATAAACGCCGCCTTGGGCTCCGTCTCCGCCGCGGGCTCTTCGGCGTAGGCGCCGTCGCCGATGTCGTCG
>DCXR01000043.1:0-10829 GCA_002329075.1 Candidatus Neomicrothrix sp. UBA2131
TTGGATTGAGGGCAACAAGGGTCATATGTTCGAAGACCAGTGGCGTTGAGTCTGGCTTCCGGCCTAGGGGACTGACCGACACGAACCAACCGTCTCGGCTGGGTTCGCCCCAGCCGCCCTTCATAAGGCCCCTTATGTCCCAAGCAGGCGCGGTATGGGCTTTGATAGTGAATGAACCGGCACGAAGTTCCTTGAAAGTCCGACGGTCCCCCCCAACGCGGCCAAGATCCCCTGCGGTAGGAACGAACTGTGACAGTTCTTGCGCGGTGAGTCGACTCGTTGGGTCTCGCCCCATGGTGAATCCGTGTTCCAACACAACGAGGCCGTCCGGGTCCGGCAAGCGGTCCTGCCAACGAAGGACCGCATAGAGGCCTCCGTAGGTGATGACAGCTGCAGCAATCGCCAACAGAAGAGCGATGAGCAAGGCTGAGCCAGTGTCGCTTCGAGCCAACAGGTCGATCGAAGCATTCAGAGAACTGCGCCATTCTTTCTCGTCGTGCAGGTCCGAGAGCCACCAGGTGACGGTGACGTAGACCTCTCCCTCCACCTGGTCCCAACGGCTGTTTGCGAGTTCTTCAGTCGTGATGAACCCGATGACGAGATCTTCGGCCCCGTTCTTGAGGCGTAGACACCCGGGTTCTTGGGAGTTGTCAGCAGTTCCCTCTCGTACATCGAACACCCAGTCAATTTCTCTTGCTTGTTTGCCGACTGGTCCCCAGTTGGAACAGACCTCCAAGTCCCCGTACAGAGGGGGGGCAACAATCGTGCATGTACCGTCGCTCTTAACGGGACCTCTAGGCACCTCGGTCATGCCAAAGCCTCCGAGGGTGTTGTCGCACTCAAGCACGTCGGTGCCTTCAAGGTAGGACGCGAGTCGGTCGACCTTGACCGAGACCGAGATGGTCTGTTCAGGGTCCGTGCGGGGATACCACCCATCTCCAGGATTCCACGTGGCGCTGACCTTGAGAACCCCTTGGATTGTCCAATAGCCATCCGCTTCGTCGCCGTCAACTGGTAACACGTCGGTGCCGATGCGAAGCAGGCGGTTGGGCTCGCCAGCCGTTACAAGAAGCTTCCCTTGGTCACAGCCGGGTTCCGCAGAATCAATGCACCAGGGCGGGACGGGTGGTTGTCCTTCCCAGACCCACTCAATCCCTACGTCGCCGACAAGTGGCGCCTTCACGGTGCAATCGTCGAGTGCGATCACCCGCTCACTCGGTGGAGAACCGGTGACCGCGGTTACCGTTTCGCTGTCACGACAGGAGAACTCCGGTCCCTGTCCCTTCAGGCCGTCGACATCGATCGTGACCACGAGTGGTGTCCCGATCGGTTCGGGATTACCGGTGCCAGGATCCCAAGAGGCCTCAACACGAAGCTTTCCCTCGACAAACCAAAGTCCACTGTCAGGAAGCTTGGCGCTCAGGACATCGAAGGCGAACTTGGGAACCTCCGTGTCTCCAGCACACAGGAGAATCTTTCTGGATTCGATTATGGATGCGACGGCGCCGTCCATTGGGTTGAGGTCCCAGTTCAGGGCGCTTCCACCGGTTTGGTCCCAGGTGAGGCTGATGTCAACGCAGCCTGTGCGAGGCGGGGTGACAGAGCAGTTCTCAGCGTGTGCTGCCACAAACTGGTTCGTGTCGCCTGCATTCACGTCGTTGATTTGGGCCGGGCCTGTGCAATCGAAGACCGGGCGATCCTTTGTCGAGACGATGGTCAATTCGAATGTGACAGTGAATGGAAGCGCCGGCCACCCCGCTTCGCTAGCCCATTTCGGGACAAGCTCTCCCGGGAGTGACTGCATAGACATGTTGTCATCGAGAGGCTCGGAACGGCCCGGCAACGTGACAGTTTCAAGTCCTTGGTCGCATGTTCCCAGGAGGTCGCTTTCGAAGGGTCCCAAGATCTCGAAGGACTTGAGATCGCGACACGGATACGGGCCTCCCGACGCGTCGCGAAGGTCGATCTCGATGTCGTACTCCACGACGTCGACGATTCGTCCGTCATAGGCATCCTGGACGGTTCCCTTGAAGTCAGGAAGATCCACCGGGGCGCTGAAGCACTCAAGTCTCAGATCTGATTGGGGCGAATCGGCGACGACCCTGACTTCGAGAACCCAACCCGATGACAAATGACCAAGTTGTTCGTGTTCCAGGACGACTGCGGACCCTGGGGTGATCGAAAGCGGTTCTCCGTCGGCGATTACCGACCTGATTTCGCCTTCGTAGGCGTAGAGGTTGATTTCGTTGAAGAAGACTCCCGATGGGAGTTTCGAATAGCGGGCGGTCTGGTCGTTTGCCGTCGTGTCGGGATCAGGGCAGCCGTAGAAGGATTGGGTTGATTGCTTCACCACCTTGATGATGTTGTTCACGAGGGAGTCGATGTCGTCGACCGCGATGATTTCACCCGTCTGGTCGTCTGACTCGTCGCTCCATTGCGAACACGCGGGGCTTATCGGAACATCGCCAACGATCGGATGGCCGCCATCGCCAGTGATGGCTCGAATCGTGTCGAGTGACACGTTGACCATCGCGGACTCGTGTTCAGAGCCCGCTTCGAAACCCTCTTCCAACAGGACAGCGAATGTCTGAATGTCAAGCGCTACAAGGCGTTCCTTGATCCGCGGAAGCGATTCGTTCGATCTGCATATGGCGTCGGTGAAGAGGCCTTGGGCGAATTCGACCTCCTCGACTGTCTCTTGAGAGAAGGGGTCATAACGGCCATCGGTGAAGAAGAGGAGCACACGGCAGGTGTCATCCTGTGCCATGTCCTCATCCTCAAAGAGCTCGACCGCCTGTCTAAGGGCCGAGTAATAGTCAGTTCGCTTGTGATACGTAGTTCCTTGGGCGACAGCGCGTGTCGCCTCATCGATCTCGCTCTGGGTCAGAGGATCATCGGCCAAGGAAGCAAACCCCCGATAGACCTCAGCCTCTTCCCCGAAACCGACAACGGCGATTCGAACGTCCTGTTCAGTCGCAAGTACCTGTGCGACCTCCTCCAATCCGTCCGTGCGCCGATTCTCCGGGTCGCGAGTCACAAGGGACTCCGACTGGTCCATGAGCACCAGAAGGTCGACCTTCGAATGCCCTGCGCATGGGTTGCGGGTCTCGCCATGGCTTGAGGCGTTCGCAGGTGGCAGTTCAGCATTGAAGAAACCGAAACTGACCGCTATAAGTGCACTCGCCAAGGACACAGCGGTTGCGGAACGTCTCGACCGCATCATGGCCGAGTCATCTCTAACGCCCAGAAAAACGCGTTCCAGACTCCAAGACCCCACGAGGTCAGCGCCACCCAAGGGAGGACCTTACGGGGAGAAATTGACCAGTCGGAATAACGCCGAGCTGCACGCAGCTTGTTGTCCGCAACGAGAAAGGCAGCAAGGTTTGCCGTCCCAAGGAATGAGCCACAGAAGAAACCGAGGCTGTTGGAGTCTGAACCTCCAACAACTGCGAAGCCAAACGTCGCTACAAGGAGTACCACTGAAGCGATCGACCAAAGAAGCGGAGGAGAATCACCGCCCTTAAGGTCCGTTTTCGGTGAGGTGCCCATAGTCAATCAGCATGGCTGAGATAGCCGGTTGTTCAATCTCGACGGTCTCGGCCTCTCCCCTCCCCTTGTCTTGCCGAAAGTGACAATCGTCACTCCAAGTGACAGGAAGAGTTTGCCATCTTTCGGCAATTCGCGCGCACACGCGTCGGCTGAATCCGCTTGAGGCCGCATCTTCCCTCGAGCGACAGGTGATCTGTCTGGATCCCTACCAGCATTCGTCCTCCCACTCATCGTCCCAGTATTCGTCGAATCCATCGTCCTCCCAGCACTCGTCCCACTCGTCGTCCCACTGGTTCCAGTCATCATCTTCCGGGTCATCCTCTGCCTCTGAGGGGTAGGAGTCGGTTCCACATTCCAGCGAGCCGTATGAGTCTGTGCACTTCAGGTCGGGCCAGAAAAACGACACCCGGTCGGGGTCCCCTCCCGTGTACTGGGAACAGTCGTAGTCGTTCCACTCGCCCGAGGACGCCCGTTGGCAGAGATAGTCCGACCCGCCGATCACCCACAGGTCGTAGTCGTCGAGATCGTTCGGGTACCAGTATTCCGAACAGTCGGGCTGGTCCTTGGAGCCGGAACAGTAACGGTCTGGTGAGTTGAAGTTCGGTGCTGACCCGTCGCTGTAGTTGACACAGTCGTATTGGTTCCATCCCCAGGTCTCCTGACAAAGGTAGGCCCCCGTCCCGACCGAAACCTCGAAGTAGTCGCTGGGGTCGTATCCAGAGCAATCCAGGTAACTGGTGTCGGGGCCAGAGCAGTACAAGTCTGGCGAAAAGAAGCTGGGAGTGGAGCCGCCGTCGTAACGGACGCATTCGTATTCGTCGTACTCCCAGGTTTCTTGACAGAGATAGTTGTCATATTCGAACTCGACCTGGAAGTAGTCGTCGAGGTCATCGAGCACCTGCGAACTAGTGATCGTCGGGGTCACCGTGTCTATTGGTGCCACCGTCGTTGTCGGAGCCAGCGTGGTGGTTGGTGCCACCGTCGTTGTCGAAGCCAGCGTCGTTGTCGGAGCCACCGTCGTCGTTGATGCCACCGTCGTGGTTGGCACCACCGTCGTTGTCGGAGCCACCGTTGTCGTTGATGCCACCGTCGTTATTGGCACCACCGTCGTCGTTGACGCCACCGTCGTCGTTGACGCCACCGTCGTTGTCGAAGCCACCGTCGTCGGAGCCACCGTGGTGGTTGGCACCACCGTCGTCGGAGCCACCGTGGTGGTTGACACCACCGTCGTTGTCGGAGTTTGCGCAACTCCCTCTGTTTCGCTGAGGTCGCCATCCGGGCTACACGCCGCTACGGACACCCACACGGCCAGTAGGACGAGGGCTGGAACCAGCGTGGCCCGCCATCGGGACTTCACCAGCCGTGCCCTTCTCGCGTTCCCATATACATGGACTAGTCAACCACTAGCGCGCCCACGGGATTCTCCGCTTACCCGCCGATCCCACATCTTCCAGTCGACCTTGGACGTCTAGACAGGACTCGGATTACGGGTTTTCCGATGACAACCTGATATTGGAGACCTCAGTCAAGGAAAGAGACTCACATAGCGTGCAGGACCGATCGCAGGCACCCAGCGCTACAAGTGGCACCGATCCGCTGAATCAACAAGACTGCACGGCTGTGAGGGCGACGAACATCTTTTCCGATGATCGCTCTGGAAGCGAACAGCGCCTTTACCTCCTACAGCGCATCAGGAGCGGCTAATCCCGTGTCCGAGATCCAACTCGACGTCGAAGTCGTCTCCTCACCGACGCTCAGTTACACGTACTTGGGCACCCGCCGACCCACCGTCTACTCCGTCGCCGTCACCAACACCGGGCCTGACGCCACGGCAGGCATGGTCGTGGAGCCCCGCATACGAATCGAGTCGCCGCTCGACACCCCGGTCGCCGACGAATGGGTCGGCAATCAACGACCGCTGCCTGCCCCCAGCATCGATCAACCGACCTGCGTCACCTGGGAACGGATCCGACTCCCCGCACACCCGGCGGTTCTGGGACGACTGGCCGAAAAGATCAATGCCTCGCTGGTCGTCGACCTCCTCGACGACAGCGGGAACGTGATCTGGGCGGAAAGGCGGCCTCTCACCCTATTGGCAGCAAACGAATGGGTGCTCGATGACACCCACCCGGGGTCGCTGGCCGCGTTCGTGATGCCGAACTCCCGGGCGATCCAGCCCATCCTCCAGCGCGCCCGAGAACGACTCGAACAGGCCACCGGAGACCCAAGCACAGGTGGCTACCAGTCCGGCCCTGAGCGAGCCAGGGAGATCGCCCAAGAGGTGTACGAGGCCATCCGCGACCAGGGCATCAACTACTCGAATCCCGGAACGGCGTTCGAGGTAGCTGTGCAGAAGGTGCGGACCCCGGCAATGGTTCTCGACGGGAAGGAGGCGACGTGTCTGGACTCCAGCGTCCTCTACGCGTCCTGCCTTGCCGCAGCCGGCCTCGACCCGGTGCTCTTTATCGTAGAAGGGCACGCATTCAGCGGATACTTCACCAAAGGCCCCCCCGCGGCCCCATCGGTCATCGACGACAAGGGGGTGATTGCCAACCTCTACCTGCAGAAAGGCGGGCCACTCGTCCAGCCTGTCGAGACCACAACCATGTGCAGCGGTCCAACTTCGAGCGACTTCAGCATCGCTTGCACAGATAACGACAAGTACTGGTCGCACGCCTCCAACGAAATGCAGTGCTTGCTGGTGCCACGGGTCGCATGGGCCGAGGGATACACGGCACCCCCTTCAACCGACGCCCTCCTCGCCGACGAACAGGACGAATCCACCGACGGACTCACCCCCGGACAGCGACCCGCCACACCAACCATCGACATCAGCATGCCCGAGTCCGTTGCGGTCAAGGTGGACGACGGCGAGGACCGCCAAACCCCGCCGCGAGTCCGCCAATGGCAGAACGGCTTGCTGGACCTGAGCGCCCGCAACCAACTCCTCAAGATGAAGGCCAACTCGCCGCGGTTCATGGAGTTCGAGGTCCCGCCCGACCTGCTGGGAAGAATCGATGACGACCTGTTCACCCCGGACAACCGTCTTGCCATCCTGACCCCGGGCGACCTCCCCGACAAGTGGCGCTACAACGGGGTCACCAAGGAGGAGTTCGACACCTTCGTCCGGGCCCAGTCCTCCCCACTCGTGTTCCCGCCGTACTCACTGATCAACCAGCTCCCCAAGGCCGTCCAAGACATGATCAACGACCCCGAGGTCAACCGCCCCAGCTTCGACATCGAACGTCGCATCCACCTGGATTTCGAGGAACACTGCCGCAAACAGATCGCCAACCGGGTCACCAAGATCCGCAGCCGAGCGCAAGAGGTGCGTCTGGAAAGCGGCACCAACGCGACCCACCTCGCCATGGGGGTCGTCACCTGGCAGCAGACAACCAGCTACCAAGGCAAGACCCGCCAAACTCGCTGGGAGGCCCCCCTCTACCTGTACCCGGTCATCATCGACGGCAACAGGAGTTCCGGCTTCTCCATTCGGCTCGACCCCAGCGGGACCATCACCCCCAACCATTGCCTGCGCGAGAAACTACGCCGCGAGCCGTACAACATGGACCTCCCAGAGTTGGAGTACCCCGAAACCGACGAGTTCGGCATCGACTTCGACGCCATGATCGGCTCGATCAACGCCAAACTGCACGACCAGAAGTTGGCCAACTTCTCGGTGCTGCGACGCTGCATCCTGGGCGTCTTCGACTATTCCACCTTCCGGCTCTGGAAAGACCTTAAGGACGACTGGGAGAAGATGCGTGACGCCAACCCGGTTGTCCGCCACCTCATGTACACCCCGGGGCAGGACTACACGCACGAACCCGTAGTGCCCGAACCCCGCCTCGAGCCGTACCTGCCGCTGCCCGGCGACGACTCACAGACCGACGCTATCCAATGGGCGCTCGACGGCCGGTCGTTCCGGCTCGAAGGCCCACCGGGAACCGGCAAGACCCAGACAATCGCCAACCTCATCGCCTCGTGCCTCGCCCACGAAAAGAAGATCCTTTTCGTTGCCGAGAAGTTCACCGCCCTCGAACAGGTCAAGAAGCGGCTCGTCGACATCGGTCTCGGCGACTACTGCCTAGAACTGCACGCCAACGGCGACACGGACCCCCGAATCCGCAGAAACATCCAACAGCAGTTGGGTGAGGCAATCGATGCCCGCTCCGACCCCAAAGACCGACAATGGCGAGACCTGACGGCACGCATGGTCGCCGACGAGCGAACCCTCGACCACTACCGCGACGCCCTCCACGAACCCGGCAGCGCCGAACTGTCGCTGTGGACCGTCCGTGAAGAACTACTGGCCATCGGCGACGGCGACACGATCGACATTCCCCGTGTCTTCCTCGACGACTACAGCCGGAACTGGCCGGAGTTCCAGAACACGATCTTCGAACTCACCGACAGGGTCGAAGCCGCAGTGTCGCTCATCGACAACCCATGGGCGCTGGTCGACAGCGCCACCGATTCGCTCGACAAGGCTGCCCTGTCCGATGTGATGGACCGGCTCACCTCCATCCTCGACGAATTCACGGCGATCACCGGACCGTGGTCGACCCTCCATGGCGTCACCTCCATCGCCGGCCTCGACGCAGCGGCGTTGGCGGCCCGGCTGGCCGGCGACGGATCCCTTCCATCCAGTGCAGGACTGGCGATGGTCGGGGGCCCCACCTGGAACCGCATCGCCGAAGAGGCCATCGCACAGACCGAATCCATCGGTCACAGGCTTGTGACTGCCCGCCAGGCACTACGACCCTTCACCCTGGACCGACCCGATCTCGCTGAGTTGGCCGGGTTGGCCGCCGCCGTCACCTCGGCCGGCCTGCTCTCCCGGGGCAAACGCCGCAAGGCCTTGACGGCAGCCTTGGGAGATGACGCCATCACGACCGATGGCAACGCCCTCGCTACAGCAGTGCTGGCCGTCCACGCCGAAGCCGCCGCCACGCACGAACTCGCCGGCCGACTCACCGAAGAGTTGAGCCTCGCCATCCCCGACGGCTGGAACCCGATGACCGACGACGCGTCAGCCAACCTCGCCGACCTCATCCACGGCACCCGCGCCCTGGCGACGCACTGCGACAGCCCCGGCGTCGGCGACTTCATCGCCCGGCTAACCACCGAACCAAGCCCCGACCGTCTCGCCGGAGCCGTCGTCGAACAGGTCATCGACTCGTGGCAGGACCTCGGCCGACTGCTCGACGTGACCGACACCGGCTTCGAACGATGGCTCAAAGGCCGTACCCTCCTCGAAGCGTGGGCCGCCACTCAGCCCCGTTGGGCCACCGATCGGGGCGAACGCGACCGCTACCTCGAGTTGGACCGCTGGATGGCAATCATCGGCGAAGCCGACCGGTTCATCGACTACGGACTGCCGGCACTACGTAACCCCGTCCTCGCCGGCACCCTCCCGCTCGACGACCTCGAACTCCGGGCCCGACGCGGTGTCCTGCGAGCCACGTTCGCCGAACGGCTCGAAGCCGGTGAGATCGACAACTTCGACGGGCTCCGCCACGACCAGCGCATCCGCCGACTCGAACGCTCCATGACCGACGCCCGGTCGCTGATGGTCGACCGCATCCCGGGTCTGGTCAGCAAGCGAAAGAAGCAGCCCAAAGTCAAGCTCAAGCGACCAGTCGGCGAGGCCCACGACCTGCTGCGCGGACTCAAAGCCAAACGCGGCGACAAGGTGCCGATCCGCAACCTCATCCAACAGTTCGGCGAAGCCCTCTCCGACGTCATGCCGTGCTTCCTCATGAGCCCCGACTCGGTAGCCACCCTCGTGCCCGTCGGTTCGATCCCCTTCGACGTCGTCATCTTTGACGAGGCATCCCAGGTGCGAACCTCCCACGCGATTGGCGCCCTCGGGCGGGGGGCAGCGAACATCGTCGTCGGCGACAGCAAACAGATGCCTCCCACCCGTTTCTTCTCATCCAACCTGGGCCGCTTCGTCGAAGCCGACTCGGACGAGGCCGACATCGACGACACCGAATTCGACGACGAAGACGCCGACGGTGAAGGTGGCTTCCTACCGATCGCCGCCGCCGCCGCCGACCTCGAAAGCATCCTCCAGGAGTTCGAGGAAACTCGTATCCCTGACCTGCAACTGAAGGTCCACTATCGAAGCAGAGACGAATCGCTCATCGCGTTCTCGAACTCCCACATCTATGACGAGCCGATGCTTACGTTCCCCTCCTCGACCGGGGGCACACGTGCGCTGCAGTTCCGCCCCATCCCTGGTCAGTTCATCAGGCCCGGCACCGATCCGAACCTCCTCGACGAACACCATCAGGAGAAGTATCTGTTGGCCAACACCGTGCTGGGTGGTCAGATGCGCAACGTCGTCGGAACCAACCCCGACGAAGCAATCGCCATGGTCGATGAGATCATGAACCGGCTCCGCGACCCCGAACGGCAACGAAGTCGACACGCTGGAGCAGGCAACGGCGCCGAATCGATGATCGCCGTCACCCTCAACGTGGCTCAACGGAAGTTGGTCGAGGCACTCCTGGCATCCGCAGACGCCAATGGCGACGAGAATGTTCTCGAGGCGGCCCTCACCACCACCAAGGACGAGGACACCGGTGTCATAACCGCCGAACCGCAACTCAAGATCCGCAATCTCGAGGCAGTTCAGGGCGACGAAGCCGACACGGTGATGCTGTCCATCGCCTTTTCCAAGCTAGGCCCCGGGGAACGGGGGGCCGGAACGAACAATGTACCGATGAACTTCGGACCCGTCACGCGACCGGGCGGACACCGCCGCCTCAACGTGGCCGTCACCCGGGCCCGAGCCGAAACCATCGTGTTCTGCTCGTTCGACCCGAACGACATGAACGTCAAGCCCACCTCATCCGAAGAGGCCCAGCTCCTGCACCAATTCCTGAAACTGGCCCACGACGGGGTGGAACGGCACGGTGACATCGGCATCGGTGTCGAGCGCAGTCACCACATCAACGACATCGCCACCGCCATCGAGGACATCGGCTATCGGGTCGGCACGCAGATCGGATTGTCGGAGTTGCGCGTCGACATCGCCATCGGGCGGCCAGATGAAACCGACTGGCGGGTCGCCGTCATGATCGATGGACCCGACTGGGCCGAACGGGGTTCAGCCGCTCAGCGGGAGATCCTCCCCAAGGCGGTGCTCGAAACCCGAGGGTGGTCACGGGTGCTGCGGGTGTGGCTGCCGTCGTGGCGCGACGAACGCGACACCGTCCTGGCCCGCATCCGCGACGCCATGGAAGGCGTCGAAGCACCAGTCGACGATCCCA
>DCXR01000043.1:11216-13537 GCA_002329075.1 Candidatus Neomicrothrix sp. UBA2131
CATCGAAGCACCAGTCGACGATCCGGCCGACGATGACCCTGATGACGACTCACATGGTGTCCACGACCTTGGCGAGTTCCGAGCATTCGAACCCAACGTCGTCTACGAGGAAGGTCACCTAGTGCTCGACGTCCTCGCTAAGCCCCACCTCTGGGACCAGGCATCGTGCGAGCGGGCACAGCGGCTCCTGATGCAGGTGATATCCGAGGTGCTGGCCGTCGAAGCACCCATCGAGGCGACACGACTCGCCAAGTACGTCTGCACGGTCCTGGGGTTCGAACGGATCCTGAAGCCGCGTGTCGAGGTGGTCAAGGCCTGCCTCTCGGAGGAAAACGTCACCCGGTCGAAGTTCGGCGACTTCGTGTGGGCAACACCGAACCAAGCCGACACCTGGACTTCGTGGCGCCATTCATCCGACCGGGTTCGCCAACCGGAAGAGATTGCTCCTCAGGAATACTGCAACGCCCTGCGGTACATCATCGCCGATCTTGGCTCGCTGGCCCCGGACGACTGCAAGGAGACTCTGCGTTTCCAGTTTGGCTTCAAGACCAAATCGACGAAACTGAACGCCCACATCGACGCCATCTTCAACCACGCCGTCGCCACCGGAGTCGTCGCCATCAGCGACGACGGTCGAGTTTCGATCCCCGACACGGTGTGAAGGAGCCCACTCCTCCTGCAGTTGGCCAAACGGGAGGATCTGGACTCCCACGTGGAGCGGACGACGAGATTCGAACCCGCGACCCTCACCTTGGCAAGGTGATGCTCTACCAGCTGAGCTACGTCCGCGTCGGAGCGCCACTGTATCCGCCGACCCAACGCTTCGGTACGCCGGTAGGGCCGCTCGCGACCTGATCGGCAAGACTGACGGCGTGGCCCAACTGGTGTACGAGTACGACGAACTGCTGGCCGACCACGACTACGCCGAACCCCATATCGTGGCCGGACGACGCCTCCACGGAGGCTTCCTCGCCGACGGCACCTACCAGCCACCGCGCACGCTCGTGCGCGAACCCGCCCTCGCCGCGTGGGAAGAGGCGCTTCGCGAACGGGGTGGCGAACCCTTTGCCGCCAACGCCAACCTGCTCGACGGCGTCCGGTTCCCGACGATCCCCCAGCAACTCGCCCTGCTGCGCCACGGCCTGGACCAGCCGTTCTGGAACACCCTCACCTTCGTCGCCAAGATCGAGGCCAAGGGAGCGTTCCTGTCGATGCTTCCCGTCCCCGACCTCTCAGCCGCAATCGCCGAAGACATCTCGGAGATGGCAATCGGACACCTGGACCGGGGCCTGCTCGACGCCCACGGCCTCGACGAGGGCGGCAACCCGGCGCTGGGCATCGGCGGCCACGACGAGATGTGGTTCGTGGCCCGCGACCTCGTGTACGGCCCGGACGCCCATCCGGACGTCGAACCCGACGACAACATCGCGAGAGAGGACAGCACCCGCCACCTGCCGGAGATAGGCCGGGAGATCGAAGAGTTCTTCTCGTTCCTCGCGAACCTGTTGGTCATAGAGTTCCGGGCCGAAATCGGGTTCGCCGAAACGCAGACGATCCTGCGTTCCCCGGACGTGTTCACCGACAGGCGTGCCGAAGCCGAGACGGCAGCCGAGATCGTCGAACGCATCCGCACCGACGAACGCATCCACGTCCGCTCCCTGAACCTGTACCTGGGAGAACTTCGCCACCTTCACCTGCGCACCAACGACGGCGGCCAGGTGCCCGGCCACGTCCTCATCGACCGGTTCTGGAACGGCCTCGTCCACTGGGCCACCGTCGAACAACCCCGCCTCGTCGCCGCAGATACCCGGCAACGCATGTACGAACGAATCGCCAGGGAATCCGACGGCAAGGCGATCCGAGCCGCCTTCGACGCGGCTGCCTGAGGACCGCTACGGCGATCAGTCGCCGTCGCCGCCCGAGAGGTCGACGCGCAGGGTGAGGATCCCGTCGTCGAGGCTGGCCTCGGCATCGCCGATGATGGCGAAGTCCTGGAAGTCGAGTTGCGCCTGCTCGATGAACCGCAGTCGCTCCTCCCCGCCGATGGGGGGAAGGGGCCGGTCACGCACCGCCTGGGCACGCTCCTTGAAGCGCTGCAGCATCGCATCGAGGTCCAGGTCGTCGCCCACGCCGCCAACCTAGGACTCGGGGCCACCCCTGCCGTTACCGGTCGCAGTGGCAACCTCTGCGAGGACATCGGCAGAGGTCCTGGCCCTGCTCAGTGCAGCCTCCCCCGGCGCAGGCCCTGACGGGGCCTCAGGGTCGGGGTCGGGCTCAGCCCCTGACTCCAACTCCGGATGCCCGACATCCTCGGCATCGGA